>JAUWBF010000034.1 GCA_030601755.1 Verrucomicrobiota bacterium | reverse complement strand
ACGACCTGGGTCTCGGGGTCGCCGAAGCGGGTGTTGTATTCGAGCACGCTCGGGCCGTCGGGCGTGAGCATGATGCCGATGAAGAGCGTGCCGCGGAAGTCGATGCCCTCGTCGGCGATGGCGTTGACGGACGGCGCGACGATCTCGCGCTCGATGCGGGCGAGCAACTCGGGCGTGACGACCTCGGCGGGCGAGTAGGTGCCCATGCCGCCGGTGTTGGGGCCCGTATCCCCTTCGCCGATACGCTTGTGGTCCTGCGAGACGGGCAGGATCAGGTAATCGCGCCCGGAGACGACCACGAGGATGGAGGTCTCCTCGCCGCCGAGGCAGTCCTCGACGAGGATCTGGCTGCCGGCGGAGCCGAATTTGTTGCCGGCGAGCATGTCGCGCACCGCGGCCTCGGCCTCGGCGAGGGTGGTGGCGACGATCACGCCTTTGCCAGCGGCGAGGCCGTCGGCCTTGATGACGATGGGCGCGCCGCGCTCGCGGATGTAGGCGAGGGCCGGGTCGATCTCGGTAAAAATGCCGGCGGCGGCGGTGGGGATGCCGTATTTGAAAAGGATCTGCTTGGTGAAGATCTTCGATGCCTCGAGGCGGGCGCCGTCGGCCTTGGGGCCGTAGGCGGGGATGCCGACGGCGGCGAGGGCGTCGACCAGACCGAGCGAAAGGGGCACCTCGGGGCCGACGATGACGAAGTCGATTTTTTCGGACTGGGCGAGGGCGACGAGACCCTTGATGTCATCGGCCGCGACGGGGAAGCACGTGGCGTCGGCGGCGATGCCGGCGTTGCCCGGCGCGCAGATCAGGCGCGGGGCGGCGGGGGAGGCGGCGCAGGCCTTGACGAGGGCATGCTCGCGGCCGCCGCCGCCGACGATGAGGACGTTTTTCGGGAGGTCGTTCGAGGAAGTGGACATGTCTGCCCCACAGGGAGAACGACCGGAGGGCGGAGAACGAGCCGTTTTTTCAGAGCACCTTCAATGTCTTGCGGTAGAAGGCGACGACGTCCTCGGGCTTGTCGGAGAAGAGGATGTAGTCGGCCATCCAGGCGGGGGCGCGTTTGTCGGCGATCATGCGCTCGATCTGGCGGCGCAGGTCGTCGAAGTAGGCGGCGTCAAAGAAGGTGTAGGGCACGCGCGGGCGGATGCCGAGCTTGAGGTTACACAGCTCGATGCCGATCTCCTCGAGGGTGCCGACGCCGCCGACGTTGAAGATGCAAAAGTCGGCCGCCTCGAACCATTTTTGGCGGAAGTGGCGCGAGGTCTCCTGGAAGGTGTTGAAGAAATCCACGCCGAACTCGGGCGGCTGGGCCTCGAGCTCAAGGAAACACGCGCCGGTGAGCGCGCCGTGTTCACGGGCCTGCTCGGTGGCCAGGCGCATGACGCCCGCGCCGCCGCCGGTGAGCACGCCGACGTTGGGGCCGATGAAGGCCGAGAGCCGCGTGATGAGCTCGGAGATGCGCTCGGTCTGCGCGGCGTCGAGGCCGGCGTTGCTGCCGTAGAAGGCGAAGATGGTGCACTCCTGAAAGCGGCGGGCCATCTCCTGGCGGATGAAGAAACCGTGGCCCTTCTTGTAGGTGTGCAGGTAGAGGTCGCCCATCTGCGGGTTGAACCAATAGACCTCGAGCCCGAGCGCGTCGAAGGTGTCGAGGCGCGCGTGGGCGTTGCTCGACAAAAAGAAGCCGTGGGTGCGCGAGGCCTGGCGAAAGATAAGGCGACGGAGCTTGAGCTTGGGCAGGCGGGTGAGCAGCTCGATTTGCTCCATGAGGTTGGGGAAAAAATCGACGACGAGCGTGTCGGCGCCGGCGGGCGCGGAGGCGAGGGCCTGCACGACGGTGGGGCAGCCGGCGCGGGCGGGCAGCCGACGCTTGCCGGAGCGGAGCTGGTCGAACTCGTCGGCGTTGAGCAGCAGGCTGTGGTTGGGCATCGACGCGTCCTGCCCGCGCACGGAGATGGTGGTGCGCGGGCGGGCGTGGGCGGTCACCGGCTCGAGTTCGTCGAGGCCCTTGTAGAGGGCGGCGGCGGTGCGGGTGAGCTTGTCGCGGTGGCGGGCCTGCTGGTTGAAGCGCTCGCCGGAGTGCCCGGGGGCGCGGAAAATGTCGACCGAGACCATCGGGTTCACCACGGGCTGGTCGCCGTGGTTGTAGATCTCGAGCATGATGTTGGTGCCGTTGGTCTTCACCGGGTCGAGCAGCACGGCGCTGGTATGGATGCCGAAGTTGCCCTCGCCCTGGTTGAGCACGACGTAGTGCTCCTTCAAATACATGGAGCAGCTCGTGAGCACGCCGGCGCGCGGCGCGATGGCCAGCGGCGCGGCGTGGTGGCGCACCTGGACCTTGTCGAGGTAGGAGCGGCCGGCCTCGCCGGAGACGAGGCGCTCGAAGCTGTCGCGGGTGAGCGCCGGGTTGAGCGTGTAGTGCACGGGGTGGGGCGTGAGAAACACGCGGCCGTGGCGGTCGATGCTGATGGTGTCGGGGAGCTTGAGGCGGTTGGCGCGCACGGCCTCCCAGATGGCGGTGGCGTCGAGCTTGGCGGATGCTGGGGCGTGGAAGAGGCGACCGACCGGGGTCCCGGGCACCAGCAGATCGCGCCAGTAGGCGGCGTGCGGAAAACTCTCGTCGTAGAGGAAGGCCTCGGCCTCGAGCAGCACGCAGTGCTTGATGAAGACGGGCTTGCCCGAGGGGATCATCTCGATGCCGATGCGCGCGAGCGTGCTGCGCTCGGTGAAGCTGAGCCGCTCCGCGTGCGCCTGCATGAAGGCCTCCTCGGCGGGGTGCCGCGGGGTGAAGGCGAGGGTGAGCTTGAGGCGCTGCTCGGAGACGGGGGAAACGGCCAGGATGCGGCCGTCGAGACTGGTCCAGAAGTTGTCGGGGGTCATGAAGTTGCCGGTGGGGATTGGTGAATAAACGGCACGTTTTCCGAATGCTCAAGCCCGGCCGCAAAGTGTTTGCCACCATCCTCGGCGGGGCGCAGCGTCGGAATTTCGCGGCACAAAATCCCCGTCCCGCGTTCTTCTATCATTCACCACCATATGAAACTCGCCCCCGCCATCAAACTCTCCCTGTGCCTGCTCGGCTCGACCGCGCTCTCGTTCGCCCAGGACAACGCGCCCGCCGAGGCCGCCGTCACCACCTTCACCGAGGCCCAGGTCCTGGAGACCTTTGGCTGGTATGTGGGCTCGCAGGTCGGCGCCAACGAGATGGAGTTCACCGCCGAGCAAAAGGCCGCGCTCCTCAAGGGTTTCAACCAGGCGCTGGCCGGCGAGGCCGTGCCGTATCCGCTCCAGCAGATCGGGCCGCAGATCCAGGCCTTCCTCACCGCCAAGCAGCAGGCCTACCAGACCAAGGCCGCCGCCAAGAGCAAGGCCGAGGCCGAGGCGTTCTTCGCCGACATCAAGGCCAAGGAGGGCGTGCAGTCCGTCGAGGCGACCAACCACGAGGGCGAGAAGGCCACCCTTTACTACGAGATCGTCCAGGAAGGCGTGGGCGACAAACCCAAGGCCACCGACACCGTCAAGGTCCACTATACCGGCACCCTCGTCGACGGCACCAAGTTCGACAGCTCCGTCGATCGCGGCGAGCCCGCCGAGTTCCCGCTCAACCAGGTGATCCCTGGCTGGACCGAGGGCCTGCAGCACGTGAAGAAGGGGGGCAAGATCAAGCTCTACGTGCCTTCCGCCCTCGGCTACGGCGAGCGCGGCTCCCCGCCCGTCATCCCCGCCAACGCGACCCTCGTGTTCGACGTCGAGCTGCTCGACATCAACCCGGCCGCCGAGGCCGAGTAATCGGTTTCCCGCGACCATCGTTTTTCCAAGGCCTCCCGCGATCGGGGGGCCTTTTTTTGCGTCCACGCGTCGCGCAAATGTAACTTGGCCGGGCGCAATGCGTTTGCCCGCGCGCCGGGTGGCCGGCAAAACACGCTTTCAAGCCCGGCATGCGCATCGCCCTCGTCACCGAAACCTATCCGCCCGAAGTCAACGGCGTCGCCATGACGCTTAGCCGGCTGGTGCGCGGTCTGCGGCTGCGCGGTCACGACGTGGAGGTGCTGCGTCCGCGGCAGCGTCAGGAGCTGGCCGAGGCCAAGGCGGGCGGCGTGTTGGCGTCCGAGGACTTTCTCGTGCCGGGCGTGCCGATCCCGCGCTACCCGAGCCTGCGCATGGGCCTGCCGGTGGTCGTGCGTATCGAGGAGCGTTGGCGGACATGGAAACCCGACCTCGTGCACGTGGCCACCGAGGGCCCGCTGGGGCTGGCGGTGCTGTTCGTGGCCGGTCGGCTGGGGTTGCCGGTGACGTCGAGTTTTCATACCAATTTCCACTCCTACGGCGGCCACTACGGGCTGCACTGGTTTCAGGACGCGGCGCTGGCCTACCTGCGGTGGTTTCATAATCGCACGCGGCTGACGCTGGTGCCGACCGCGCAGGGCGCGCGCGAGCTGACCGACTCGGGTTTTCGCAACATGGGCGTGATGTCGCGCGGCGTGGACACGGCGCTGTTTTCCCCGGAGCGGCGCAGCGCGGAGCTGCGCGCGAGCTGGGGCGCGGGTCCGGACGACCCGGTGGCAGTCTATGTCGGCCGCGTGGCCGCCGAGAAAAACCTCGGGCTGGCGGTGAAGGCTTTCCTGCGACTGCGCGAGCTGGAGCCCCGCGCGCGCTTCTTGCTGGTCGGCGACGGCCCCGAGCGCGCCGGCCTCGAAAAAGAGTATCCGGAGTTTCACTACGCCGGCATGCGGCGCGGCGAGGATCTGGCGGCGCACTACGCGTCGGGTGACGTGTTTCTTTTCCCGAGCGTCACCGAGACCTTCGGCAACGTGGTGACCGAGGCGATGGCCAGCGGCCTGGTGACGGTGACTTACGATTACGCCGCCGGCCGCGAATACGTGCGCTCCGGCGAGAACGGCTTTCTGGCGGACTACGACGACGCCGCGGCCTACCTGCGGGCGGTGGAGACGCTGGCGGCGGAGCGCGGCCGGTGGGCGGAGATCCGCGCGGCGGCACGAGCGACGACGCTGGGCGTCACCTGGGACGCGGTGGTGGCGCGGTTCGAGGCGGACGTGGAGCGCGCGCGGCGAGTCTGAGGGAGATAGGCGTAGGGGCTTCGCTTGCGAAGCCCGTATGACGTTTCTTTTAGAAAACGCGTTATTTGGTCGTGAGTGTTCAACGGGCTTCGCTTGCGAAGCCCCTACGCGGCGACCGCGGGCCGGCGTTTCTCCGCGACGAAGCGTTCGAGTTCCTCGACGGCTTTTTGCGGGCCGTTTTCGGCGAGGAGGCGGGCTTGCACGTCCTTGGCGTGGCGGGCGTGTTCGGGGTTGCCGAGCAGGCGGTCGAGGGCCTCGTGCAGGTGTTCGGGCCAGCGCGCCTTGGCGAGGCGGAAACCGCAGCCGAAGCGCTCGACCTCGCTGCCGAAAAAGGTTTGGTCGCCGATGTGCGGGACGACGATCTGCGGCACGCCTGCATGCAACGCGCTGGCGGTGGTGCCGGCGCCGCCGTGGTGGATGATGGCGCTGGCGTGCCTGAAGAGCTGGTCGTGCGAGACCTGGCCGATGATCTTGATATGGTCGGTGTCGCCGAACTGCGGGAACTGCGCCCAGCCGCGCTGAACGATGATCTTGCGGTCGCGCGGCCAGTGGCGGATGAAGCGCTCCATCCACGCGCCGGAGTTTTCGTAGACCATGCTGCCGAAGGTGAGCACGGGCACCTTTTCGCCGTCGGTGAACTCGCGGACCTCGGCGTCGAGCGCGGGGTTTTCCGCGGATTGCCAGCGGCAGTAGCCGGTGTAGCGGAAGCGCGCGTCGATCTCGGCGCCGGGCACGCGGAAGAGCTGCTCGGAGAGGGTGACGAGCACGCGCTCGGAGGGCTTGGAGAAGAAGTTGCGGACCTTGGGCAGGCCGGCGGCGCGCAGGGCGTCGGCGATGGAGGTGTTGATGACGCGGTCGACGACGGCGTTACCGGTTTTCCAGAGCCAGCGGTTCCAGGCGCGGCGGGTGGCGCGTCCGAGCCAGTGGGGCGAGGGGATGTTCTCCGGCGGGTAGTCGGGCGAGGGGATGACGTGGGGGGCGAAGGCGAGGGTGGCGAACGGCACGCCGTGGCGGTCGGCGATACCCTTGTTCATCGGGAAGAGGTAGCTGGAGACGAGCAGGTCGGTCTCGGGCATGATCGCGTCCATGCGGGCGATCATCTCCGGGATGTAGGAGCGGGCGCCGACGTAGATCTCGCGGAGTTGGTAGATGGGGCTGCGGATCTTGTTGAGTCGGCCCATCCAGTAGGCGAGGTCGGGCATCTCCCAGTTGGGGCAGAGGGCGTAGAACTCCAGGCCGGCGGCCTCGATCTCGGGCTGGTAGTGGGGGATGGTCGCGAAGCACACCGAGTGGCCGGCGCGGCGCAGGGCGACGCCGATGGCGATGACGGGGTAGATGTCGCCGGTGGAGCCGTGGGAGGTGAGGATGACGCGCATGGTTTTGGTTTTAATTGAGCCAAAACCACCACGGCGGCGAGGGCGGGGTGGTGACGTTTGGGTGACGTGCGGTTTCCGTCAGCCTGGTTTTAGAACCGCGGATGGACGCGAATGAACGCTGATATGGATGCAAAACCTTGCTACTGGCCGAAGTCACTCGGACTCCAGAGCAGCTTAACTAAAACTGTAGCTACTTTGGGTGGAGCGGCTTGTCCTCAAGACGCTCGTTCGCCGTGGTCATGGGATTCTCGAACGCGTTGGGGACAACGCGTTCCACCTTTGATCCAGGCGGATACAGTTTCACTTAAAACGCTTTAACCACCGGTGTCAGGGATGGGCACGGATAGAGATTTTATCCGCGTGTATCCGTATTCATTCGTGGTTCACAAAAAAGCCGCCGGTTCCAAAGGACGCGGCGGCTGTGTAAAAACGCGGGTGTCGCGCGGACGGCCTTACTTGGCGTCGACGTAGCGGGCGATGGACTTGACCGTGTAGGTCTCCTCGGTGTTGCCGATCTTGACGTTGACGGTGTCGCCGATCTGGCGGCCGACGAGGGCGAGGCCGAGCGGGGTCTTGTAGGCGATGACGTTCTTGGTCGGATCGCTGTCCCAGGCGCCGAGGACGGTGTAGGTGGCGGTCTGGCCGGTGGAGCCGACGGTGACGTCGACGATGCTGCCGACGCTGATCTGAAGCAGGGTGGCGTCGGAGAAGTCGCTGATGCGGGCGCGGCCGAGGTCCTTCTCGAGCTGGGCCTTCTGGGCCATGAGCACGGACTGGTCCTGCTTGGCCATCTTGTATTCGGAGTTCTCCTTGAGGTCGCCGTGCTCGCGGGCGGTGGCGATGGCCTTGGAGTTCTCGGGGATCTTCTTGGTGATGATGAGCTCGAGCTCCTCGCGTTTGCGCTCGTAGCTGTCGCGGGAGACGATGAGCTGCTCCTCCTTGCCCTCGGCGTCGCCGGCGACGAGCGACTGGATGGAGGGGAAGATCTTGATGAAGCGGGCGAGCAGGGACTTTTTCGTGAGGTCCTCGAAGCCCTGGTTGAGCAGGAGGGTGTTGGCGAGGTCGCGCGCGGTCTCGCTGTCGGCGGAGGACAGGAGGTCGGGGATGAGGTCGGTGTCCTCGCTGAGGATTTCGGCGAGGGGGATGCGGCGGGCGCTGGCGGCCTGCAGGGCCTCGTAGTCGATGGCGTAGAAGATGGCGCCGAGCAGGCGGGGGGTGATGAGGTCGTTGAGCAGCTTGGCGAATTTCTTCGAGTGGCGGTTCTTGACGATCCACAGGAGGACGGGGGCGCGCAGGTTTTGCTCGACCTGCCAGCGCTTGAGCGAGGCGGCGAGCTCGTCGGTGTGGCCGTTCTCGACGAGGAAGTTGATGCACTCGGTGGTGAACTTGCCCTGACTGGTCTTGAGGAGGTTGAAGACGATGTCGCGGTGCTCGATGACGTGGGTCTCCTTGATGAGCTCGAGCAGGCGGGACTGGAACTGGACGGGGAGCTTTTCGACGATGTCGGCGATGTCGCGGGCGTCGGCGATGAGGTCGGACTGGGCGGGGGCGTAGGGGGTCTCGTCGCCGAGGAACTTGGCGAGGTCGTCGCGCACGGCGGCGCCGTAGAGGCGCTCGGCGGTGTCGAGCTGGTTGCTGTCCTTGATGGCCTCGGCGAGGCCGGCGAGCACGTCCTTGAGCTCGGGGGCGGGGTTCTTCTTGTCGGCGGTGGCGAGCAGCTCCTCGGCGAGCTTGATGCGGCGGCGGGCGGAGCGGGTGCCTTGGAAGGCCTCGACGATCTCGTCCTGCACGGAGACGGGGGTCTCGCGGACGACGTAGCACTCGGTCTTCTTGGCGGGGATGGAGATGCGGGGGTCCTTGGCGATGGCCTTCTTGGCGGTGGACCACCATTTCTTGAACTTCTCCTCGCCGACGACCTGGGCGAGCACGATCTCGATCTCGATGGCGGTGGCGGCGTTGTTGGGATAGGCGGCGAGGGCCTCGACGATGAGCTGGGCGGGATCGTTGGCGATGAGCTTGGCGATGACGTCGGGCTCGGTCTGCTTGCGCACGAGGAGGTGGTTGGCCGGGAGGACCTCCATGGTGGTGATGCAGAAGGCGGGGTCCATGGGATGGCCGGGCTTGCCGGCGAAATCGATGCGGAGGCGCTGGGAGGCCTCGTCGTAGGACTGGATCTGTCCGAAGCCCCAGCTACGGTGAATGCAGTAGGAACCCGGCTGCATGGCCTCGAGCTTGGCTTTGGCGGCTTTAAGAGTCGGGTTTTTGGCGATGAGAGTGGCTACTGCTTCCGTATTCATAGACAGGGTTTTCGAGAGTGAATCTGTCAGTAAGGGGCCGGCGGCGGGTGGTGTCAACCAAGCCTTCCGGCGGCGCGCGGAGGCGAATCCAGGCCTAGGCGCCAAATGCTTGCGGGAGCGTTGCCTAAGCGTCGCGGCGCAGGCCGATCAGGAACTCGCGGTTGCCGTCGGTGCCGGTGATGGGGGAGTCCATCGTGGCGATCAGGCTCGCCCCGGGGAGTTCGGCGAGGGCGAAGGTCTGGATGTCGGCGAGCACGCGTTGGTGGACCTCGGGGTCGCGGATGATGCCGCGGCCTTTGTCGACCTCCTCCTTGCCGGCCTCGAACTGAGGTTTGACCAAGGCGACGAGGGTGCCGCCGGCGCGCAGGAAGGGCCAGACGGCGGGGAGCACGGCGCGCAGCGAGATAAAGGAGAGGTCCATGACGATGGCGTCGTAGTCGGGGCGGGGCAGCGCGCCGGGCTGGAGGTGGCGGGCGTTGACCTGCTCGAGGTTGGTGACGCGGGGGTCGCCGCGGAGTTTGGCGTGGAGCTGGGCGCGGCCGACATCTAGGCAGGTGACGTCGGCGGCTCCGGCCTGCAGGGCGCAGTCGGTGAAGCCGCCGGTGGAGGCGCCGACGTCGAGCACATGGGCGCCGGTCAGGTCGAGTCCGTGGGCGTCGATCCAGCCCTGGAGTTTTTCGCCGCCGCGGGAGACGAAGCGGGGCGGTTGCTCGACGGTGAGCTCGATGTCGAGCGGGACCTCGCGACCGGGTTTGTCGAGGCGGGTGGTGCCGTAGAGCACGCGGCCGCTCATGATGAGCGCCTTGGCCTGCGCCCGGGAGGGGGCGAGGCCGCGGGCGACGAGGAGTTCGTCGAGGCGTTGGCGGTTGGCCGGCATTTAGGCAGAGATCTGGAAGGGAATGGATTTTAACGCAAAGACGCCAAGGCGCGAAGAGGCGCAAAGCGTAGGTGGCTGGAAAGTCTTTGCGACCTCAGCGACTCCGCGCCTTTGCGTTGAATATTTGTTTCTAAAAATTCGGAAACCATCGGCCATGCGCTCAAAGCGCGTCGATGGCCTTGAGGAAGGCGCGGGCGAAGGCCATGTGGCCGGTTTGGTTGGGGTGAATGCGATCCCAGGCGAGGGCGGTGGCGGGGGTGTGCACGAGCAGGGCGTCGACCGCGGCCTGGATGTCGACGAAGATCGCGTCGTGCTTCTTGGCAAGTTCGCGCACGGCGAGTCCGTAGGTGTCGATCTTCTTGCGCATGGGCTCGTCGCGGTGGGTGTCGAACACGAAGGGGGTGGCGAGGATGAGGCCTTTGACGAGCGGGCGGGTGCGGGTGAGCAGTTCGTCGAGGGTGGCGGTGTATTCCTCGATGAGGACGTGGCCCTCGGGGCGGAGCGGGGTGTCGAACTGGCGCCAGACGTCGTTGACGCCGATCATGACGGAGAGCCAGTCGGGCCGCAGGTCGAGGACGTCGGTTTGCCAACGGGCCTTGAGGTCGCGCACGGTGTTGCCGCCGACGCCGCGGTTGATGATGCGGATGCGGTCCTGCGGGCGGGTGGCCCCGAGCCAGGCCTCGATCAGGCTGACGTAACCGTGGCCGTGGCCGGGTGCGCCCCAGGGGGTGGCCTCGCCGGAGGGATCGCGACCGGCGTCGGTGATGGAGTCGCCGATGAGGACGAACTTGGAGTGGGGGGCGATTTTCATGGGTGGAAAGCGGTCAGCCTAGAGCTTTTGGCGGGCGGGAGACCAGCAGGTTGTGCGGCCGCCGATCTCTTCCCGGACGAGGGGGGCTTTTGTCTTGGGGCAAAGGCCGCCGTCGGTCCAGCGGTGTTGAAAGAGCCAGTCGGGCGGAGGGTCGGGCATCGTGGGCGCATTGGCGCGACCGATGATGCGCAAGGCATGGGTGGCGACGTGGCGGATCTCGCGGTGCAGGGTCTTGGTCTCGTCCGGCGAGAGCGAGCCGGCCGGACGGCGCGGGTGGATGGCGGCGCGCCAGAGAATCTCGTCGGCCATCCAGTTGCCGATGCCGGGGAAGCGTTCCTGCATGAGCAGCACGGCCTTGATCGGCGTGCGGGCGCGACGGGCGAGGAACACGGTGAGTGCGCCGATGCTGAAGGCGGGCGAGGTGACGGCGGGGGCGATGTCGGTCCACCACGCGGGGGCGTCGGGGCCTTCGTGAAAGAGCACGCGGCCGAACATGCGCGGGTCGGTGAACACGAGGGCGCGGTCGCGTTGCACGAGCACGAGGTGGTCGCCCTTGCGCGGGGCGTGGCCGGCGGGGGCGACGAACAGCTCGCCTGTCATGCCAAGGTGGATACCGAGCCAGAGCGGGGCGCCGTCGGCGGCGGTGGCGCGGAAGAGCATCTGCTTGGCGGCGGCCTCGGAGGCGTCGAGCGTGGCGCCGGTCAGACGCGCGGCGAGGGTGGTGGCGTCGGTCTTTTTGAAGACGCCGGCCTTGGGGTGAACGAGCACGTGGGCGACGCGTTGGCCGAGGCCGGCGTTCCAACGGCGGCGGAAGTATTCAACCTCGGCGAGTTCGGGCATGGAACGAATTCACGGAGTTATGGCCCACGAAATACACGAAAAGACACGAAATTCTCAGAGGACGATCCGCTCCCATTGTAGTTTTGGATAGTGGCCGAAATTCACGAGCAAGCTTAGACGAAGGCCAGTGGCATTCAGTTAGTTTAGCACTTGGGCTCGGTGTTCGTCGGTAAGTGTGGATACCGCTTTTAGCTCGACGAGGATCTGACCAAAACAAATCAGGTCTGCCTTGTAGGTCTGAACCAAGGGGCGTCCCTTGTAGCTTAGGGGCAAAAGTCGCTGCGCCTCGAAAGGTATGCCTTGCAGGGTGAGTTCCAGTTCCAAGCATTCTTGAAAAACGGCTTCGAGAAAGCCGCATCTCTTTTCCCTATAAACCTCAAAACAGGCACCGATGATTTTGTAGCATTCCTCCGCCTGAATGATTTCAGGCATGGTTTTTCTTTCGTGTCATTTCGTGTGTTTCGTGGGCCAATCCTTCATCTCAGTTCCCAGTCGTAGTGGTAGTCGGACAGGAGCTTGGGTTTGCCGGGGGTGATCTGCACGACGTCCTCGATGCGGCAGCCGCCGAGGCCGGGGTAGTAGAGGCCGGGCTCGATGGTGACGACGGTGTTTTTTTGGAGGATGCGGTCGACCTTGGAGACGCGCGGGGACTCGTGCACATCGAGGCCGAGTCCGTGCCCGGTGCCATGAAAAAAGCCGATCCAGCCCCTGGGTGTGTTTTTGGTCTCAAAGCCGTGACGGGCGAAGACGTCGAGGCATTGCTGGTGGACATGGCGGCCGTTGACGCCGGCGCGGGCGGCATGAAGGGCGGCGAGTTGGGCGGCGCGGACGGCGGCGACGAGGTTGCGCTGGGCCTCGGAGGCGCGGCCCTTGAGGAAGGTGCGGGTCATGTCGCCGTGGTAGCCGGTGGCGGTGACGCGGGGGAAAACGTCGACGATGATGAGTTCGTTGGCGCGGAGCGGGCCGTGGCCGTGCTCGTGCGGGTCGCAGGCCTGGTCACCGCCGGCGGCGATGGTGTCGGCGGAGACGGCGCCGGCCTCGAGGCAGGCGATCTCGATGGCGGTCTTGAGGCGTTCGGAGGTGAGGGGACGGCCGCCGAGGAGGAGTTTGCCGGTCGCGCGGTCGATCTTGGCGGCACGGAGCAGGCGTTCGGCGGCGGCGATGCCGGCGGCGCTGGCGCGGTTGCCTTCGCGGAGGGCGCGGATTTCGGCGGGGGTCTTGAACTCGCGTTCAGGGAACAGCTTCTCCACGGGCGTGAGCGTGATGCCTAGGGCGCGCAGGCGGTCGCAAAGGCCGGCGGGGAAATCATCGGGGATGGTGAACGACTTCACGCGATATTTGCGGGCGAGCAGGGCGATGACCTCGGCGGGGCCGGGCTTGGCGTCGGGGTGACGCTGGCGGGCCTGCTCGACGAGGGGCTCGAGCGCGAGGACGGTGTCGAAGCCGGAGGATTTTTGGGCGCGGCCGTATTCGAGGGCGTTGAGCACGCCGATCTTTTCGCCGCGCACGCGCATCGCGATCATCGGATCGGGCACGGTGAAGCGGGCGAAGTAGCGCAGGTCGGAGCTGCGCGCGGTGTCGGCGTAGAGGAGCAGGGCGGGGGACGCGGAGTTTTTGGCCACGATGGGATTGTGTTGAGCTGCGGGCAGATTACTTCTGCGCGGTGTGAAAGTTGCAAACAAGGTTTCGGTTTTGCGTTGGTGGTCGCTGGTCTTGCTGGCCGGTTTGGCGGCGGGCTGCGAAGGCGGCGAGCGGGCGGCGGTGGCCGGCGGCGTGTCGGGCGCAGCCGTGGTGACGCCGGACGCGGCGGAGACTTTCTATGCGATCAAGATCGGCGAGACGACGGCGCGGCTGCAACTGGCGCTGAACCTGCGCGAGATGCAGCGCGGGCTTATGGGGCGCACTCACCTCGGAGCGGACGAGGGCATGGTGTTCATCTACGGCGAGCCGCAGCAAATGAGCTTCTGGATGCGCAACACGCCGACGGCGCTCGACATCGGGTTCTTCGACGCGGAGGGCGTGCTGAAGGAGGTGTATCCGCTTTATCCTTACGACGAGACGCCGGTGCAGTCGCGCGGCACTGCGTTGAAATACGCGGTGGAGATGAACCAAGGATGGTTCAAGGCGAACGGCCTGCGCACCGGCGCTAGGCTGGACCTGCGGGCGCTGGCCGACGCGGTGCGGCGCCGTGGGCAAAATCCCGCGGACATGGCGATCACGGAGCGTTGACGTGAAAAAGGGGCCTCGCGAGCGAGGCCCCTGCTTGGGATTGTGCCTGGGATTTAAGATTTCGGGATGCGTGCATCCCGCCTTATTCCACCTTGTGGCGGCGGGCGTCCTTGGAGGTTTCCTCGAGCGGGATCTCGTTGTCGGTGCGGAGCATGAAGACGGGCTGCTTGGTCTTCACCCAGAGGTTCATCTCCTTGAAGTGCTTGGCGGGCACGTTCTCGATGGCCTCGCCAACGGTCTTGGCCGGGAGCAGGCGGCCCTTCTTGGTGGTGTTGAACTCGTAGGCGGCCTTGTGGATGCGCTCGACGGTGGTGAGCACGCTGTCGCTCTCGGGGATCTGCACAACCCAGCCGGTCAGCTCGTCCTCGGGGAGCACGCCGTTGGGGTCGGAGATGAGGATGCACCACTGTTTCTTGAGCGCGGGCGGCTTCTCCTCGTCGGTCTCGGGTTGCACGACTTGTTGCATCTCCTCGACGATCTGGCGGAGGAGGGAGGGCTCGACGGCGTTGCGCTTGAGGATCTCGGCGACTTGGTTGACTTCGATTTTAGGCATGGATTTCGGACGGTTTTGGCCTCACGAAAGAACGCTTTGAGGGCACTTAGCGACATTTAAAACGAACCATGGAACCGACCCCCGGACAAAACGAGGCGCAGAGCCAGGACGAGCTTTTCGACGTGGTGAACGAGCAGGACGAGGTGATCGGCCAACTCACGCGCGGGGAGGTGCACAAGCAGCGCCTGCTGCACCGGGCGGTGCACGTCTTCGTGTTCGACGCGAAGGGGCGGGTGTTTTTGCAAAAACGTTCGATGGCCAAGGACACCAATCCGGGCTGCTGGTCGCCGTCGGCCTCGGGGCATGTCGACGCGGGCGAGACCTATGACCACGCCGCGGTGCGCGAATTGCACGAGGAGATCGGCGTGCAGGTCGACGCGACGCCCGAGCGCTGGCTGCGGCTCAATGCCTGCCGGGAGACGGGGCGCGAGTTCGTGTGGATCTACCGCCTGGAGCACGAGGGGCCGTTCACGCTGAACCCGGCCGAGATCGAGAAGGGCGCGTGGTTCGACCCGGTGGAGTTGACGCGCGACCTGATCACGCATCCGAAACGCTACACGCCGGCGCTGCGCTACATCTGGACGCGCCTGCCGGGCTTCGTGGTGCAGTTGCCGGCGACGACGCCGCCGTTCAAAACCCCATCTTCGAACGCAGCTTCTTGATGTCCTCGAACTGCTTGGGCGAGAGCAGGCGGCGGGGCACGCGGGTCTCGGCCTCGATGATGAGCTTGTCCCAATGCGCGTCGGTGACGGGCTCGATCGGTTCCCACGGGGTGTGGTGGCCCTGCTTGCGTTTCCAGGTGATGTTGCCGCCGTGGATGATCGCGCGGACCTGATATTTGCCTTCCTCTGGGTCGCGGACCCACCAGCCGAATTCCATGCTCATGGCGACGACGGGTAGCCGATGCGGCGGGGGCTGCGCCAGCGCAATCAACGGAGCGCCGCGCGAAAAGACGCGGCCCGAGGGCTTGCGTCAGGCGGCAGGGCGTGGCGCGATGGACGGCATGATTACCCCGCGATGGTGGCTGGTGTGCCGGTTGGTTTGGCTGTTGATTCTCGTGCCGTTCGGGCTGCGCGCCGGGCAGGCTGCGGACATGGCGGCGAACCTGGCGCGCGTGCACATCGAGGCGATGGGCGGCCGTGAAAACGTGGATGCGCTCAAGGCCGTTCACGCGACCGGCACCACGCGCATCGCGGGCGCGCGGCTGGAGTTCGTCATGTGGGCGCGGCGCCCGAACCTCGTGCGCGTGGAGACGGTGGGTGGCGACGTGCGCATCACGCGCGGCTACGACGGCGTCAACCCGCCCTGGATTCGCCTTGGCGACGTGAAGACCAAGGTCCAGTCCGAGGCCGACGGGGCGGACTTCGTGCGCGACGCGGACTTCGAGGATCCGCTCTACGAGTCGGCGAAGCGCGGCATCGCGTTGAGCTACGAGGGTGTGGTCGACGTGCACGGGTTGAAGTGGTCGAGGGTCCGTGCCAAGGGCCCGCGCGGCGAGTCGCTGCTTTATCTGGATGAGGCCGGCATGCTGGTGCGGCGCGACATGACGCGCGTGATGCGCGGCAAGGAGGTTGTGGAGGAGACGTATTACTCGGACTTCCGGCCGGTGGGCGGCGTGCTGTTGCCCCACTTGGTCGAGGTGCGGGTGGGCAACAACGTCCTGCACGAGACCACGCTCACCAAGATCGAGCCCAACCCGATCATCCTGACGGGGTTTTTCAGCGTGCAGTGACGCGGGCCTCGCGGTCGGTGCCGCCGGCAGACTGCGACCGCGTATTCAAGCCGCTTGCGTCGCGCCGTTCCGGCGGGTTGCATGCGGCCACCATGGCCGTCTTTGGTTCCCTCCCCACCGTGCGCGCGCAGCTCGCCGCATCACCCGCGTTCTCGGCGGCGTTTGACTACGTCGCCCGTTGCCTCGCTCCCGACAGCGAGGAGCACCGTCGCATCCTGCGGGTCGAGACTGGCGCGACCGAGCGCGTCGAACTCCCGCATGGCGCCTTCGCGCTCGAACAGGCCTACGTCGCCAAGCCCCGCGAGCAGGGCCGCTGGGAAGCCCACCGCGAATACATCGACATCCAGGTGATCGTCGCCGGCCGCGAACTCATGGAACTCACCGATACGGGCAACCTCGCCGTCGACGAGGACTTCACACCGGAGCGCGACCTGATCTTTTTCAAACCCTACGCCAACGGCTCGACGCTGGTCGTCGAGACCGGCGCGGTCGCGGTGTTTTTCCCGATCGACGCCCACCGTCCCTCGCTGGCCGCCGGCCCGCAGGGCGACCTCGTGCGCAAGACCGTGGTGAAGGTCCCCGTGTCCGCCGCCGCGCCCGCCTCCGCGTGAACTACCGGCACCATTACCACGCTGGCAACTTCGCCGACGTCTTCAAGCACGCCGCCCTCGTGCAACTCGTCCGCGCGCTCCAGCGCAAGGACAAGGGTTTTCTCTATCTCGACACCCACTCCGGTCGCGGCACCTACGATCTGCTCGGAGCCTCCCGTGGACTCACCCTCGAGCGTGCCCCCGAGTGGCCCGACGGTGTCGGCCGCCTGCTCGATGCGGACGCGGCGACATTGTCCCTAGTGCTGCGCGACTACCTGGAGATCGTGCGCGCCCATGACGCCAAGCGTCGCGCCGAGACCGCCGACGTCACCGCGCGCGACTCTGCCGACAACGACGCTACCGCCGCCGCCGACGCCGCGACCGTGCGCCACTACCCCGGCTCGCCTCGCTTCGTGCAAGCCATCGCCCGCCCGCAGGACCGGCTGGTCCTCTGCGAACTGCATCCCGACGAGTCCGACCTGCTCGCCGACGAGTTCCGCGATGCGCGCCGCGTGCGCGTGGAGTCCGTCGACGGCTACGCCGCCATCAAGGCCCACCTGCCTCCGCTCGAGCGCCGCGCCCTCGTCCTGATCGACCCGCCCTTCGAGGCCGGCGACGAATTCGCCCGCGTGGCCGAGTCCCTCGACGAAGCCCTGCGCCGCCTGCCCGCCGCCACCGTTGCGATCTGGTATCCGCTGACCGAGCGCTCCCGCAGCGACACCTTCCTCGACGAACTCGCCGACTACGGCCCGCCGCCCACCTGCGCCATCGAGCTGACCATCGCCGGCCCCGACTCTCCTCAGAAGATGCGTGGCTGCGGCCTCATCGTCGTCAACCCGCCTTGGCAACTCGCCCCCGTCCTCGCCGATCTCGCCGCCGATCTGGCCAGGCGTCTTGCCCAGACCTCGGGCGGGGGAAGCCGGTTGCGCTGGATCGTTCCGGAGAGTTAAGTGGCCGTTAATACTCTCCTAAGTCGCTGTATTTTAGATAAATTTAATTCCTATTGAAATGATATGAAAAAGAGCTTGCTGGGTTAATTCATATTGGTTCTATGTGGATTAAATCCGGCCCATGAAGCTCTCCAAAAAAGGCGAATACGCGCTCCGCTCTCTGATCGACCTCGGCATCGCCGCCGACGTTGGTCGTGAGCTCGTGCAGGTAGCCGAGCTGGCGGAGAAAGAACTCATCCCCGCCAAGTTTCTGGAGCAGATCATGCAGGAGCTGAAGTCCGCCGGCTTCATCACCAGCCAGCGCGGCAAGTTCGGCGGCTACCGGCTCGCCCGCCCCGCCGACGACATCTCCATCGGCGAGATCGTCCGCCTCATCGACGGCCCGCTCGCGCCCATCGGCTGCGTCAGCCAGACGTCCTACGAAAAATGCAGCTGTCCCGACGAGGTGCACTGCGGCCTGCGCATGCTCATGCTCGACGTGCGCAATGCCATCGCCGGCATCCTTGATCGCTACTCGCTGGCCGACGTCGTCGACGTCACCACCCGCAAGATGAAACGCGACGGCATCCCCCTGCCGTTTTCCCACGAACGCACCCACGGCGCCGCCCGCCGCTCGGCCAAGGAACAACCCGCCGCCGCCGCGACCAAGCGCCAACAGATCCCGGCCGACCGCCGCCTCAAGCCCGTCGAGGGCATCCTCTCCGAACTCTTCCCCGACTACACCATTTGAGTCTTCCCGTCATGACCACGTATTCCAACACCTCCGCCGACCGCCCCGCTCCGGGTCTGCCCGACTGGCTGGCCATCGTGCGCGAAAAGGTCGAGGGCCTGCGCTTCGGCGTCGTCCAGATCGTCGTGCACGACGGCAAGGTCACCCAGATCGAGCGCACCGAGAAAACCCGCCTGCCGTCCGCCTCCGGTCGCGACGACTGATTCCTTTTCCGTGGCGGAACGGCGGAGCCGTTTCGCCCTCCCGCCGCCCGTCTCGCGGCGTTTTTCCCCTTTGCCTACCGTCACCAGCGGAGGCGTATCCAAAGCCAGACTACAACCAAACCGCAACCCGACTGACCCGACCACGGGAAGTTCCCATGCACACGAAGAAAACCATACCTTCCCATGAGGAACTCAGTTCACACCGTCCGCGCCGCCGGCCTCGCCGCGCTCGCGCTCCTGTCCGCAACACCCTCGCTAACGGCCCAGACCCAGGCCCCCGCGCCTGACGACGTCGCCGCCCTGCGAGAGCAGATTCGTCTGCTCGACCAGAAGCTCAAGGCCCTCGAGCGCAACATCGAGCTCAAGGACGAGACCGCCGCCGCGGCCGCCAAGAAGCAGCCCTCCGTCTCGATCGGAAACAAGGGCCTGGTCGTCACCTCCCCCGACAAGGACTACTCGCTGAAGGTCGGCGCGCTCGTCCAGACCGACGCGCGCGTCTACCTCGACGACAGCGGCGCCAATCGCGACCACGTCCGGCTGCGGCGTATCCGCCTGCCCATCACCGCCAAGCTGGGGGACAGCTTCACCGCCTATCTGCAGCCCGACTTCGCCTCCGCCGACACCGCCGGCAGCAACACCCAGCTCGTCGACGCCTGGGGTCAGATCGCCTTCACCCCCGGCTTCTCGTTGAAGTTCGGCAAATTCTTCGGACCCGTCGCGCTCGAGACGCCCAACAACCGCCACTTCATCGAGTCCTCCTACACCAACCAGCTCGCGCCCAACCGCGACATCGGCGTGGAGGCCGCCGGAGCCTTCGCGGACGACCTCGTCGCCTACCGCCTCGGCGTCTACAACGGCGCGCCCAACAACACCTGGGCCGGCACCGTCAACGGCGGCGACGGCGACTTCACCCTCGGCGGCCGCCTTGCGGTCAGTCCGTTCAAGCACGGCGACGGCGCGCTCGCCCCGCTCTCGTTCAGCGTCGGCGGCACCGTCGGCCACTACGCCGGCAACACCTCCGCCATCCGCACCAACGGCCAGCAGACCGCCGTCGCCGCCTACGCCATCGACGGGCAGCAGGTGCGCGTGAGCCCCGCCGTCGAGTGGTATTCCGGCCCGTTCAGCGCCGCGGCCGAGTTCACCCTCGACCGCCACGAGCTCGTCACCGGCGAGTCCGTCTCGAACACCGGCTGGCGCCTCAGCGCCGGCTACGTGCTCACCGGCGAGAACTCCTCCCGCCGCGGCGTCACCCCCTCCTCGCCCTTCAACTGGGGCAAGGGCACCTGGGGCGCCTTCGAGATCGTGGCCCGCGTCAGCGGGCTCGAGGTCGACGACAAGCTCTTCGACCTCGGCGTGCTCAACCCCGCCACCAGCGCCTCCGAGGCCATCTCCTACGGCGTCGGACTCAACTGGTTCCTCAACGCCAACGTCCAGGCCCGCTTCGACGTCGAGAAGACCAACCTCACCGACGGCCCTCTCGCCGACGACGAACTCTACGCCTTCACCCGCCTCCAGTTCCAGTTCTGAGCCGCACCGCGCGGCGACCGCCCAAGTCGTTTGATCGGCTTGTGAAAGGCGAGGGGGGCGCCCCCGCTCCCCTCGTCATCTCTTCCCGCCACCACCCCTCCATACACACCATCATGAAACTCAAGACCATCACCACCCTCCTCGCCGCGACCGCGCTCGCCGCCGTCGCCTCGGCCAAAAACTACGAGCTTCTCAACGTCTCCTACGACCCCACGCGCGAACTCTACGTCGAGTTCAACAAGTCCTTCGCCGAGCACTACAAGGCCGAGACCGGCGACACCGTCACCATCCGCCAGTCCCACGGCGGCGCCGGCAAGCAGGCCCGCGCCGTCATCGACGGCCTCGCCGCCGACGTCGTCACCCTCGCGCTCGCCTACGACATCGACGCCATCGCGGAAAAGACCGGCAAGTTCCCCGCCGACTGGCAAAAGCGCCTGCCCAACGCCAGCTCGCCCTACACCAGCACCATCGTCTTCCTCGTGCGCAAGGGCAACCCCCTCGGCGTCAAGGACTGGGACGACCTCGTGAAACCCGGCGTCGGCGTCATCACGCCCAACCCAAAGACCTCCGGCGGCGCCCGCTGGAACTACCTCGCCGCGTGGGCGTATGCGAAAAATAAATACGGTTCCGACGACGCCGCCCGCGACTTCGTGACCAAGCTCTTCAAAAACGTGCCCGTGCTCGACTCCGGCGCGCGCGGCGCCACCACGACCTTCGTGCAGCGCGGCATCGGCGACGTCTTCCTCTCGTGGGAAAACGAGGCCTTCCTCGCGCTCAACGAACTCGGCAAGGGCGAGTTCGAGATCATCGTGCCCTCGCTGAGCATCCTCGCCCAGCCGCCCGTCACCGTCGTCGACGCCAACGCGAAGAAGAAGGGCAACCTCGCCGTGGCGCAGGCCTACCTCGAGTATCTCTACTCACCGGACGGCCAGCGTATCGCCGCCAAGCACTACTACCGCCCGATTCACCCCGAGCACGCCGACCCGGCCGACGTGGCCCGTTTTCCCGAGGTCAAGCTCGTCAACATCGATGACGAGTTCGGCGGCTGGCAGAAGGCTCAGAAGACCCACTTCGCCGACGGCGGCACCTTCGACCAGATTTATCTGAAAAAGTAATCCCGCGCTCCATCGAGCCGACCGGCGGCGCGAACCCGCGTCGCCGGCCGGCCATTTCCGATCCGCCCATCCGAACCCCGAACGAGGAAACCATCATGACCACTTTCTTTCATCGTCATGCCGACCATCCGCGCCTCGCGCTCACCCCGCCGCGTCCCGTCTCGCCCTCCGCTCCGGACTCGTCGCTCGAGCAGCTCTACCGGCTCGCGCAAAATTCGCGGCACGTCTTCGCCTCTCCGCTCGGACCATTTCACCACGCCGGGCGCCGCCACGCGCTGCCGCGCTTCGTCTATTTCGGTCCGCACAGCTCGGACCACTCGCTCCGTCTGGCCGTCTACGCGGGCGAGGAGGCGCGCGACACCGCCGGTTCCGCCGCGCTGCTGCACTTCCTCGAACGCCTTGCGCTCACGCCCGACCTTGGTGCGGGCTTGAACATCTCTTTTTTCCCGGAGGTCGACGTGCTCGGCCGCGCTCCGGGCTCCGCGTCGCGTCACCTCGTCCGCTCCAACTGGAGCTATCCGGACCATCCGGAGATCGACCTGCTGGCCAAGGACGCCCGCGTGCGCGGCTACCACGGGTTCATCCGCCTGCGCACCGACCACACCGTGGATGAGCTCACCGTTTCCCTCAACGCCGGCCCCGACGCCACCGCCGCCAGCAGCGGCGTGGAGCTGCTCACATCCGAGGACTTCTCGCCCTGGGCCGTGCGCTGGGAAGGCGCGCCCGCCCGCGACCGCGAACCCTACGGCCCGCTCTCGCTGGTCGACGACCTGCCCGTCTCGCCGTTCGAGATCACGGTGCGCGTCCCCGGCGGATGGAACGCCGGCCTGCACCGCGAGGCGGTCGCCCGCATCCTGCGCTCGGTCATCATCCGCGTGCGCGGCTTTGACGCCCACGCCTGGCACATCTGATCGGTCGCCGGCCGCGCCATCACCGTTTCCCGCCATGGAACCACTGTCCTCACCTCCGCTTTCGCGCGATCTGCGCGCCTTGCTCGGCCCGCTCCTCGAGTTGGCGGAGCTTTGCCCGGAGGTGATCGTGTCCATGGCGGGCTCCTTTGTCCGCGACGGCAGGACCTACGGCATCCCGCGCATCCTCTTCCTCGGTCCGCCGGCCGCGCACGATCCGATCCGCATCGGCATCTTCGGCGGCCTGCACGGCGACGAGCCGGCCGGCGTGCACGCGCTCGTCGCCCTCGTGGAGACGCTGATCGCGGAGCCTTCGGCCGCGGCGGGTTACGAACTGGTCATCTACCCGGTGATCAATCCCACCGGCTACGAGGACGGCACCCGCCACAACCGCGACGGCGTCGACCTCAACCGCGAGTTTTGGCGCGGCTCCGCGCATCCCGAGGTGCGTCTCATGGAGCGCGAACTGCGCGGCAACGCCTTTGCCGGACTCATCACGCTGCACGCCGACGACACCAGCGACGGCATCTATGGTTATGCGCACGGCCGGGTGCTCAACGAGGCGCTGCTGCAGCCCGCGTTGCACGCGGCCGAACGCGTCCTGCCGCGCAACCGCACCGCGGTCATCGACGGTTTCTCCGCCCGCGAGGGCCTGCTCGCGCAGTGCTACGTCGGCGTGCTCTCCGCGGCGCCGGGCGTCAGTCCGCGCCCCTTCGACCTGATCTTCGAGACACCCGCGCTCGCCCCGCTCGACCTCCAGGTCGAGGCGGCCGTCACCGCGCTGCTCACGGTGCTCGACGAATACCGCGTGTTCCTCGCCCACGCGATCAACCTCTGAGTTTTCATCTATGTCCTCCTCGCGCCATCGCTCCGTCCTGCCCGGCTTCGGGTTATCGCTCGGCTTCACGCTCGTTTACCTGAGCCTCATCGTGCTTGTGCCGCTCGCGGCGGCCTTCATCGAGATCGCCGGTCTCACCTGGGCCGAGTTCACGGCGGCCGTGTCCGACCCGCGGGTGGTCGCCTCCTACAAGCTCAGCTTCGGCGCCTCCCTGGCCGCGGCGGCGGTCAACGCCGTCTTCGGCCTGGTCGTCGCGTGGGTGCTGGTGCGCTATCCCTTCCCCGGCCGGCGCGTCATCGACGCGCTGGTGGACCTGCCCTTCGCGCTGCCGACCGCCGTCGCCGGCATCGCGTTGACCGCCATCTATTCGAAGAACGGCTGGGTGGGGCAGTGGCTCGAGCCGCACGGCATGCAGGTGGCGTTCACCCGCGTCGGCGTGTTCGTGGCGCTCACCTTCATCGGTCTGCCCTTCGTGGTGCGCACGCTCCAGCCCGTCATCGAGGAACTCGAGCCCGAGCTCGAGGAAGCCTCGGCCACGCTCGGCGCCAACCGCCTGCAGACGCTGGCCCGCGTGGTGTTGCCGCCGCTGCTGCCCGCCCTGACCACCGGCTTCGCCATGGCCTTCGCCCGCGCGCTAGGCGAATACGGCTCGGTCGTCTTCATCTCCGGCAACATGCCGATGAAGACCGAGATCACCCCGCTGCTCATCATCACCAAACTGGAGCAATACGACTACGCCGGCGCCACCGCCATCGCGGTGGTCATGCTGATCGTCTCCTTCGTCCTGCTGCTGCTCATCAATCTCCTCCAGCGTCGCGCCCGCCGCATCGCCTGAACCTTCCCGCCCCGCCATGGCCTCCGCATTGTCCAATCTCCAACGCACCGTCTCCGCCCCCGTGGTCCGCCCGCGCGCCCTGCGCGACCCGCTCTGGCTGCGGCTCACGCTGATGGGCGTGGCGTTCCTCTTCCTCGCGAGCTTCCTGTTGCTGCCGCTGGTCTCGGTCTTCGCCGAGGCGCTGCGGCGCGGCGTGGGCGCCTACCTCGAGTCCTTCAACGATCCCGACGGCTGGCACGCGCTGCGGCTCACGCTGCTCACCGCCGCCATCGCGGTGCCGGCCAACCTCGTCTTCGGCGTCGCCGCCGCCTGGGCCGTCGCCAAGTTCGAGTTCCCCGGCAAGAGCCTGCTGATCACGCTGATCGACCTGCCGTTCGCCGTGTCGCCGGTCATCTCGGGCCTCATCTACGTGCTCGTCTTCGGCGCGCATGGCTGGTTCGGCCCGTGGCTCTCGGAGCACGACATCCGTATCGTCTTCGCGGTGCCCGGCATCGTGCTGGCGACGATCTTCGTCACCTTCCCCTTCGTCGCCCGCGAGCTCATCCCGCTCATGCAGGCGCAGGGCAAGGACGAGGAATACGCCGCCGTCACCCTCGGCGCCAACGGCTGGCAGACCTTTTTCCGCGTGACCCTGCCCAACATCAAGTGGGGCCTCTTCTACGGCGTCATCCTGTGCAACGCCCGCGCGATGGGCGAATTCGGCGCCGTATCCGTTGTTTCAGGACACATCCGCGGCGAGACCAACACCCTGCCGCTGCACGTCGAGATCCTCTACAACGAATACCAGTTCGTCGGCGCCTTCGCCGCGGCCTCGCTGCTCGCGCTGCTCGCCATCGTCACCCTCGTCCTCAAGTCCGCCGTCGAGTGGGCCCACGCCCGCCGGCATGGTTGAGAAGAAACCTGCCTTTTAGCCACGGAGATCACGGAGCCCCGACACGGAGTTCACGGAGACAAACCATTTAAAACCAAACCTTCCGTTCTCTGTGCCCTCTGTGTCCGAGCTCCGTGTCCTCTGTGGCCCAAATTTTAAATCCATCCGATCATGAGCATCACCGCCACCGCCATCACCAAGACCTTCGGCCGCACCAAGGCCCTCGACGCCGTCGACCTGCACGTGCCCGACGGCAAGCTCGTCGCCCTGCTCGGTCCCTCCGGCTCGGGCAAGACGACCCTGCTGCGCATCCTCGCTGGGCTCGACTTCGCCGACCGCGGCTCGGGCCGCGTCGAGTTTCACGGCGAGGACGTCACCGACACGCCGGCCGGCCGTCGCGGCGTCGGCTTCGTCTTCCAGCACTACGCGCTCTTCCGGCACATGACCGTCGCCGAGAACATCGCCTTCGGCCTCACCGTGCTGCCGCGCAAGGACCGCCCCTCGAAGGCCGAGATCGCCGTGCGCGTCGACGAGTTGCTGCGTCTCATCCAGCTGCCCGACGTCGGCGGCCGTTACCCGTCCCAGCTCTCCGGCGGCCAGCGGCAGCGCGTGGCCCTCGCCCGTGCGCTCGCCGTGCAGCCCAAGGTGCTCCTGCTCGACGAGCCCTTCGGCGCGCTCGACGCCCAGGTGCGCAAGGAGCTGCGCGGCTGGTTGCGCCGTTTCCACGACGAGATTGGTCTGACCACCGTCTTCGTGACCCACGACCAGGAGGAGGCGCTCGAACTCGCCGACGAGGTCGTCGTCATGAACCACGCCAAGGTGAAGCAGGTCGGCACGCCGCAGGAGGTCTACGACCAGCCCGCCTCGCCGTTCGTCATCGAGTTTTTGGGCAACGTGAACCGCTTCACCCCCGCTCGCAATCCGCTGCCCGGCACCGGAGACAACGCCCTCTACGTGCGCCCGCACGACGTGGACATCCGCCGCGAGCCCGCCGGCGAGCACTCCATTCACGCCCGCGTCGCGCACATCTTCTCGGCCGGCAGCAGCGGACGCGTGACGCTGGTGCGCGCCGACAACCACGACACGATCGACGCGGAGGTGTCGCGCGCACGTCTCCGGGAACTCGACCTGAAGGTCGGCGACGAAGCCTGGATCGTTTTCCGCCACATCCGACTCTTCCCCGCCGGCAGCTACACCGAGCGCGACGTCGTTCCCGACGACGCGCACGCCGCGACCACCGATTCCGGCCACGGCATCTGAAAATCAACGCGTTGTAACCATGTCCGGCTCCGAGCCAACACCCACGCTGCAGGAGGAGTTTGTCGTGGCCAACCGCCACGGCTTGCACGTCCGTCCGGCCAACCAGGTCGTCGCCCTCACCCGCCGGCATGATGGTCCGGTGACGGTGCGGTGCGGCGACATCGAAGCCGACGCCAAAGACATCTTCGCCCTCCTCATGCTCGCCGCCGAGCCGGGTGACCGCGTGCTCTTCACCGTCGCCGGGCCCGGTGCCGACACGCTTTTGCACGATCTTCGCGCGCTCTTCGCGCGCTCCTTCGAACCCGCGTCCCGATAACCCAAACCCAGCAACCCGCGCCCAATCATGGCAAAAATCCACAACGACATCACCGAGACCATCGGCAACACCCCGCTGGTCCGCCTTAATCGCACCGCCGCCGTCCATGGCGCCAAGGCCGAGATCCTGCTCAAGCTGGAGTTCTTCAACCCGCTCTCGTCCGTCAAAGACCGCATCGGCTTCAACATGATCGACCAGGCCCTGCGCTCCGGCCGCATCAACCAGGACACCGTCCTCATCGAGCCCACCTCCGGCAACACCGGCATCGCGCTCGCCTTCGTGGCCGCCGCCAAGGGTCTCAAGCTCATCCTCACCATGCCCGAGACCATGTCGCTCGAACGGCGCAAGCTGCTCAAGATCCTCGGCGCGCGGCTCGTCCTCACCGAGGGCCCGAAGGGCATGAAGGGCGCCATCGCCAAGGCCGAGGAACTGAACAAGCAGATCCCCAACAGCGTCGTCCTGCAGCAATTCGCCAACCCCGACAACCCCGCCATCCACCGGCAGACCACCGCCGAGGAGATCTGGCGCGACACCGACGGCAAGGTCGACATCGTCGTCTCCGGCGTCGGCACCGGCGGCACCGTCACCGGCGTCGGCGAGGTGCTCCGCGAGCGCAATCCCGACATCCGCATCGTCGCCGTCGAGCCCGCCAGCTCGCCCGTGCTCTCCGGCGGCCAGCCCGGCCCGCACAAACTCCAGGGCATCGGCGCCGGCTTCGTCCCGAGCATCCTCAACACCGACGTGATCGACGAGATCATCCAGGTGAAGGAGGAGGACTCCGGCCCCGTCTCGCGGCAGGTCAACACGCTCGACGGCATTCCCGTCGGCATCAGCTCCGGCGCCGCCGTCTGGGCCGCGCTGCAACTCGCCAAACGCGACGAGAACGCCGGCAAACGCATCGTCGTCATCGTCCCCTCCTCCTCGGAGCGCTACCTCTCCACCTGGCTCTTCGCCGAGGTCGACGCCGAGAGCGACGACATCTCGGAGCTTACCCGGCCCTGAGGCTCCCTCTCCTTCCCGGGCGGGGTAGCCAAGTGGGAAGGCCACGACGCCGCAAACGTCGTCACGAGCTGGTGAAATGCCTCGGGCTTCGCCCGGAACGATTCCAGCCCCCGCCTCCAGCCTTTGCCAGAGAAGACCGCTTCATGGCCATTTGAATCCATAAAACGGATACGCAGACCGGACCCGCCGGACGCCTCCGCCCAGGCAGACATCAATCATCCATGAAACACCTGTTCCTCGCCGCCCTCGCGGCCGCCACCCTCGCCGCCCCGGCCCTCCGCGCCGAACGCGAGATCCTCAACACCTCCATCGACGTTTCCCGCGAGCTCTTCGCCGCGCTCAATCCCGTCTTCGCCAAAAACTGGGCCGCCGCGCACGACGGCGAAAAAATCGTCGTCAACCAGTCCCACCAGGGTTCCTCCAAACAGGCCCGCGCCATCCTCGACGGTCTGCCGGCCGACGTCGTCACCTTCAACCAGGTCAGCGACGTGCAGGTCCTCCACGACGAAGGCAAGCTGATCCCCGCCGACTGGCAAAGCCGGCTGCCCGACCAGTCCTCGCCCTACTACTCCTTCACCAGCTTCCTCGTGCGTGAGGGCAACCCCAAGGGCATCAAGGATTGGGACGACCTCGCCCGGCCCGACGTCAAACTCGTCTTCCCCAATCCCAAGACCTCCGGCAACGCGCGCTACACCTACCTCGCGGCCTGGGCCTATGGACTCAAAAAATTCAACGGCGACGAGGCCAAGACCCGCGAATTTGTCGGCAAGATCGTCAACAACGTCGTCGTCTTCGACACCGGCGGGCGCGGCGCCACCACCAGCTTTGTCGAACGCGGGCTCGGCGACGTGCTGATCACCTTCGAGTCCGAGACCCTCGGCATTCGCAAGCAATACGGCGACGACAAGTATGACGTCGTCACGCCCTCCTACAGCATCGCCGGCCTGTTCCCCGTCTCCGTGGTGGACGCCGTGGTGGAAAAGCGCGGCACCCGCAACATCGCCGAGGCCTACCTCAAGTTCCTCTACACCGACGAGGCGCAGGACATCATCGCGAAGAACTTCTACCGTGTGCGCTCGCCCGCCGTCGTCGCCAAATACGCCGCACAGTTCCCCGACATCGAGCTGTTCGACGCCAACGAGGTCTTCGGCACCTGGGACGAAATCAAGAAGACCCACTTCGCCAACGGCGCGATCTTCGACCAGTTGCTCAAGCGCTGATCGCGTTCGCTCCCCGCCATCCCTCCCCGCCATGTCGCCGCCCCGTCCACGAGCCTACCGCCTGCCCGGACTCGGGCTGAACGCCACCCTCGTGGTGGTGTTTCTCGGGCTGTTCGTGCTGCTGCCGATCAGCGCCCTCGCGGCCAAATCGGTCGCGCTTGGTCCGGCGCATTTCTGGGAGATCATCACCGACGCCCGCGCGCTGGCCACCTACCGGGTGACCCTGCTCGCGGCGTTCGGCGCCACGGTGTTCAACGCCCTCGCCGGACTGTTGCTGGCCTGGGTGCTGGTGCGCTACCGCTGGACCGGTCGCGGCCTGCTCGATGCGATCATCGACCTGCCGTTTGCCCTGCCCACCGCCGTCTCCGGGCTGGCGCTGACCACGCTCTTCGCGACCAAGGGCTGGCTGGGCGCGCCGCTCGCCGAACTCGGGATCAAGGTCGCCTTCGCCCCGGCCGGCATCCTCGTGGCCATGGCCTTCACCAGCCTGCCGTTCGTGGTGCGCGCCGTGCAGCCCGTGTTGCAAACGCTCGAGCCCGAACTCGAGGAGGCCGCCCTCACGCTCGGGACCCGGCCCTTCACCATTTTCCGCCGGGTCATCTTCCCGGCCATCCTGCCCGCGCTGGCCACCGGCGCGACCCTGGCCTTCGCCCGCAGCATCGGTGAGTTCGGCGCGGTCGTCTTCATCGCCGGCAACATTCCCTATCGCACCGAGATCACCGCGCTGCTCGCCTACATCCGCCTGGAGGAATACGACTACGCCGGCTCGGCCGCGGTCGCCACCGTCATGCTCGTGGCCGCGTTCGCGATCATGCTTCTCGTCAACCGCCTGGAAAACTGGGGCCGCCGCCTCGCCGCCGCATGAGCACCGTGGTCAACCGCTCCGCCCGTCCCGGTTTTGCCGGCGGCCTGCTCATCGCCGCCGCCGTGGTGCTCGCCGGCCTGCTGCTCGTGCTGCCGCTGGTCATCATCGTGCGCGAGGCGCTGGCGTCGGGAGCCGACGTCCTGTGGGACAATCTCACCACCCGCGACAGCCGGCAGGCGCTCGGGCTGAGCGTGCTCGCCGCCGCCGCCGCGCTGCCGGTGAGCCTGGTGGTCGGATTGTCCGGCGCGTGGCTGGTCGCCTACCACCGGTTCCCGGGACGCGGCCTGCTGCTCGCCGTCAGCAAGATACCCATCAGCCTCTCGCCGATCGTGGCCGGCGTCTGCTACATGATGGTCTACGGACGACGCGGCTGGTTCGGCCCGTGGCTGGTCGAACACAACCTGGAGATCATGTTCGCCGTGCCCGGCATCATCCTGGTCACGATCTTTGTCAGCTTCCCCTACCTGCTCAACCAGCTCGTGCCGCTCATGCAGGAGCTCGGCTCCGACGAGGAGACGATGGGCGACCAGCTCGGCGCGGGCGGGTGGACGATCTTTCGCCGCATCACGCTGCCCAAGATCAAGTGGGGCGTGCTCTACGGCCTGCTGCTGGGCAACGCCCGGGCGCTCGGCGAATTCGGCGCCGTATCCGTGGTTTCGGGACATATCCGCGGCAAGACCAACACCCTGCCGCTGCACGTCGAGCTGCTCTACAACGACTACAACTCCGCCGGCGCCTTCGCCGCCGCCCTGCTGCTGGCCGTGCTCGCGCTGATCACCCTCGCGGCGAAGGCCATCGTCGCCCGCCGCTTTCGACAAACGACCTCGCCATGATTCATCCCGCCGAACTTTCTTCGCATCTTGCGACCCTGCCTTTTTTGGGACGGCTGACGTGTGCGCGCGACGCGCTCGTCGCCGGTGAGCGCACGGAGCTGTTGATCACCTACGAGGTGGGCGCGGCCGGGTTGGCCGACGGGGCGTGGCTCAAGCTGGTCTTTAAGTTTTACTCGGACTGGGCTCCGTTTCAGACCAGCGATTCCTCGGGGGCCGACTATGTCTCGGCGACCTATGTGCCGCGCGAACCGTTTCCCGGCGAAAGCCCCGGGACGGTGCGTTCGCTCGATGTTCGTTTTGACCAGAAGGGACACGAGCGCCCGTGGCAGAAGGCCGTTATCATCGACGTGGTGGACGGCTACCTGAAGGCCGGCGACCGCATCGAGATCCGGCTGGGCGACCGGCGCGGCGGCGGACCGGGCACCCGCGTGCAGACCTTTGTGGAGCGGGCCTTTCGCTTTCGTGCGTTTGTTGACACCACCGGCGCCTCGCGCTTCGCGCCCGTGCCTGGCGACGTCGTGCTGGCGATCCGGCCGGGCCCGGCGGCCAAGGCGTTCCTGCTGACGCCGCGTCTGGTGCGGCCAGGCGTGCCGTTTGCGGTCACGCTGCGCGTGGAGGATCAGTGGGGCAACCTCGCGCCGGCCGACACGCCGCCGCCTGACTGGCTGCGCCTGCGTCGCGACGGGCGCACCCTGCTGCGCCTGCCGCTCACCTGGAGCGGCGCCGCCGGGGCCTGGTCGCGCGGGTTGCTGCGTCTGCCAGAGGCGGGCGATTACGAACTGGTCATCGACGACCCGCGGGTCGTCGCGCGCGTGACCGCCGATCCGGACGCGCCGACGCCGCGCGCGTTGTTCGCCGACCTGCATATCCACTCGGAGGATACGGTCGGGGTGAATACCACCCGGGATAATCTGGAGCACGCCCGCGACGCCGCCGGCCTCGATGTCGCCGGCTACACCGCCAACGATTTCAACGTGCGGGCCGACCGCTGGGCGGAGGCGATCGGCATCTGCCGCGAGCTGCACGCCGAGCAACGTTTCCTCTGCTTTCCGGGCACCGAGTGGTGCGGGGCCAGCACCGTCGGCGGGGATCGCAACGTGGTCTTTCTCGGCGAGGAGGTGCGCTTCCCGCTCGCGGCTGACGGCCGCAGTCTGCGCGTTTTCGACTGGAACGAGGACACGCCGACGGATCGCGATCAGAATCCGGGGTTGCCCACCGCCGCCCATCTGCACGAGGCCTACCGCGACCTGGCCACGGGTGACCGCGTGCTGCTGATCCCGCATGTCGGCGGGCGGCGGGCGGTGTTCGACTGGCACGACGCGGGCTTGGAGCGACTGGTGGAGGTGGCGTCGTCGTGGGGGCACTTCGACTGGTTCTACCGCGACGCCCTTGCGCGCGGCCTGCAGGTCGGCGCGTCCGCCGCCGGCGACGAGCATCGCGGGCGACCCGGCGGCGGCGCGCCGGGCGTGGGCTCGTTCGGCGTGCGCGGCGGAGTCACCGGCGTGCTGGCGGAGGAGTTGACGAGCGCGGCGGTCGCCGGCGCGTTGCGCGCCCGCCACACCTGGGCGACCACCGGCGGGCGGGCGGTGGCGCTGCTGTCGGCGGCGGGGCGGCGCCAGGGCGACGCGTTCGCACACCGCGGGCCGCTGGAGCTGTCGTATCAACTTCTTGGTGACGACTGGGAGCGGGTCGAGCTGCGCGACGAACGCGGGGTGGTGCTGCATGAACGCGACCTGCATGCCGAGGCGGGGTTGGCCGCAGACCGCTTTCGGCTGCGTTGGGGCGGGGCGCGCATCCGCGACCGCTACCGCTGGGCCGAGTGGCGCGGGGTGGTCACGATCACCGGCGCGCGTGTGCTGGAGTGGACCGCGCGCGGGCTGGAGCATCCGGAAGAGACGGTGGTCGAGGTTTCGCCGGGTGTGTTTCAGGTGCGCGCGGACACCTATGGCGATGCCGATCATATCGAGATCCAAGTGGACGATCCGGCGGCGTTGCGGATGGAGTTCAACCTTGAGATCGGCGCCTTTGACAAGACCGGGCGGCGAGGCGCGAGTCGTCCTGATCCGCTGACGCCGGGCGCGGCGGGCGTCGTGACCGGGGCTGATTTGTGGAGCCACGGGGCCATCCGGCGCGAACTGGGCGGCGAGGGGCTTTTCGTGGCGGCCGAGCGTGTCGCCGGCGGCGGATTGCCCGCCCGCGTCGAGGGTGCGTTCGTGGCGCCGCCGGAAAACGGCGCGCACGGATTTCGCGCCCTCTACCTGTTTGCCCGTGAGCGCGACGACCACAAGGTGTGGACGAGTCCGCTGTTCGTGCGCTTCGAGTCCTGAGCCAATCCCAACGATCTCCCCATGCGCGCCCCGGTATCCCCCATTCCCTTGCGCGTCGCCATCATCGGCGGTGGCATCAGCGGCACATTGGTCGCCGTGAACCTGCTGCGCTTGGCGCGCGGTCCCCTGGAGATCACGCTGATCGAGCGCGATCCGCCGGTCGGCCGCGGGGTGGCCTACCGCACCTGGGACGGGGAGCATCTGCTCAACGTGACCGCCGCGGGCTTGGGGGCGTTTCCCGACGCGCCGGGCGATTTTCTCGAATGGGCCAAGGCTCACGCGGGCCGGTTTGGCTTTCCGGACGAGGTCGGCGGGGAGGATTTTCTGCCGCGCCACGTTTATGGCCACTATGTCTATCACAAGCTCGTCGAGGCCCGTGAACGCGCCCGTCGCGATGTGGTGTTCCGAGTGGTGGCGGGCGAGGTGATCGACATCGGCGAGGGTGGCGGTCAGGCGCGGTTGCAGTTGCGCGACGGCATGTTGATCGCGGCCGACCAGGTGGTCCTGGCGCTGGGCAACCTGCCGGGCGAATACCCGATTCGCCGGTCGCTGCCGTTCTACAAAAGCGCGCGCTACGTCCACGTGCCGTGGCGCGACGACGCGCTGGACCGCATCCCGGCGGACTCGGGCGTGCTGCTCGTCGGGTCCGGACTGACGGCAGTGGACATGATCAACTCGCTCGTCGCCCGCGGGCACCGGGGGCCGATTCACGCGTTGTCGCGGCGCGGGTTGTCGCCGCAGGTGCATCGCGTGCCCTTGCCGAAGCGGCCGCTGTGGTTTTCGCCCGAGGAGCCGCCGAAGGGACTGCGCGCGCTGGTGCGCTCGACTCGCGCCGAGGTCGCCAGGGCGGCGGCGGAAGGCGAGGATTGGCGCGCGGTGGTGGACGCGTTGAGACCGGTGACGTCGCGTCTCTGGCAAGGGCTGGACCTGGATGATCGCCGGCGGTTTCTGGCGCATGTGCGACCGTTTTGGGAAATCCATCGGCACCGCCTGGCCCCGGCGGTGCATGCGCGCATCGAGGCGCTGCGGACCTCGGGCCGGTTGACGTTTCACTCCGGACGCCTCGTGGAGTTCGACGAACTGGACGGCACCGTCGAGGCGACCTGGCGATGTCGGCGCGACGGGAGCCTGAAAAAGGCGCGCGTGTCCAAGGTCATCAACTGCACCGGACCGCGCAGCGACTACTCGAAGTTTCAACACCCGTTGTTCATCAATCTGCTGGCGCGCGGACTGATCGATCACGATCCGCTGGCCCTGGGGTTGCACGCCGAGCCGGACGGCCGGGTGCGACGTTACCGTTGGGAGCCCTCCGGCTGGTTGCACAGCCTGGGCGCGCCGATCAAGGGCGTGCTGTGGGAGTGCACCGCGATCCCGGAGATCCGGGCGCAGGCGTTCGCGCTGGCCTCGCGGTTGCTGGACGGAGTTTGATTTTTACATCCCATGTCATCGCCGAATCAAAAGTCCCGCTTCGCCGCGCTCGTCGCCGACGCGAAGAAACGTATCCAGGAAATAACGACGGACGGGCTGCGTGCGCGGCTGTCGCGCACGGACGCCGCCCCGCCGCTGGTGATCGACGTGCGCGAGACGCCGGAGACCGCGCGCGGACGCATCCCCGGCGCGGTGCTCCTGCCGCGCGGCCTGCTGGAGGGCGGCATCGAGGAGATCGCGCCCGACCCCGACGCGGAGATCGTGCTCTACTGCGCGGGGGGCAACCGCTCCGCGCTGTCGGCCGACAACCTCGTGCGCATGGGTTATACGCGGGTCAGCTCGCTGGCGGGCGGGTTCGCGGCCTGGCAGGCGGCGAACCCGCCGAAGGGGCGGGAGGCGTGAGCGGGGTGCGTCCGGCGACGCCAGTCGCGACCGAGAGCCTGTGCGCCGCCATCGGCCGCACGCCGCTGGTGCGAGTCCGCGGCTTGTCCAAGGAGACGGGGTGCGGGATCTTCGCCAAGGCGGAGTTCATGAACCCGGGCGGGTCGGCCAAGGACCGGGTGGCCCTGGCCTTGATCGAGGACGCCCGCCGCTCCGGCGCGTTGCGGTCCGGCGGCGTGATCGTGGAGGCGACCGCCGGCAACACGGGCGCGGGTCTGGCCTGGATCGGTCGCGCGCTGGGACACCGTTGCCTGCTGGTCGTGCCCGACGGCGTGAGCCAGGGCAAGGTTGACCACCTGCTCGCGCTCGGGGCCGAGGTGCGTCAGGTGCCGGATCGTGCGGCCGATCATCCCGGCAATTACGTCGCCGAGGCGCGAAGACTCGCGGAGAGCCTGCCCGGCGGCTGGTGGGCGAACCAGTTCGACAACCCGGCCAACCGCGAGGCGCATCGACTGGGCACCGGTCCGGAAATCTGGACGCAGACCAAGGGGCGGGTGACGGACTTCGTGGCTTCGGTGGGCACGGGCGGCACGCTGGCCGGCGTGGGCCTTGCGCTCAAGGAGCGTGATCCGTCGATTCGCGTTCACTGCGCTGAGCCGGCCGGGGCGGTCGTCTGGTCATGGGTGAAGGACGGCCGGGTGGAGTCCACGCCGGGCTCCTCGATCGTCGAGGGCATCGGCCAGTCGCGGATCACCGCGAATCTGGCGGCGCTCAAGCCCGACGACGCGCACCTGATCACCGACGAGGAGGCGGTTCTGATGTTACAGCGCGTGCTGCGCGAAGAGGGTTTGTTCCTCGGCCTGTCGTCGGCGTTCAATCTCTGTGCCGCGCGTCGCGTGGCCTTGGAGGCCGGGCCGGGTCGGGTCATCGTCACCGTATTGTGCGATGGCGGCGGGCGCTACCTGCAGACCGTGCACAACCCGGCGTGGCTGCGCGCGCACGGGTTGCCCGCCGGCGAGGCGGCCTGATCAGGCTCCGTCGCGCCAGGTGAAGGCGTGGCAGAGGGCCACGCCGGCCGCGTCGGACTCGTCGAAGGCCAGCATGCGGCCGTGGCCGAGGAGGTTCATCACGGTGCGGGCCATCTGCTCCTTGCTGGCGCGTCCGGCGCCGACCACCGCCTGCTTCACGCGCAGGGGCGGGTATTCAAAAACCTCATACCCACGCAGGGCCACCGCGGCGATGGCCGCTCCGCGCGCGGCGCCGAGGATCTGCGCGGTCTGGAAGTTTTGCACGTAGATGGTCTGCTCGAGCGCGACGTGGCGCACGTCGAACGCCGTCATGAATTCGGTCACCGAGCGGTGGATCTCCGCGAGCGCCGACGCCATGGAGAGCTTGGGGTGGACCTTCACGGTCTGGCAGCGCAGGAGCACGGGTTGTTTGCCGGCGCGAAACTCGATCAGCGCCAGACCGGTGCCGCGCAGGGACGGGTCGATGCCGAGGATGTTGCCCTCGAAGGGCGCACGTTGCAGCGAGTAGGCGGCGGGCAGCTTGGTGAGGCGCGCCGCGACGGCGCCGCCGACGACTGGCGCGGCCTTGGGGGCGGGCAGGGGGGCGCCGGCGAGT
>JAUWBF010000016.1 GCA_030601755.1 Verrucomicrobiota bacterium | reverse complement strand
GAGCGGTGGCACTGGACGACGTTGAGGTCGGCGGTGTGGCACTTGGTGACCTGCTCGTAGGAGATGTCGCCGGAGAGCGTAGCGGTGACGTGGATACCGCACTTGCGCAGGAGGGTGTCGATCTCCCAGGCGTCGCCGCCGATGTTGTATTCGCCGAGGATGTTGATGCGGAACTCGCCCTCGTCGGGGGTGTCATTGAGGCCGACCATGTGCTTGAACACGCCGTTGTTGGCGATGTGGTGACCGGCGGACTGGGAGACGCCCTTGTAGCCTTCGCAGGAGAAGCCGAAGACGTTGATGCCGAGCTCTTCCTTGGCTTGGCGGCAGACGGTGTGGATGTCGTCGCCGATGAGGCCGACGGGGCAGGTGGCGTAGACGGCGATGGCCTTGGGCTTGAAGATCGCGTAGGCCTCGCGGATGGCGGCGGCCAGCTTCTTCTCGCCGCCGAACACGATGTTATCCTCCTGCATGTCGGTGGTCATGCTGTATTGGAGGTAATTGATCTGGCCCTCGGTGGGACGGGCGAGGTTGCGGCGGGTCTGCCAGGAGTAGAAGGAGCAGCCGATGGGGCCGTGCGTGATGTGGAGCACGTCGTGCATCGGGCCGATGACCACGCCGCGGCAGCCGGCGTAGGTGCAGCCGCGCTGGGTCATGATGCCGGGGATGGTGCGGGAGTTGGCGCCGATCTGCTTGGGGGAGTCGGGGGTCTCGTTGACGAGGAGCTGCTTGGCGCGCTTCTTCTTGGTCTTGTCGGGATAGGCCTTGAGCATCTCTTCGCGCGCGGCGACGGGGTCGGGCAGCGGGCGGTTGGGCTCGGGCGTGGCGCCGGCCGAGCCGGCATCTGAGGGATCGAAGATTTCGCTCATGGTGGTGAAGTGGGTCGTGGTGCTGATCGCGGTTTGCGGATGTTTGGAGACAAGGCGGCGGCCGGAGACCGGGGATGTCCGGTCCTGTCATGAAGCCGATTGAGATGGCCGGTTACTCCGGCCGCCGTCTTGGGGGATTGGTCAGACGTCCATCAGGCCGTATTCCATGAGGAGGTTTTCGAGCTCCTGGATGGACAGCGGGTTCGGGATGACGAACTGGGTGTTGTTCTCGATGGCGCGGGCGAGTTGGCGGTATTCGTCGGCCTGCTCGGCCTGGGGATTCCACTCGATCACGGTCTTGCGGTTGATCTCGGCGCGCTGCACGTCGTTGTGACGGGGCACGAAGTGGATCATCTGGGTGCCGAGGCGCTTGGCGAAGGCCTCGATCATCTCGCGCTCGTTGTCGACCTTGCGGGAGTTGCAGATCAGGCCGCCGAGGCGGACGTTGCCGGTCTTGGCGAACTTGAGGATGCCCTTGGAGATGTTGTTGGCGGCATACATGGCCATCATCTCGCCGGAGCAAACGATGTAGATCTCCTCGGCCTTGCCTTCGCGGATGGGCATGGCGAAACCGCCGCACACCACGTCGCCGAGCACGTCGTAGAAAACGTAGTCGAGCTGCTCGGACTCGTCATAGGCGCCGAGCTGCTCGAGCATGTTGATGGAGGTGATGATGCCGCGGCCGGCGCAACCGACGCCCGGCTCGGGACCGCCGGACTCGACGCAGAGGCTGTTGCAGAAACCGCCGGCGCGGATGTCGGCGAGTTCGACGTCCTCACCCTCTTCGCGGAGGGTGTCGAGGACCGAGCGCTGGGCCAGGCCGCCAAGGAGGAGACGAGTGGAGTCGGCCTTGGGGTCGCAGCCGACCACCATGACCTTTTTGCCCATCTCAACGAGACCGGCGACCGTGTTCTGGGTGGTGGTGGACTTGCCGATGCCGCCCTTACCGTAGATAGCGATTTTTCTCATAAGTGAAGTTGTTGATTTGTTAGGTTCGCTTAACGCCCACTTATTTAGCTTTGCCGGTGCCAACGCGTTTTTTTCTGTTTCGGTAAATTTTTAAACCATTGTTATGCAATGCTTACAAAATTTAAAAATTTCCAGATGGCTGGCATGCCAAGGTAGGCACCCTCTGATTTTCCTACACGCTTGTCGCCATGTAGGACCGATTCCTACCGAAATGTAGGAATCGGCCGAAAGTCGTATTTTAAAACCTGATACGAGCGGCCTTTTTGCTCAATAGAGCAGGCTTTTCACGCGGTATTCTCCGCCGAGCACGAGGTATTCGCATTCACCGAGCAGGAGGTTGGACGGCAGCAAACCGCTGAAGAAGACGACCTTGGGCAGGGGCACGCGCACGGCCCACACGGAGGAGCCGAACTCCCAGGCAACTTCGCGGTCGCTGGTGAAGGAACTGAGATTGTTCAACGTGACGACGTGCCCGTGCGCGGGGTCGTCCTCGGCGAGCGCGTATTCCTCGGGGTCGTGGGTGCCGCGGTAGAGCTGGAGGCTGTTTTCGCCGGGGTGGCGGCGGAGGAGTTCGCGTTGGGTGAAGGTGTAGAGCAGGTCGAGCTGCATGAAGAGCCCGGCGAAGCGAGCGGCGCTCTCCATGTGGTGACGGGCGTAGAGGGCGCGGGCGTCGGCGTCGCCGGCGAGTCTCCCCTGATGGTAAGTGGGGCGCAGGCCGAAGCGGTTCTCGACCCAGGCCTTGAGGCTGGCGCCGGCGGGGCCGTTGCTGTCGACGCCCCAGTCGCGCAGCACGCGCACGTAGCTGTGGCGCAGTCCGGCGCGGGCCTTGTCGGCGTGCTCGGCCCATTCGTGCAGACGAAATTTAACGGTGACGTAGTCGTGGAAAACGCGTCCGCGTTCCTCGGGACAGTCGATGGCGTCCAGTCGCTCCCAAAGGCGGCGGTCGGTGATGCTCAACTGCCCGATTTCCAAGGGCCGCGGGTGTTCCTGAAAGTCGGCGGAGGCGATAACCCACGGGGGCAGGTTGCAATGGCTGCAAACGGAATGGGCGGTGGGGGCGGACACGGCGGGGTGACCGCATGCTGCCGATGCCGTGGCGAAGCGGGGAGCCTGTTCGCGTGGCGGCGCGTTTTAGGAGATTTGCTGAACGCGTCGATGCGGTTCGCTAACAGGGTTGGCCGCCATGGCGAAGCAGTGCGTCGGTCTGTTCGCGGACGGCGCGGTGGATCGCGGGATCGAGCCGCGCGAGCCAGCGGGCGGGAATGGCGTCGACTCCATGGAGCGCGCCGGCGAGCTGACCGACGAGGGCGCCGATGGTGTCGGCGTCGCCGCCACGATTGACCGCAAGCACGAGGCAGTCCTCGAAGCTGTCGCTGTGGAAAAAGGCGTCGAGCACGGTCTGCATCGTGTCGACGATGAAGCCGCTGGTGCGTTTCGGATACGGCCGGAATCGAAAGCGCGGGTGGCGTGCGACGAGATCCTCGGCGAGGTGGCTGCAATCGGCCAGCGAGCCGCCGAGCAGCAGGGTGCGGGTCATGCGGGCGAGGGTGAGCGTGGCCTCGTCGGAGGCGGCGTTGTGGTGGGTGATCCGGGCTTGCGCGAGGCTGCGCGCAAGCATGGCGGGCTCGTCGGCGACGTTGACGATGACCACGGGGAGGTTGCGCATGGCGGCGCCGTTGCCGGCCTCGTGGTCCGAGGGAGGCGCCTCCAGAGAGCCGTCGCGTAGGTAGCGGCGGATGCCGCGGCGGCAGGTGTTGCCGATATCCACCGGCCGACCATGCATCCATTCGACGAAGGCGTCGGCAACGGCGCCAAGGTTCCACTCGGAGTGGGCGAGAATGGCGGTGCCGAGGGCGAGGCACATCTGGGTGTCGTCGGTGATCTGGCCGGGCCTGAGTCGCAGCCAGCCGCCGCCGGTGATCTCGCGATGCACGCCGTGCACGATGGCGATCTCGCGGGCGGTCATGAACTCCACGGTTGCGCCCAAGGCGTCGCCGACGGCGAGTCCGAGGTAGGCGCCGAGCGCGCGTTCGTGGAGCGTGGGCATGATGAACGCGGCAACGAGCAGCCGACGCGCCACTCGCGGCGGATTCGTTCAAGTGAACGCCGTGCTTATCGGCGTTATCAGCCGAGCACGGCGACGGATTTGATCTGTGCCCACAGCCGCATACCGACGCGCAGCCCGAGCCGGTCGCGGGACTGGCGCGTGATGCAGGCGACCATCAAGGTGCCGCCGGTGTCGATCTGCACGCGCACGTGGGCGGGGTTGGCGGAGTCCGCCAGACTGGTGATGGTGACGGGCAGCAGGTTTTGAATACTGGTGGCCGCGGGGCGGTCGAGGGCGAGGCTGATGTCGCGCTCCTTGATCTGCACGCGCAGGGGCTGACCGTGGCGGGCGTCGGGATGCACAAAGTTGATTTCGCCGCCCGGGAACGCGAGCCGGGCGAGACCGTAGGCGGAGTCGTGGTGCGTGACCTGGCCGTCGAGGATGGTTCCGGCTTCGTCGAGCAGGTTCTCCGGCAGGTCGAGTCGCGACAGCAGGGTCGTGGCGGGACCCTCGGCGATCACGCGTCCCTGATCGAGCAGCACGAGGTGGTCGGCGAGCCGGGCGACCTCGTTGCCGGAGTGGCTGACGTAGACGACGGGCACGTCGAGCTCGGCGTGCAGGCGGTCGAGGTAGGGGAGAATCTCGTCCTTGCGGCGCGCATCGAGCGCGGCGAGCGGCTCGTCCATGAGCAGCAGGCGCGGGGCGGAGAGCAGGGCGCGGGCGATGGCGACACGCTGGCGTTCGCCGCCGGAGAGCGTGGCCGGCGCGCGCGCGAGCAGGTGGCCGATGCCGAGCAGCCCGACGAGGTGGTCGAAGTCGACCAGCCCGGCGCGGTCACGGCGCTTCCGGCCGTATTCAAGATTCAGCGACACGCTGAGGTGCGGGAAGAGGTTGGCTTCCTGGAAAACGTAGCCGATGTCGCGGCGGTGAACGGGAGTGAATACGGTCTCGCCCTGCCAGACGGTGTCGCCGAGCGAGACGGCGCAGTCGGGCGCGCGCTCGAGGCCGGCGATGAGCCTCAGGCAGGTGGTTTTGCCCGAGCCGGACGGGCCGTGCAGCACGCTGACGCCGCGGCCGGGCAGCGCGAGGTCGACGTCGAGGTCGAAGCCGGGACGTCGCACGCGCAGGCGCGCCTTGAGAACGGGAATGTCGGCGGTGGTGTTCATGCCGGGCGTTTGCGGAGGAGGCGTTCGCTACCCCAGACCGCGGCGAACGCGAGGGCGACGGAGATGCCGAGCAGGCCGAGCGCGGCGGAGTCCTCGCCGAGTTGCACGTGCTGGTAGATGCCGAGGGACAGGGTGATGGTCTCGCCGGGGATCATGCCGGCGACCATGACGGTGGCGCCAAACTCGCCGAGGGCGCGGGCGAAGGCCAGCACGGTGCCCGCGAGCAAGCCGCGTCGGGCGAGGGGGAGCGTGATGCTGAAAAACACGTCGAGCGGCGACGCGCCGAGGGTGCGCGCGGTGTCCTCGAGTCGACGGTCGACCTCCTCGAAGGCGACGCGCGCGGCGCGCACGAGCAACGGCAACGACATGACGGCGGTGGCGAGCACGACGGCCTTCCAGGTGAAGACGATCTCGAGACCGAGCACGTTTTCGAGAAAGCCTCCGAGCGGGCCGCGCCGTCCGAACAGTTTCAACAGGATCAGGCCCGTCGCGACCGGCGGGATGACGAGGGGCAGGGCGACCAACGTCTCGACCACGGTCTTGCCCGGCCAGGAGCGCCGCGCCAGCAGCCAGCCGAGCAGAATGCCGGGCGGCAGAATGACGGCGGTGCCGAGCGCGGCGACCCAGAGGGTGAAGAACGTGATCTGGACGATGTCGTCGTTCATCGGACGAATCAGCAGGGAGTCGTCGCCTCAATTCGGCGAGAGGAAACCGTAGCGTGTGAAGACCTCCATGGCGCCGGCCGTGCCGAGGTAGTCGAGGAACGTCTTGGCGGCCGTGGGCTGGCGGGCGTCCTTCACGACGGCGACCGGATAGGTGATGTCGAGTCCGTCGGAGAGCGGCACCTCGGCGACGACGATCACCTTTTTTGAGATGAGCGCGTCGGTCTTGTAGACGAGCCCCGCGTCGGCGTTGCCCGTCTCCACGGCGGCGAGCACGGAGCGGACGTTGTCTAGGGGCACGCACTTGTCGATGACGCCGGACCAGAGCTTTTTGTCCTGCAGCCACTGTTTGGCGTAGGTGCCGGCGGGCACGGTCTTGGGCTCGCCGATGGCCAGCCGGCGCACGGCCTTGCCGGTCAGGTCGTCGAAGCCCTTGACTGCGGTGGGGTCGTCCTTGTTGACGACGAGCACGAGTGTATTGGCCAGCAGCGTTCGGCGCGTGCCGTCGAGCAGCAGGCCGGCCTGCTCGAGCTGGTCGGCGCGGAGCTGGTCGGCGGACAGGAAGGCGTCGGCGGGCGCGCCTTCCTTGATCTGGCGGGCGAGCGCTCCGGAGGAGCCGAAGTTAAAGCGAACGGTGTCGCCGGACGAGGTCTCGTAGGTGGCGGCGAGCTCCCTAAGGGCGTTGGTGAGGCTGGCGGCGGCGAAGACCGTGATCTCGGCGGCGTTCGTTTTGGTGGCTGCCAGGAGAAACAGGACAAGACTGACGAGGCGAAGAACCATGGGCGCGGTTCAGGCTAGGCTCGGGCGACAGCGTGGCGAGTCCGGGCTGCGTGGGTTCAGGGGCTTTCCCGAAAGCGGCGGGCGTCTATTTCGTGGGCCTTTACGCGCAGGCCCATGATGCGCTCGGTGAGGCCGAGCTGGCGGGCGGCCTTGGCCATGATGCCGCGGTGGGACTTGAGGGCTTCGACGATCATCTCTTTTTCGACGGCGGCGAGGGTCTCTTGCAGCGTGCGCTGCGGAGAGGTGTCGGAGGCCTCGCCGGTTTGCAGCGAAGGCGGGAGGTGATAGCCGTGAATGACGCCGTCGGTCGAGAGGATGACGGCGCGTTCGACGACGTTCTCCAGTTCGCGCACGTTGCCCGGCCAGTGGTAGGCCATGAGCATGTCGATGGCGGGGGTTGAAATGCGGGCGACCTTCTTGCCGTTCTCGCGGCTGTATTTTTCGAGGAAGTAGTCGGCGAGCTCGAGGATGTCGCTGCGGCGCTCGCGCAGGGGCGGCACGTAGACGGGGAATACGTTGAGCCGATAGTAGAGGTCGAGGCGCCACTTGCCGTTGTCGATCATCTCCTCGAGGTTGCGGTTGGTGGCGGCGATGACGCGCACGTCGACCTTGATGGTCTGGCTGCCGCCGACGCGTTCGAAGGCGCCTTCCTGCAGGACGCGCAGGAGCTTGGCCTGGGTGGCGGCGGAGATCTCGCCGATTTCGTCGAGGAAGAGCGTGCCGGTGTGGGCGAGCTCGAAGCGGCCCTTGCGCAGGCTGAGCGCGCCGGTGAACGCGCCCTTCTCATGACCAAAGAGTTCGCTTTCGATGATGCTCTCGGGGAGGGCGGCGCAGTTGACGCGCACGAAGGGTTTGTTCTTGCGGGGGCCGGCCTGCCAGATGGCCTGCGCGATGCGTTCCTTGCCGGAGCCGGTCTCTCCGCGGATGAGCACGGTGGTCTTGCTGGAAGCGACCTGATCGACGTGGAAGTAGACCATGCGCATGGCCGAGGACCGGCCGATCATGCCCTCGGGCAGCAGGCTGGTCTTGATCTGTTCCTGCAGGCGGGCGTTTTCCTGACGCAGGTTTTCGAGGCGTTCCTTGGAGATCTGCCGGAAGCGCACGGCGAGACCGACCTGACCGGCGACGAGGGTCAGGAAGCGCGCGTCGGAATCGAGCGCGGCGGGACTGGCGGCGGGGCGTGTGAAGCTGAGGGTGCCGAGGATTTCCGTGCCTTGACGAATGGGCACCGCGATGAGGGCCTCGTCTTGCTTGACGGCCTCGCGCAGCAGGCGGGCCTCGGACTCCGTGAGCGCGACGGGGGGCTTGGAGAGGCCGGGCACGATGATAGCCTCGCCGGTGGCGGCGACACGCCCCAGCAGCCCGTCGCCGACCTTGCCGAGCGCGTGATGAGTGGTGTCGGCAACACCGTCCTCGCTTTCCTCGAGCGCGAGGTCGCCGGTCTCGCGATTGATGATGGTGAGCATGCCGCGACGCAGCCCGCCGGCGTTGGTGAGCTTGCTGAACATGGGCTGCACGGCGTCGCTCAACTCCAGTCCCTGCGCGAGAGTGGAGGAGACTTCGTGCAGCAGGGTGAAGTCGCGCATGACTCGGCAGCTCGAGAGCAGAGTCCCGATGCCGGTCGGTTTTTGTGAACAGGAAGAGCAGTCGGCCACGTCCGACAAATCAGCATCGGCGATGCCGTTGGCGAGGGCGGGACGGCTCGGGCCCAAGCGATGCGCAGCCTTTGGCAGGAGTTGCACAAAGGTATGAACGCGTTGCATTGACGCGTCCTTTTTTGACCGGTTTCGCTCTCGTGAGAGCTTACTGGGCGACGGCCTGCAACGGCCAGACGATCGGGATGATCAGCATGGCCAGACCGAAGCAGATGGCGTTGAGCGGCACGCCGATCTTGATGAAGTCGCCGAACCGGTATCCGCCGATGCCATACACGTAGGTGTTGGTCTGGTAGCCGATGGGCGTGGCGAAGGAGGCGGACGCGGCGAAGGCGACGGCGACGAGGAACGGCTTTGGATCGAGCCCCATCTGCGCGGCGATGCCGATGGCGATGGGCGCCATGAGCGCGGCGATGGCGTTGTTGGATAGGATCTCGGTGAAGGTGGTCGTGAAGAGATAGACGACGGCGAGCAGGACGATGGCCTGATGCTCGAGGGGAACGACGTGTTGGCTGAAGGACACGACGTTGAGCGCGAGCCACTCGGCGGCGCCGGTGACCTCCATGGCGCGGCCCATCGCGAGCATGCCGTAGATGAGGAAGAGGATGTTCCACTCGATGGAGTCGTAGGCCTCCTGGGTCTTGAGGCAGCGCACGAGGCAGACGAGCACGCACCCGATCATGGCGCCGATCTCGATGGGCACGAGGTCGAGGCTGGCGGTGGCGATCACGGTGGCGATGATGCCGAGCACGAAGGGCATCTTGCGATGCTGGGAAACGGCGGGCACGCGCGCGCGGTCGAAGAGCACGAGGTCGTCGCCGTGGCGCAGGGCGTCGATGGCCTGGTCGGTGCCCATCATCAGGATGACGTCGCCGGCCTCGATCGGCAGGGTTTCGATCTTTTCGCGCACGTTGCGGCCGCGGCGGTGCAGGGCGAGCACGACCATGCGGAAGCGCTGGCGGAAATTGACCTCGCGCACGGTGTGGCCGACGAGCGAGGAGTGGGGGTTGACCACGGCCTCGACCAGCGAACCCTCGTGGGCGGCGATCTGCTCGAGGCCGAGCTTGAGCTCGGCGGCGAGGTCGATGCCGTCGGTGCCGCGGGTGTTGATGATGCCCTTCATCCGGCAGGCGAGGATGAGGCGGTCGCCGGCGCGGAGCTTTACTTTCTCCGGCTCGATGTAGAGGGCGACGCCGTCGCGCACGATCTCAAGCACGCGGATGCCGCGCGAGCGGGTGAGGCCGGCTTCGCCGAGGGTCTTGCCGATCTGGATGGAGTCGGGCTGCACGAAGGCCTCGGTGATGTATTCGCGACGCTCCTCGTCGGAGAGGATCGAGGTAAGCATTTCACGGGCGGGCAGCAGGCGGTTGCCAAAGAGCGCCAGGTAGGTCGCACCGGTGAGAGCGGCGGGGATGCCGAGCCAGGCCAGTTCAAACATCGAGAAGCTCGGGAGGTCGCGGGCGGTCATCACGCCGTTGACGACGAGGTTGGTGCTGGTGCCGATGAGCGTGCAGGTGCCGCCAAGGATGGCCGCGTAGGAAAGGGGAATGAGGAGCTTGGAAGGCGTGACCTTCAGCTGCCGGGAGAGTTTTAGGACGATGGGCAGGAACACCACGACGACCGGCGTGTTGTTGATGAATGCCGAGATCGTCCCCACCACGCCGACGATGGCCATCAGGATGAGGCGGTAGCCCCAGTTGGCGGTGCGCTCGACCAAGCCGCTGATGCGGTCGATCGCGCCGCATTTCACGAGTGCCGCGCTGAGGATGAACATCGCGCCGACGGTGAACGGAGCGCTGTTGCTGAAGACCGCGAAGGCGTCGGCCTTGGAAATCAACCCGCTGACCAGCAGCACCGCGAAGAGCGTGAGCGCGGTCAGGTCCGGCGGGATTTTTTCCCACACGAAGCTGGCCAGCACGGCCACCAACAGGACGTATACGAGGGCGATTTCCCAAGTCATAGACCGAGCACGATGCGGAGAATAAACCTAAAATCCCAGTAAAATTATAGGGTATGGGTTAAGCGCCCTTTTTCTCGCTGCTTAGATACCATTTATAGAAGCAGCGGATGAGCACGAGGAAGGTCACGCCCATGGTGCCGAGCTTCATGATGGCCGCCCCGAGCAACTGGTCCTGCTGGGCGCTGAAGCCCGGGATGATGCGTGGTGCGAACTCGTAGGTGGGGTAGAGCACGCTGCTGGAGAACGCCAGGTAGGCGAAAAGCGGCGTGCCGAGGATGGTGACGCCGATCAGGTAGAGCATCTGCACGCCGTAGGAGGTGGGCGGAAAACGCCGGGAGCGGCTGAAGACCGGCCACCACATGAGCACCGCCGCGGCGAAGAACATGACGTGTTCGGTGATGTGCACCCAACGGTCGCGCAGGGCCCAGTCATACAGCTCGGGCACGTGCCAGATGCCGATGGTGAGATTGTAGAGCGCCGCCACGACCAGCGGGTGCAGCACCAGGCGCAAGGGCCGGTCGATCCAAGCCGAGCGCGGCAACAGGTCGTCGGTCAGCCACTCGGGCAGTCCTTGGATGAAGAGGATCGCGACCAGGTGCGTGAGGATCAGGTGCTGCACCATGTGTGCGCTGAACAAAAACCGTTCGCCCGCCTGATCGAGTGGCGAGCCGACCGCGAGGTAGAACAACACGAGTCCGACGTAGAACGTCGCCTGCACGCCTCCCGCCACCGGCGGCCGGCCGGGGGCGAGGCGCGCGCGCAACGGACCGACGGCGAGCGCGTAGAGCCAGGCGAGAATGATCAGGCCGCCGATCAGGTGCGGTTCGTTGTGCCAATGTCTCCAGTCGATCATGGGATGGGAAAGGGGGAACGGTCTAACGCGCTGCCGGCGGGGAATGAACGCGAATCCTCCGGAGGCGGCCAAAAAAAACGGCGGCACGCGGCCGCCGTTTTAAAAACACAAGAGGCGCCGACGCCCGGTCAGAGCACCTCTTCGTAGACGCCGCCGACGGGTTTGCTGTCCTTGGCGTTGAAGATGAGCATGAGCGCGCCGACGGTGCCGCAGGCCAGCACGAGGCCGATGAAAAACAGGATGGTGCAGAACAATTTGTCCCACTTCAGGTGCATGAAGTAGAAAATGACGAAGAGGAACTTCACCAGCGACAGCAGCGTCAGCGAGCTGACGAGCAGCCACTTGGCGAGGGGCAGGTAGATCAGCACGATCTCGACGCCGGTGATGACGGCGAGGATCATCGCGATCTGCACGAAGATGGGGAACTTGCTGTCCTCGTGGTGACCGGCGTCGTGGGAGTGGGCGGAGGCGGGAGCGCTCATGTTGCGAGTTTTGAGATTTGGCCCTTTGGAATTTGAGATTTCTGTTCGGCGTTGCCGATCAGAGGTATTCGAGCAGGTAGACGACGGTGAAGATGACGATCCAGACCACGTCGACGAAGTGCCAGTAAAGGCCCATCGACTCGACGTCGATGGCGTTGGCCTCGCCGAAGTCCTCGGCCGACGCGGAGCGGGCCATCAGGCGGCAGGCGATCAACGAGACGGCGGCGGCGACCAGCGGGATCATGCCGTGGTGCAGGTAGGCGCTGATGGCCTCGCCGTTGAAGCCGTGCTCAAGGATGGCGTGGGTGGCGTCGAGCACGGTCCAGGTGCAGAACACGATGGCCGCGACGACCACGCCGACGTGCAGCAGGCTGTAGTAGGGCCAGAGCTTGCTGCCCTTGGCACCGTCGTGGGGCTTGAAGGTGCGCACATACATCATGACCAGCCAGAGCACGCCGATGGCTACGTGGCAGCCGTGGGTGCCGGTCAACGTGTAGAACGTGCTGCCAAGCTGGCTGCTGGAGAGCGTGAGGCCGAGGTGCACGAAGTGGGTGAACTCGTAAACCTGGCAGGCGAGGAAGATCGCGCCGAAGAAGATCGTGCCGATGAGCATCTTGCGAACGGCGGGCACGTTGCCCTTCTGGCAGGCGTTGACCGCGAGCGCCATGAGCAGCGACGACATCAGGAGGATGAACGTCGAGAACGAGGTTAGCTCGATCGAGAAGAACGTGGTGGGCTCCTGCGAGCCGGGCACCGGATGCAGGCGATAGATCAGGTGAGTGGCGATCAGCGCGCCGAAGAACATGCAGTCCGAGGCGAGGAAGGCCCACATGAACAGCTTCTTGTTGGGAATGCCGGTCGTGGTGGTGTGATCGTGGTGATGGTCGATGGCAGCGGAGGCCGCGTGGGTGCTCATGACTGGAAAGGGTGGCGGGTGTTGGGAGGGCGCGGTGGGCGGGACGCGGGATCAGTGGCTGTCGTCGCGGGTGACGTTGCCTTCCTTGTCGACGTGGAGGTGGTAGCCGCCGGGACCCTCGATGGCCCAGCCGTAGATGCCGAGCACCAGGATGGCGCCGCCGATGATGGCGCCGACGTAGTTGTGGTTCACGAAGAAGATCGCGCCAATGAGCAGGCCGAGGGTGACGATCAGCGGGAACCAGGACTGGCTGGGCATGTGGATGCCGCCGTGCGATTCCTCGTCCTTGGCGTGGGCGGCCTTTTCCTTGGCGATTTCCTCCTGGTGGGTCTTCTCATACCAGAAGGCGTCACGGGCGTGGACCGTCGGGGTGACGTGGAAGTTGTGCGCGGGAGGCGGGTAGGTGGGCACGGCCCACTCGAGGGTGCGGGCGTCCCAGACGTCGTGCTTGACCTTCTCGCCTTTGAAGTAGGTCCAGATCATCACGTAGAAGTAGTAGGCGATGCCGAGGCCGAGGATGAGGGCGCCGATGGTCGCGATGAAGTTGGCGCTGTTCCAGCCCATGTTGCCGTCGTAGGTGAACGTGCGGCGGGGCATGCCGTTCAGGCCGAGGAAGTGCATCGGGAAGAACGTGGTGTTGAAGCCGATGAAGATGATCCAGAAGGACAGCTTGCCGGCCTTCTCGGAGACCTTGCGGCCGAACATCAGGGGGAACCAGAAGTGGATGCCGGCGAGCAGCGCGAAGATGGAGCCGCCGATGAGCACGTAGTGGAAGTGGGCGACGACGAAGTAGGAGTCCTGCTGCTGGGCGTCGGCCGGCGCGGCCGAGTGCATGATGCCGGAGAAGCCGCCGAACATGAACATCCAGATGAAGCCGAGGGCGAACATCATGGGCGTGCGCATGGAGAGGTGGCCGCCCCAGAGGGTGCCGACCCAGTTGAAGATCTTGACGCCGGTGGGGACCGCGATGGCCATGGTGGCCAGCGAGAACGCCGCGGTGGCGACGGTGCCCATGCCGGTGGTGAACATGTGGTGGGACCACACGCCGAAGCCGAGGAAGCCGATGACCGCGCCGGAGAAGACGACGATCGGGTAGCCGAAGAGGGGCTTGCGCGAGAAGGTCGGGAGGATCTCGGAGATGATGCCCATGGCGGGCAGGATGAGGATGTAGACCTCGGGGTGGCCGAAGATCCAGAAGAGGTGCTGCCAGAGCACGGGCAGACCGCCCTGCGAGACCTCGAAGAAGCCGGTGCCGAAGGAGCGGTCCATCATCAGCTCGACCAGCGCGATGGTGATGGCGGGGAAGGAAAGGATGATGAGGAAGGCGGTGAAGAGCGTCATCCAGGTGAACACCGGCAGGCGCATCATGGTGAGGCCCGGGGCGCGCATGTTGATGATGGTGACGATGAAGTTGAGCGAGCCGACCACCGAGGAGACGCCGAGGATCTGCAGGCCCATGATCCACAGGTCGGTGGACATGTCGCCGGCGAAGCGGTCGGCGAACTGGTGGGAGGTCATCGGGGCGTAGCCGAACCAGCCCATGTCGGGCGCGCCGGACTTCACGAACCAGCCGATGTTGAGCACGATGGCGCCGGCGAGAAACACCCAGAAGGCGAAGCCGTTGAGGCGGGGGAAGGCCACGTCGCGCGCGCCGATCTGGAGCGGCATCATGTAGTTGAAGAACGCCGCCGAGAGGGGCATGACCGCGAGGAAGATCATCGTGGTCGCGTGCATGGTGAACATCTCGTTGTAGGTGTTCGCCGAGAGCAGGGTGTTGTTCGGGACGATGAGCTGGAGGCGGATGAGCAGCGCCTCGAAGCCGCCGACCAGGAAGAAGAACAGCGCGCACACGCCGTAGAGGAAGCCGATGCGCTTGTGGTCGACGGTGGTCAGCCAGCTGACGAGGCCGGTGGTCGCGGTCGGGCGGGTGAAGAGCCAGGACCGTTTTTCGGTCTTGGCGGGGGAGTCGTGCCCGGTGAAGGAGGCTTTGGCGGTGGCTTCCATGAGGAGGTCGAAAATGGGTGGTTGCTTAAGGTCGGTCGCGGGGAGGCGGCGCGGGGATTACTTGAGGCTGTGCAGGTAGGCGACGAGCGCGCGGGCCTCGTCGTCGTCGACCTCGATGTTGCGCTTGTCGGTGAACGAGCGGGTCTCGGGGTCCCAGTGCACGTAGCCCTGCATGGAGACGTTGGCCATGCCGCCGATGCCGAGCCACATCTTGTTGCCGGGCTTTACCTCGTCGGGGAAGCGCAGCCAGCGGTGGAGGTTCTCGGGGCTGTTCTCGAGCAGGCCGCCGGCGATGGTGGTGCGGGAGCCGACGTGGGTGAGGTCGGGGGCGGTGACGCCGCCGCCTTCGTGGCCGCGGACGGTGTGGCAGGTGATGCAGTTCTTTTCTTGGAAGAGCTGGCGGCCATGGGCGATGAGGGCGGCGTCCTCGGCGGAGGGGACTGCCTGCATCTTGCGCCAGTTGCCGAGCGGGTCGGAGTCGAACTCGCGGGTCCAGCCGGGGGCGTTGCGGCCGGGGTTGGTGAAAGTGTAGCCGGCGAGGGCGGGGCGGGGCGCCTCGGCCTGGGCGGTGACGGTGCGGGCGGGCTGCTTTTGTTGGGCGACCCAGGCGGCGAACTCGTCCTCGGCGAGGGCGATGACACGGAAGCGCATGACGGCGTGCGAGTCGCCGCAATACTCGGCGCACTGGCCCCAGAAGTAGCCGGGCTCGTCGGCCTGCAGCCAGAGGTGGTTGCCGCGGTTGGGCATCATGTCGACCTTGCCGGCGAGCTTGGGCACCCAGAAGGAGTGGATGACGTCGAAGGTGCGCAGGTTGATGCGCACGGGGCGACCGGCGGGGATGACGAGCTCGTTGGCGTTGACCAGCGTGCCGACGTTGTCGATCTGCTCGGAGGGGTATTCGAACTTGAACCACCACTGGTAGCCGATGGCGGTGACCTCGTAGGCGTTGGCGCGCTCGGCCTCGGGCACGTCGTAGGTATACCAGATGCCCTTGACGGTCGGGATGGCGATGATGACGAGCGCGAAGACGGAGGCGCCGATCAGGCCCAGCTCGACGAGCGGGTTGCCATGGCCCTGCGGGGGCACGGGGGCCTTTTCGCCGGACTCGTCCTTGGCCTTGAACTTGAACGTGGCGTAGGTGAGCACGCCGGCGACGATCACGAAAATCGCCATCACCACGATCAGCGTCACATACATCAGCCCCGTCTGGGAGCGGGCCACCGGGCCGGCGGTCTCAAACGTCGACTGCGGGCCGCTGACCCAGCCGCCGACGAGCAGGGGGAGGGCGAGCATGGACAGCCGCGCGGCCAAACCGCGAAGGGAAACGCTGCGAGAAAAAGAAGAAAGACTCATGAGACCGGTTAGGAATACTTGGCCGCGAAGGCGCAAACTTTTGAGCGTCTGGATGACCCCCTGTATTTCAAGCCATAAAAACAGCTATCAGCCCCGTGATCGCCGGTATTAGCACACGCATATTTTGTCCCGTCTGCCGGTGCCTCGGCACTGTTCCGTTGCGCGGGTCTCGGCAGGGTGCATGTTGGCCCGCATGAACTTGTCCCGCCGCTTGGTTTCTGTCGCCGCGTTCGCCTCCCTGTCTGCCCTCCTTGTCACCGGCTGCGGTCGCAAGGACTCCGCCGAGGCCCCGTCCGCGACATCCGCCGCGCCCGTCGCCCAAGCCGCCGTGCCGCCCGACATCACCGTGCTCGCGGGCGACAACATGAAGTTCTCCGTCACGCGCATCGAGGCCGCCCCCGGCGCGGAGATCAACCTCACCCTCTCTAACAACGGCCGCATGCCCAAGAACGCCATGGGCCACAACTGGGTGCTCCTGACCAAGGACGCCGACGCCCGCGCCTACTGCATGGCCGCCATGTCCGCCGTCGCCAGCGACTACCTGCCGCCCGCCCAGGCCGACAAGGTTATCGCGCACACCAGCCTGCTCGGTCCCGGCGAGTCCGTGACCATCAAGTTCAACGCCCCCGAGGAACCCGGCACCTACCCGTTCGTCTGCAGCTTCCCCGGCCACTTCCTCAGCGGCATGGGCGGCGTGCTCGTGGTGCAGTGACCCCGAGGTGGTTTTGTAACCAGCGGTAGGGGCCTCGCTCGCGAGGCCCGTTGCGCACGGTCTCGCGGACGAGGTTGGTCTTACTATGACGACCAACGGGCCGCGCGAGTGCGGCCCCTACCTTTCACCCTGAGACACCGCTTCAGACCGCCGCCGGCCACCAGCGATACAGGAAGAAATACACCAGCACGCCCGTCACGCTGACGTAATACCAGATGGGAAACGTCCACCGGGCCCACGCCTTGTGGCGCTCGTAGTCGCCCTTGATCGCCAGCCAGAACGTCCGTGGCACCAGGTAGGCGATGCTCATCGCCAGCAGGATGTGCGAGAGCAGCATCGCGTAATACACCGCCTTGATCGCCCCCTCGCCGCCGAACGGCGTGTGCACGCCGCGCACCAGGATCTTGTGCGCCACGTAGCCGACCAAGAACACCGCCGAGACCACGCCCGCGCTCAGCATGAAGCCGCGGTGCACCTCGCGTTTGCCCGACATGATGGCGATGAAGCCGCCGGTCATCAGCAGCGTGGCCAGTCCGTTGAGGGCCGCGTTGATCGCGGGAATGTCGTGCACGTTCATACGTTCGTTTTCGGTTTAAAAAGTCCGCAGGCAAACCGTCCCGCTCACGCCGTCAACCACAGCCGGTCGATCACCAGCAGCGCCAGTTGCAACGGCAGCCATGCGATCGAGATCAAAAACAGCCGTCGTGCCGCCCGGTCGCGTCCCTCCGGTTTCAGAAAGGCAACCGCGCCCCGCAAAAACCACGCGCCCAGCGCCAGCGTGCCCGCGCCGTAGAGCCAGCCGCAGTCGCCCAGCGCCACCGGCAGCAACGCCACCACGACCAACGCCGCGGTGTTGACCAGCGACCAGCGCGCCACCTGCCCGCCCTCGGTGTCGCGCACCGGAAGCATCGGGAAATCCACCGCCGAGTAATCGTGCCGATACGTCCACGCGATCGCCATGAAGTGCGGGATCTGCCAGAAAAACAGCACGCCGAACAACACCCAGCCCAGCGGGCTGATGCCGTTCTCCGCGCCGGCCCAGCCGATCAATGGCGGCAGCGCGCCCGCCACCGCGCCGATCTCGGTCGACCAGCGCGACGTGCGCTTCGCCGGCGTATACCACGCCAGGTAGGCGAAGATCGTCAGCAACGCGAAGATCGCCGCCCAGCCGTTGACCCCGCCAAACAACAATGCCAACCCCAGGCAGCACAACCCGCCGCCCAACACAAACGCCGAGCCCGTGGCCACCTTGCCCGCCGGGATCGGCCGGTCCGCCGTGCGCGCCATGCGCGCGTCCGTGTCGTGCTCCATCCATTGGTTGAGCGCCGCCACGCCGCCCGCGCACGCCGCCGTGCCCGCCACCAGGCAAAGAAACTCCTTCGGATGCCAGCCCGGCCGCGCCGCCGCGTAACCGACCAGCGTCGTCACCACGGACAAAAAGCTCAGCCGCGGCTTGGTCAGCTCAAGGTAGTCGCCGAACTTCGCCCCGCCAACCTCACCGCCGTCGCCGCCGACCCCGGGCGCCGGTTCCCTGTTGCCGTTCTCTTCGCTCATGCGCGGCGCAGGCTCAGCTTTTTCTCCAACGTCGTCGCGTCCTCGATGGTCGGCGCCGGCTTGAAACGGAAACCCCACGCCGTCAGCCCGACCGTCAGCGCCAAGAGCGACGCGCCCACGATCACGTGCGCCGTCGTGTAGCGCTCGTCGCGCAGGCTCAGCACCGACGCCGCGCCCAGTGCGATCTGCAGCGCCAGCAGCGCCACCAGCATCATCGCCGACCGCTTGGCCCCGCCCGCCGCGCGCCCGTCGCGCCACACGCGGATCGCCAGCGCGACCAGCGCCACCGTCAGCACCACCGCCATCACGCGATGCGCGAAATGAATGCCCACCTTGAACGTCCACACCGGCGGCAGCCAGCCGCCCTCCGCCGTGCTCTGCGGGAAATACGGAATCGCCAGCCCCGCGAAGCTGTGCCGCATCACCGCCGCGATCGCCAGTTGCGCGACGAGCAGGCCCACGCACCACACGCCCAGCTTGCGCCACGCCGCCGGAGCCGCCGGTGCGCCGCCCTCGATCCACGGCCGGCCCAGCGCCAGCGCCAGCACTACCAGGCAACCCACGAAAATCTGCGCCAGCACCGCGTGCGCCATCGCGAACAGCCGCCCCACGCTCGTGTTGAGCAAATCCAGATGCTGCGGATCGAGCAGCACGCGCAGCCCGCCCACGCCCGCCTGCACGAAAATCAACGCCGCCGCGCCCAGCGCCAGCTTGCGCACCCACGGCCGCGCCTCGGCGGTCCACACCCACGCCGCCACCGCCAGTGTGATGATGCTCATCACCCCCGCGCTCAGCCGGTGCGAATGCTCGGCGAACATCGCCGCGTCGTGCAGCCAGCCCACCGGATTCAGCGAACCGTTGGACAACGGCCAGTCCGGGAAAACCATACCCGCGTTGATGCTCGTGGTGAACGCCCCCATCATCACCAACGCCAGCACCCACGCGCCGCCGATCGCGGTGAACCACGCCAGACCCGGCTTGTAGCCGGCCGAGCGCCGTTCGCGCGCCGCCGGTTCGGCCGCCGCGGACGGCGGCGGGGTGGGGGCGTTGGACGGACGATTTTCGGAGAGGTTCATCACTGCATTAGGGCGGCTTGGCACTGGGCGAAGGGACAGCACTAGTCGCCGCAATGCCTTTGACAAATATTTCCGCCGGTCGAAACGGTTGCACCATGCGTCCGTCGCCCCAGCACCTCCTGTCCGTTCTCGCCGCCGCCTGCCTCGCGCTCGCCTCCTGCAAGCGACCCGAGCCCGCGCCGACCGCCCCCGCCGAGCCCGCCGGCCGCCCCGTCACCGGACAAATCCTCTCCGTCGACGCCGAGCGCGGCACCCTGCTCGTCGACCACGACGAGATCCCTGGTTACATGCCCCCCATGGCCATGGAGTTCCACGTCAACGCCGGCGACATCGCCAACGCCCGGGAAGGCCAACGCATCCGCGCCGAACTCTTCGAAGGCGAGAACGGCACCTTTCGCCTCGAAAAAATCTGGCCCGTCGACGCGCTCGCCGATTCCCGCGTCACCCAGGCCGCCGGCCGCCTGCGCGAGGACACCACCATCCGCGGCAAGGGCGCCTACCGCGAGATCGGCGAAAACCTGCCCTCGTTCGCCCTCTACAACCAGGACGGTCAGGTCGTCGACATCGCCAAGTTCCGCGGACGTCACGTGCTCATGAACTTCATCTACACCCGCTGCCCCATCGCCACCATGTGCCCCGCCGCCACCATGAACATGATGCGCACCCAGGCCGCCGCCAAGGAGGCCGGCCGCACCGACCTCGAGCTCATCTCCATCACCTTCGACCCCGAGTTCGACACCCCCGGCGTGCTCAAGGAATACGCCCGGGCCCGTGGCATCGACACCACCAACTTCACCTTCCTCACCGGCCCCGAGCGCGCCATCAAAGACCTGCTCACCCAGTTCGGCGTGCTCACCCAGTTTGACGGCAACATGATCCAGCACACCCTCGCCACCGTGCTCATTTCGCCCGACGGACGGATCATTCACCGCGCCGACGGGTCTCGCTGGACGCCCGACGAGTTCCTCAAAAAACTCCCGCCCGCCAAGTAGGGGCCTCGCTCGCGAGGCCCGTTCACCGTCCGCCGGCCAATCATCGCGCCTTCGCCAAACCATCCTCATCACATTGCCTTGCGACCTTAGCGCCTTCGCGTCTTTGCGTTAAGATTCCGAACCTCCGAAATCATCCCGCCCGTCATGCCCGCCACCGCCGCCGACCGCCAAGCCCCCGTCCAATGGCGCCAGATCCTCTGGCTCACGCTTGGCGCGGTCGCGCTCTACCTCGCCCTGCGCGCGCTGCCCACCGGCACTAACCTCCACCAAGGCGACTTCCGCGTCGAGGGCGGCGGCACCCAGCTTGAGTTCTGCGACCCGTCCAACCCGCAGTTCCTGCCCGTCGTCGCCGTGCGCTCGCCCATCGTCACCTCGCTGCGCGCGCTCACCCCGCCGGCCATCGGCGAGCCCGCCGAATTCGTGCTCAACCTCAGCACCGCCAGCGGCAAACCCATCGGCCCGGTCGACCTGCTCGTCGCCCACACCCGCAAGCTCCACCTCATGGTCGTCGATCCCACGCTGGCCGACTACCACCACGTCCACCCCGAGCCCGGCGCCAACCCCGGCGAGTGGACCTTCACCCTCACGCCGCGTCTGGCCGGCACCTACCGCGTCTTCGCCGACTTCACGCCCGTCGCCACCGGCCGCGGACTCTACGCCTCGGCCGACTTCGAGGTGCCCGGTGAGGTGCCGGTCAACATGCGCATCCTCAACTGGACCGCCGAGCACGACGGCCTCCGCCACGAACTCCGCCCCGACGCCAAGGTCGTGCGCGCCGGCCAACCCGCCGAGCTTACCTACACCCTCACCGCGCTCGACGGCGGCCCGGTCAACCTCGAGCCTGTCATGGACGCCTACGCGCACCTCGTCGCCTTCGACCGCGACCGCGGCGGTTTCGCCCACCTGCACCCGCAGGCCGTCGACCCGTTGTTACCCCCCGAGGACCCGCGCGCGCCGCAACTGCGCTTCACGCTCACCATCCCGCAACCCGGCCTCTACGTCATCTGGGCCCAGACCCGGATCGCCGGTGCCGATCACTACACGCCCTTTTGGTTCGAGGTCGTGCCATGAGACGCGAAGCCGCGCGTCCGGTCTCACCAACCCTCGGCCGTCAGCTTGTCGGAACTCGCGTATTCGTGAACGACCGTGCCCTTCGCATCGACCAGCCGCAGCCAGATGCCCGCCAGCGAGTCGGCCGTGCGCGGATCGTAGCCACCGACGTAGCGCCACTCCGGCTTGAGCTGATGGATCGTCAGCATGACCGTCTTGGTCGTGAATTCGTTCTGTCCAAACCGCGGCACGCTGACCTTGTCGATCTTGCCGGCGATTTTGTTCAACGGACGCTTGCTGTCGCTCAGACCCACCTGGTCGTCGAACTTGAAGACACGGTATTCGATCCTCATGCCGTCCAGCGCCTCCGAGGCCTCGTTTTTGATCAGGATGCGGTAGCCGGCCTCCACCTGGCGCGAAGTGGAGGACAAGCTTTGATCCCGCCCGACCGTCTTCTTGGTCTGGCTGACCTCGACGCGGATGCGCAGGGGCGTGGCCTCGCTCTTCTTTTCCTTGAGCCACTTCTCGATGTATTTTCGGTCGTCGAGTGTGAACGTCATCACCGGCACCTCGAAGACCCGACCGTCGTCGCGGCGGATCTTCACGTCGCGGTCCGTCGCGCTGATGATCTCCGCCTGCATGGTGCGTCCCTCGTGGTCGGTGAAGGTGCGCAGCTCGGCCCGCAGGAAAGACAGGTTCAGACACAGCGCCAATACGGCCATGCCGGCGAGACGGAGGGTGGTGAGAAACGGCATCGTGTGAACGGCCTAGGGCGTTTGGAAGCGGCCGTCAATGCGTTGGTTCCGCAATTTGTTGAGCGCACCGTGTGCGAAGGGGCCGCCGCATGAAATCCGCTCCCGTTGCCGAACCCGGCCTGCAGGCCGACCAGCGCCTGATCGACCGCGCGTGGCTGCGCATCGGCATCGGGCTCGCCGTGGCGGGCCAGACCATGGTCTTCAGCCTCGGGCTCAACCTCACGCCCGCCGAGGGTGCCAGCCGCTGGGTCGTGCACGGCGTGCTCATCGCGCTGTCGGTCGCCGTATTGGTTTTTCTGGGACGCGACCTGCTTGGGTCGGCCTGGCGCTCGTTGCGCGGGCGGCGCGTGACCATTGACCTGTTGTTCCTGCTCACGCTGCTCGGCGCGCTGGGCGCGTCGCTGGTCAGCACCTTCACCGGTGTCGGCGCCGTGTTTTATGAGATCGTGGCCATCCTCGTCGTCGTGCACACCGCGGGAAAAATGCTCGGCGCGCGCAGCCGCGTGGCCGCCCTGCGCGCGGCCGACGGACTGCGCGCCGACTTCGCCCGCTGCCGTGCGCTCGCGCCCGACGGATCCGAGACGGACAAGGCCGTCGCCGACCTCGCGCCCGACGACCTCGTGCTGGTCGCGCCCGGCGGCGCGGTGGCGGTCGACGGTGTCATCGTCGACGGTCGCGCCTACGTGCGCGACACCGCGCTTACCGGCGAGTGGGCACCCTCCGCGCGCGGCCCGGGCGACGCGGTGCTGGCCGGCTCGTATTCGATCGACGGATACCTGCGTGTCCGCCCGTCACCCGGCCCCCGCCGGCTCGACCGCCTGCTGGAGCGAGTCGAGCAGGCCCGCCTTGCACCCTCGCGCCTCCAGGAACAGGCCGACCGGCTGATGGCGTGGTTCCTGCCCGTGGTCGTCGTGGTGAGCCTCGCGACCTTCGCCGGCTGGTGGCTGGCCGGCCCGTGGGAGCAGGCCCTCTTCAACGCGATGGCGGTGCTGCTGGTGGCTTGCCCGTGCGCGCTCGGCCTCGCCACGCCGGTCGCGGTGTGGGGCGGCTTGGCCCGGCTCGCGTCGCTGGGCGTCGTGGCGCGCACGGGTGACTTCCTCGACGGTCTGGCCCGCGTCGACACTGTCTGTCTCGACAAGACCGGCACGCTCTCCGAGGAACGCCTGCGGGTGACCGGCTGGACCTATGTCAGCGACGATTGGGCACAACGCGCCGACTGGCTGCGTGCCGCGGTGGGTGCCGCCGAGCGTGACGCCGCGCATCCCATCGCGCGGGCCTTGGTCGACGCCGCCGCCGGCCTCCCGCCCGTGACCGTGACGCACCGCGAACTCATCCCCGGCCGCGGCCTCATCGCCCGCGTCCTCACCCCTGCCGGCATCGAACACACCCTCCACATCGGCTCCCCCTCCCTCAATCCCTCATCCCCCGCGCCCCAATCCATTTGTCACTTAATAAGTGACAAATTCTCTGTTTCACAAAGCACTGCTGAAGAAGAGGCCAAGGCCGATTGTAACTTATTAAGTGACAAATTTTCCGGGGTTTCCGGGGCCAAGGTGACGGGGGTGTGGGTGGATGGGGAGTTGGCGGCGGTGGCGGTGGTTGGCGAGGTCTGGCGCGCGGGACTTGACGAGGCGGCGGCGGAGCTGGCCGCGTTGGGGCTGCGCGCGGAGGTGCTCACGGGCGATCCGCATCCGCCGGATGGACTGCCGGTGCCGGTGTCGGGCGGGTTGTCGCCGGAGGACAAGGTCGCGCGGGTCAAGGCGCTGGCGGGCGAAGGGCGGGCGGTGCTTTTCGTCGGCGACGGCATCAACGACGCGGCGGCGATGGCCGAGGCTTCCGTGTCGGTCGCGATGGGCGGCGGCAGCGATCTGGCGCGGGCGTCGGCGACGGCGGTTTTCACGGGCACGGACCTGCGGTTTTTGCCGGAGGCGGTGCGGCTGGCGCGCGCGGTGGTGCGCGGCGTGCGCGCCAACCTGCGGTTCGCGGCGGCCTACAACGCGGTGGGCATGGCGCTGGCCGCGGCGGGCGTGCTGCACCCGGTGGTCGCGGCGCTGCTGATGGTGGGCTCGAGCGCGTTTGTGTCGGTGCGAGCGCTACGCAGCGGCGGCGGGTTGAAGGCGTAGGGGCCTTGCTCGCAAGGCCCGTGGAGCGTGGGTTGACGAGAGTGGAAAATCGAACGGCTCAGGGCCTCGCGAGCGAGGCCCCTACGGGCACTGGCTTCAGAAGAGCAGGTGTTTCACCGTGAGGCCGCGGTTGATGAGCTGCTTGAGCGCGGCGATGCCGATGTGCAGGTGGTCCTCGACGTAGGCTTCGTCGACGAGCTTGTCGCTGACGGCGGTCTTCACGCCGTCGGGCAGCATGGGTTGGTCGGAAACGAGCAGCAGCGCGCCGGTGGGGATCTCGTTGTGGAAGCCGACGCTGAAGATGGTGGCGGTCTCCATGTCGACGGCCATGACGCGGATTTTTTTGAGGTATTCCTTGAACTCGGCGTCGTGTTCCCAGACGCGGCGGTTGGTGGTGTAGACGGTGCCGGTCCAGTAGTCGCGCGCGGCCTCGCGGATGGCGGTGGAGGTGGCCTTTTGCAGGGCGAAGGCGGGCAGGGCGGGGACCTCGGGCGGGAAGTAGTCGTTGCTGGTGCCTTCGCCGCGGATGGCGGCGATGGGCAGGATGAGGTCGCCGAGTTCGGCGCGGTGCTTGATGCCGCCACACTTGCCGAGGAAGAGCACGGCCTTGGGCGCGATGGCCGAGAGCAGGTCCATGACGGTGGCGGCGGTGGCGCTGCCCATGCCGAAATTGATGATGGTGATGCGGCCGGCGGTGGCGCTGGGCATGGGCTTGTCGCGTCCGCGCACGGGCACGTCGTGGAGCTTGGCGAAGAGCTTCACGTAGCGCTGGAAGTTGGTGAGCAGGATGTGGTCGCCAAACTCGTCCAACGGCACGCCGGTGTAGCGCGGCAACCAGTTTTCCACGATCTCCCGGCGGGTTTTCATGGCGGGAATTAAATTCCAAAGAGAGCCGCTTTCCAAGCGGCTTTGTGGTGAGATGTTGCCAACGGGGTGGTGGACAACGTGAGGGAGACGAAGCCGCTTGAAAAGCGGCTCTCCTTGGGGCTCAGACGCCGGCGAGGGCGTTGACGGTGTTGAGGTGCTCGATGCCGGTGTATTTTTTCGACTGCTCGTCGGCGTGGTAGCTGGAGCGCACCATGGGGCCGCTCTCGCAGACGCCGATGCCGCACTCGAGCGCGAATTCCTTCCAGCGGGCGAACTCGTCGGGGTGCACCCAGCGGTCGATTTTCCAGTGCTGCGGGGTGGGTTGGAGATATTGGCCGATGGTGAGGATGTCGGTGCGGTCCGAGGCGATGTCGCGGATGGTTTGGGCGATCTCGTCCTCGCGTTCTCCGAGGCCGAGCATGATGCCGGTCTTGGTCGTGAAGCCGCGGGACTTGGCGTGGCGGAGCACGTCGCGGGATCGGTCGTAGCGGGCCTGGACGCGCACGGGCTTTTGCAGGCGTTCGACGGTCTCGAGGTTGTGGTTGTAGATGTCGGGCTTGGCGTCGAGCACGGTGTCGATGTGCTCGTATTTGCCCTTGAAGTCGGGGACGAGGACCTCGATGGCGGTCTGCGGGTTGCGGTGGCGCACGGCGCGGATGGTCGCGGCCCAGACGGAGGCACCGCCGTCGGTCAACTCGTCGCGGGCGACCGAGGTGATGACGCAGTGGCGAAGATTCATACGTGCGATGGACTCGGCGACGCGGGCGGGTTCGCTGAGATCGAGCTCGGTTGGGCGGCCGGTCTGGATCGCGCAGAAGTTGCAGGAGCGCGTGCAGATGTTGCCGAGGATCATCACGGTGGCGGTGCCGCGGGACCAGCATTCGCCGAGATTGGGGCACTGCGCGCTCTGGCAGACGGTGTGGAGGCTGTGGTCGTCCACGAGGCGGCGCACGGCGGCGTAGCCGGGGCCGGAGGGAAGCTTGGCACGGAGCCAGGAGGGTTTGCGCGTGGTGTCCATCGAGAGGGTCAAAGGCGGGAACTTACCAAGATCGGGGCGCGGGGCACGGATTTTTTTCAGGTATGGCCGGGGCTGATGCGGTGGAGGCCGGACATTAATGGCTGTCGGTGCCAGCGAGGAAGCCGGGGAGCAGGCGGTTGAAGTGGTTGGCGGCGGCGGTCTTGACGGCGGCGAGGTCGACGGGGCGGCCGAGCTCGGCCTGGAGCGAGGTGACGGTGCCGTCGGCGGCGGCGATGCCGCAGGGGACGATGCCTTGGAAGTGCAGGAGGTTGGCGTTCACGTTGAGGGCGAAGCCGTGGTAGGCGACCCAGCGACGCACGGCGACGCCGATGGCGGCGATCTTGCGGGTGTCGACCCAGATGCCGGTCTTGCCTTCGCGGCGGGCGGCGACGAGGCCGAAGTCGGCGACGGTGTTGATCAGGACCTGTTCGATGAAGCGCAGGTAGGCGTGCAGGTCCTTGCGCGGGGAAAGGTCGACGATGGGGTAGCCGACGAGCTGGCCGGGGCCGTGGTAGGTGATGTCGCCGCCGCGGTTGGTCTTGACGACCTCGATGCCTTCGCGGGCGAGGTGCGCGGGGTCCCAGACGAGGTGTTGGTCGGCGCCGCTGCGCAGGCCGATGGTGTAGACGGGGTCGTGTTCGTTGAGCACGAGCGTGTCGCCGATTTCGCCGGCGATGCGCGCGGCCACGAGCGCGTCCTGGCGGGCCCATGCGTCGGCATAGCGGGTGCGGCCCCAGTCGAGGACGGCGGCGGCGGGCGTGGTGGCGGCGGTGCTGGTCATGGCGGGGGAGGTTTGCGCGGCATGTCACGGGCCGCAACTCCTGTCGCTGGCGCGGCGGGGAAGGGTATCACAGCAGGAAGGCCGCCGCTCCGCCGATGGCCGCGGTGGCGCCGAGGGAGAGCAGGGCGGGTGGGCGAAGGCGTTTGTCGCCGGCGAAGACGGCGATGGCGATTTTCGAAATGGAGTTGGCCACGGCGGCGATGACGATGGCCTGCACGGCGAGTTCGCCGGAGGCTCCGTTCTCGTGGTTGGCCATGGAGAGGGAGATGGCCTCCATGTTGGTCAGGCCGGAGACGAAGCTGAGCGGCAGGAGGCTGTCCTGAAGGTTGTGTTGGGAGGCGGCTTCGACGATGAAGGCGAACACGGCGTAGAGCGCGGCGAACTTGATCGCGGTGGTGAGTTTCAACGGATTCTGGATCGCCAGCGCGTCGGAGTTCTCGGGGGCGTCCGGTCGGCGCAGCCAGAACCACAGTCCGTGCAAGATCGGCGGGATGCTCATCAACGCGAACGGCAACACGAGGCCGAGCGCGAGCTCGCGGTTGACCAGCCCGACCACGACCAGCACGCGCGGCAACATGACGCCGCTGGCGATGGAGAGTGCGAGCGCGTAGTGGGCGGAGCGGTCGGGGTCCTCCTTGCTGCGGCGGCTGAAGGCGAGGGTGGTCGCCGTGCTGGAGGCGAGACCGCCGAGCAGGCTGGAAACGACGATGCCGGCGCGTTCGCCGATGATGCGCATGGCGACGTAGCTGGCAAAGCCGAGCCCGGAAATGAGCACCACCATCAGCCAGGTCGAGAAGGGGTTGAAGCCGCCGTAGGGGCCCATGTCGCGGTCGGGCACGAGCGGCAGGATGACGCCGGTGACGGCGACGAATTGCAGCGTCGCGCGAATGTCCGCCGCGGTGAAGCGGTCGGTCCACTCGTGCACGGGTTTCTTGCTGCCGAGCACGACCATGGTGAGCGCCGCGAGCACGACGCCGCTCTCGGTCTGTTCCCAGGCTATGAGCGCGCCGATCATGATGGTGAGCAACGTGGCCGCGAACGACGTGCCGCCGGGCGAGGTTTCGTCGTGGGTTTTCCAGCGCATCACGATCTGGTGGGCCGACACGACCAGCAGCAGCACGGGCAACGTCCACGGAGCGTAGTCGCGGGAGGCGAGGGCGGACACCGCGCCGAGAATCGCCCAAAACGTGTAGGTGCGAATGCCGCCCATGTCCACGTCGGGGTTCTTGCGGCTGTTCTGGTCGCGCCATTGCCGGATCAGGCCGATCAACGCGCCCAGGCCGGCGCTGGCGATGATGGGTGCGAGCAACGGAGGCATGGCTCGGAGCATAAATAACCGGTTCCCAATGTCCAACGAGCAATGGCGGTTGGACGCCTGCGCGTTTCCTTCAGGGTCGTGCCGTGCCCGGAATTTCCGTTTGCCCGACCCCGCGCCGCCGCCCACGCTGGTCGGCTTCATGAGCGACAACACCCAGGACATTTCCCACGACCAGCATGCCGTGCGCCGGCAAAAGCTCGCCGACCTGCGCGCCGCCGGCTTCGACCCGTTCCGCGCCAACGTCGAGCCCACCCACTTCTCGCAGGACGCCATCGCGCAATACGTGGACGAGCAGGACAACACCGTCACCGTGACCGTCGCCGGCCGCCTGATCACCTTCCGAGTGCAGGGCGGCAGCTCGTTCGTGAAGATCCAGGACCAGCAGGGCGTCATCCAACTCTACTTCCGCAAGGACGTGCTCGGCGAGGAACGCTACATGGTCTTCAAGAAGCAACTCGACCTCGGCGACCTCATCGGCGTCACCGGCACGCTCTTCAAGACCAAGACCGGCGAGATCACCGTGCGCGTTGAGTCGTTCACCCTCGTTGCCAAGGCCTTGCGCCCGCTGCCCGAGAAGTGGCACGGCCTCAGCGACGCCGAGCAGGTTTACCGCCAGCGCTACCTCGACCTCATCGTCAACCAGGAGTCGCGCAAGCGCCTCATGACCCGCTCGCGCATCGTCTCGCACATCCGCCGCTTCCTCGAGGACCGCCAGTTCCTTGAAGTCGAGACCCCCGTCCTCCAAGGCGTCGCCGGCGGCGCCGCGGCCCGTCCGTTCGAGACGCACCACAACGCCCTCGGCACCGACTTCGTCCTCCGCATCTCGCTCGAACTCTACCTCAAGCGCATGCTCGTCGGCGGCTATGACCGCGTTTTCGAGATCGGCCGCAACTTCCGCAACGAAGGCGTCTCCCGCCGCCACAACCCCGAGTTCACCATGCTCGAGGTTTACCAGGCCTACAGCGACTATCGCGGCATGATGACCCTCGTGCAGGACCTCTTTCGTTCGCTCTGCAACGACGTGCTTGGCACCGCGCAGATCACCCACGCTGCTTCCGGCGAGGTCATCGACTTCGCGGCCGACTGGCGCGAGGTGAAATACAAGGACATCATCCGCGAGAAGACCGGCAATCCCGACTGGTTCAACCTCTCCAAGGCCGACAAAATCGCCGGTGTCGAGGCCCTCGGTCTCAAGGTCGACCCCAAGTGGGAGGACTACGAGATCACCAACGAGATCTTCGGAAAGCTCATCGAACCCAAGCTCATCCAGCCCACTTTCGTCACCCACCTGCCCAAGGAACTCTGCCCGCTGGCCAAGATCACGGCCGACGACCCGACCACCATCGACGTGTTCGAGCTCATCATCGGCGGCATGGAGATCGCGCCCGCCTACTCCGAGCAGAACGACCCCGACGTGCAGCGCCAGATGTTCGAGGCGCAGGCCGGCGAGGAGGTTCAAAAAATCGACCACGACTTCCTGCTCGCCCTCGAGCACGGCATGCCCCCGGCCGGCGGCATGGGCATCGGCATCGACCGCCTCTGCATCCTGCTCACCGGCGCCGAGAGCATCCGCGACGTCATCCTCTTCCCGCAGCTGCGGAACACCGCGGGTTAAAAATCCCTGATTTGGGCCACAGAGTTCACGGAGCTATGACACAGAGAACACCGAGACGGAAAGTCGCCCTGCTTGGAACTCCGTGCCCTCCGTGTCCGAGCTCGGTGCCCTCCGTGGCGAAATTCTGAATCCCATGCCCTGGTCCCTCTACCTCGCGCTGAAGCAGCTCTTTCCCTCGGGGAAACGCTTCCCGTTCTTCACCGCGATCTCGGTCCTCGGCGTGGCGCTTGGCGTGATGCTGCTCATCGTGTCGATCAGCGTCATGGGCGGCTTCGGCCGCGAGATCCGGCGCATGATCATCGACACGCAGGGCGACGTGCAGATCCGCGGGCAAGGCACCACCATCAACGACGTGTCCGGCCTGCTGGACGCGCTCAAGACCGTGCCCGAGGTCGTCGCCGCCACGCCTTTCGCCGAGGGCGTCGTGCTGCTCGAACACGATCGCCGCCCCGCCTTTCCCGCCGTGCAGGGCGTCGACCTGCAACGCATAGAGAACGTCATTCCGCTGCGCGACTACATCGTGGCCGGCTCGCTCGACGAACTCGACGACGACTCGGTCATCCTCAGCTCTCAGCTCGCCCGCTCGCTCGGCGCGCGCATTGGCTCGACCGTGCAGATCTACTCGCCGCTCCTGCTCGAAAAACTCAAGCAGGACGAGGTCCTCCTCCCGCGCGACCTGCGTGTCGCCGGCGTCTTCGAGATCGGCCACCAGCAACTCGATAGCAGCGTCGTGCTCGTGACCCTGCGCCTCATGCAGGACCTCTACGGCCTCGGCGACAGCGTGCATGGCGTCAACCTGCGCATTAAACCCTCCGCCGACCCCGACCTCGTCGCCCGCAAGATCAACGCCGGCCTGCCCTTCAACCTCCGCGCCGGCTCATGGATGGAGGCCAACCAGGACTTCCTCTTCGTGCTTCAGCTGGAGAAGAACATGATCTTCTTCCTGCTCGTCTTCATCATCGTGGTCGCCGCGTTTTCCGTGACCAGCTCGCTGCTGATCGCCGTCGTGCGCAAGACCCGCGAGATCGGCCTGCTCGGCGCCCTCGGCGCGCGGCCCTCGCAGGTCGCCGCGTGCTTCTGTTTTCAGGGGCTCTTCATCGGCGTCGCCGGCACGCTGCTCGGCCTCGCGCTCGGCTTCGGCGCGCTCGCCGTGCGCAACGACGCCATCGAACTCTTCACCCGCCTCACCGGCAGCGAGGAGGCGCTCCTGCGCTTTTATCAATTCAGCAACCTGCCCGCCTACCTCGCTACGAGTGACCTCGTCCTGATCATCGCCTGCGCCGTCGGCATCTCGACCGCCGCCGGCCTGCTGCCCGCCTGGCGCGCCTCGCGCCTCAACCCCGTGGAGGCCCTGCGCAATGAGTGAGCCCATCCTGCAGGCCACCGGCCTCTCCAAGACCTACCTGAGCGGCGAGCGCCGGCTCGAGGTGCTGCGCGGCGTCGAGCTGACCGTGTCCGCCGGCGAGACCGTGAGCATCCGCGGCGAGTCCGGCTCCGGCAAATCCACCCTCCTGCACCTGATCGCCGGTCTCGACAAACCGGATACGGGCACGCTCGCCTGGGAAGGCTCGGCCGACACCGGCGCCGCCCGCCGCGCGCGGTTCCTCGGCATGGTGTTCCAGTCGTTCTACCTGATCCCCGAGCTCGACGCGCTGGGCAACGTGCTCATGGCCGCGCGCATGCTCGGCAAGGTCGACGCCGCCGCCCGAGCCCGCGCCGCCTCGCTGCTGGAGCGGGTCGGTCTGGCCGAGCGCGGCCACCATCTGCCCGCGCAGCTCTCCGGCGGCGAGCGCCAGCGCGTGGCGATTGCCCGCGCGCTCATGAATTCGCCGCGGCTGCTGCTGGCCGACGAACCCACCGGCAACCTCGACGAGAAGACCGGCGAGTCGATCCTGGAGCTGCTGTTGTCCGTGGCCGCCGAACAGGGGGCCGCATTGGTGCTGGTCACGCACAATCCGGCCCACGCCGCGCGTGCCTCGCGGCGCATGACCATGCATGCCGGCGTTCTGTCGGATGTCTGAGTCGTTTTCTTCCGACGAAGGACTCTCTAGCTGCGCACCGGGAGCACCAGTCTCTTTTGGAGCAACCAGGCCGCGATGACCGGCCAGACAAAGACCAGGCTGATGGCCATCAGGCGTTCGCATGCTCCGACGAAGCACCAGCCTATCGCGAGGCAGGAGACGCCCCCGATGAGAAAGCCGGCCTCCCAGTAGCGAAATGCCAGCGCGCTCGCCGCGCCCAGCGCGATGGCCGCCGGACCGATTTTGAACGGCAGCCAGGCCAGCAGGATGCCGCCGACGTAGCCGACGGGGGCGACCAGACTGGCCTTGTGCCGTTTGCTGGGCATCTGCAGCGAGACCCCCACGAGCAGGACGGCCAGCGTGGCCAGCAGTGTCAGCAGGTGAGCGCGGCCGGTGGCGTCGGGTGAGGTTGTCAGCGCCTTGGAGAGCAACACGACGATCAGATAACCGCGTATCGGCTCTATCCATACGGCGGGGAGCTTCCACCAACGCCGGCGCCGGCGGCTTGTTTCTGAGAAGCGGCGTATCAGACGCTCGCACTGAAACTCACGGCAACGGTCGTTTCTGAGCCATCGGCCCGGGAGCCACGCCAGCGTCAAACTACAAATCAGATATCCCCAGTGTGTCGTCATGGGCAGTTACATTTCCTTTACATGCGAAATGTCTGCCGGGAACGACGTTTATGCACCCCGGGCGATTTATTCGGCAGCCTTTGGGGGGTTATGCAGCCTGCTTCATGCGAGCATCTTGCCGAAGGCGCCTTACATGCGCACCACGATCACCAGCTTGCGCCGGTAGAACCACGCGAGCACCACCGGCCACACGCAGATGCCGGCGGCCCAAGCCACGTTGATGTGCGGCCCCAAAAAGAAATAGCCAATGACCGCCGCCGCCACGCCGCCAAGCAGGTGACCGGCCGCCCAGCGGCGAAAGGCGATCGCGCTGGACGCACCGAGCACGACCGCGGGCAGGGCGATCGTGAGCGGCAGCAGGCCGATGATCAGGCCCGAAAGGTAGCCGATGGGAGTGACCATCTTGATGCGGTCCTGATCGCTCGTGCACTGGATGGTAACGCCCACGGTGAGGATCAGCAGCGGCAGCACCATGACCAAAAACTTAGCGGTTTTGTCCACGGTCTCGGGTTCCAGCGAAAGGGCCTGACTAAGCAAAAACGCCGCCGCGAAACCCCGCAGCGGTTCGATCCAGACCGCCGGCATTTTCCACCAACGACGCCGACGTTTGTTTTTATCGGCCAAGCGGCGGCTGAGCTGGTCGTATTCGAAATGGCGATACTCGGAACCGCGCAGGTATTTGCCCGGAAACAGCGCTACAAATACTCCGGCCAGAAGGTATCCCCAGTGAATGATCATCAGATTAAGACCGTTCATTAGTTAAGCCTTCTCGCGGCAGGGCAAGCCCAGCCTTTCGGGAGTCTTTTACATTTGGGATACGGTGGACAAGGGGCGCCGGCACCATGGCCGGCTGGTTCTTGGTATGGGGCCAAACAGCGCACTTTCGCGTATGCCGGTCGGAACAGGCGGAGGTTCATAGTTAGTTTTTGCGTAAAGCCGCTGGCGGCAATCAACTGCCGGGGCTTGCTTGCCTCCATGCCCACCCGCGACCAACTGCTGCGCCTGCTTTCCGTCGAGCCCCTGCTCGGCGAGTGCGGCGACGCGGTGGTCTGCGAGCGTGATCCGGCGCGCTTCATGGCCGCCTTCACCGCGGCCGTCGCCGGCGGGGGCCATGTCTTCGTGGCCGATCCCGACTGGGACGAAGCCCGCCGGGCGTTGTTCAACCGTCTCGTCGCCACTCCGCCCGCGACCGTCGCCGACGATGCCGGCGTTCGTCGCGTCGACCACGGCTGGCTTTGCCTGCCGACCGGCGGCTCGGGCGGCGGCGTCAAGCTCGCCCGGCACGACGAGTCCACGCTCTCCGCGGCCGCATTGGGCTTCGCGCGCCACTTTGGCGTCGCGCGCGTCAACGTCCTCGGCCTGTTGCCGCTGCACCACGTCAGCGGACTCATGGCGTGGATGCGCACGGTTTTCACCGGCGGCGTCTATCAACCGACCGACTGGACCGCGCTCGCCGCGGGCGAGCGACCACCGTTGCCCGCGTCCGGCGACTGGTTTGTCTCGCTCGTCCCGACGCAGCTCGCCCGCCTCCTCGGCGACCCCGAGGCGGTCGACTGGCTGCGCGGGTTTCGCGCCATTCTGCTCGGCGGCGGTCCCGCCTGGCCGGAGTTGCTCGACCGGGCCTCCACCGCGCACCTGCCCGTGTCGGCCGCCTATGGCTCCACCGAGACCGCCGCGATGGTCGCCGCGCAACACCCCGAGGAGTTCCTGGCCGGTCGCCGCGACTGCGGCACGGCGCTGCCCCACGCGCGCCTGACGCTCGACGCCGAGGGCCGCCTGCTGGTCGAGGCCGAGTCGCTCTTCCGCGGTTATTGGCCGGAGTCGCGCGCGCCCGGCCCTTGGCGCACCGACGACCTCGCCGAACTCGATGGCGAGGGGCGTCTGCGCGTGCTTGGTCGAGCCGATGCCTTCATCATCACCGGCGGCAAAAAGGTCGACCCGCTCGCGGTCGAGGCCGTGTTGCGCGCCACTGGCCGCTGGGCCGACGTGGCCGTGGTCGGCGTGCCCGACGCGCAGTGGGGCCAACGGGTCGTCGCCTGCCACGCGGCCGAGCCCGGCCCGTTTCCCGACGCCGATGTCGAGACAATCGTGCGTGCCAAACTTTCCCCCGCGGAACGTCCCAAGTCCTACGTCGCCGTCAGTCCCTGGCCGCGCAACGCGCAGGGCAAGGTGGATCGCGGCGCGTTGCTGCTCGCGGCCTCGGCCGGTGGTGCCAGGCGGTGATATCCCGGTGCCTGCCGCGACGTGGCGATTTATCTATCATCACCACGACCACGCCGACGCCGCTTGGTGACGATGATGTAGAGCGTCACGGCGACGCAACCGGCCGCTCCGGTGACGACGCCCACGGGGAAGTCGATCGTGGCGAGGTCGCGGCCGGTGAGTTTGATGAGGTTGATGGCCGCGCCGTAGAAAAAGAAAAACGCCACGAAGGCGATGGCCGCGACGACGCGCGCGGGCATCTCCTCGATGACGCGGTCACTGAAGTCGCGCACCGTGGTGAAGACGGATTCGGTCGCGTGTGGTTCGGAGTCGTCGGACATGGGCGGGAAGTGTCGGGCTGGCGGCGCGCGGCGGGCGCGGGATCAGGCGAGTTCGTCGGTCTCGCCTTGGGCGGGCAGGGCTTTCTTGGCCTTGGCGCCGAGACGGCGGAGGTCCTCGACTTGGTTGAGCAGGTTGCCGCGACCGGTGCTGAGTTTGTTCATGGCGGCGTCGTAGCTCTCGCGGGTCTTGCCGAGTTGTTGGCCGATGGCCTCAAGGTCGGAGACGAGGCCGACGAACTTGTCGTAAAGCGCGCCGCCGCGGTCGGCGATGGCCTGCACGTTCTTGGTCTGGCGGTCTTGTTTCCAGAGCGTGGCGATGGTCTTCAACGTGACCAGCAGGGTGGGGGCGGTGCAGAGAATGACGCGGCGGTCGAAGGCCCACTCGTAGAGGCCGCGGTCGGTCTCGAGCGCGAGGGTGAAGGCGGGTTCGAGCGGCACGAACATGAGCACGTAGTCGGGCGTGAAGAGCTTGCCGGTGTCCTCGTATTTTTTGGAGGCGAGCTGCTCGACGTGCAGGCGCACGGCGCGCGCGTGCTCGGCGGCGGCGGAGGCGCGCTCGGTGTCGTCGGCGGCGTTGGCGGCGCGTTCGTAGGCGATGAGCGAGACCTTGGAGTCGATGACGAGGTGGCGCTCGTCGGGCAGGCGCAGGACGATGTCGGGGCGCAGGCGGCGGCCATCGTCGGTGGTGATGGATTCCTGCGTGAGGTAGTTCTCGCCCTTGACGAGGCCGGCGGAGTTGAGGAGCCGCTCCAGGATGAGTTCGCCCCAGGCGCCGCGGGCCTGCGACTGGCCCTTGAGCGCGGTGGTGAGGGCGTGGGCCTCGTCGGTGATGGCGGCGTTGAGCTGGCGGAGTTGCTCGATCTGGGCCTTGAGCGCGGCGCGGTCGTCGCTCTCGGTCTTGTAGACGGTGTCGACGCGCTGGCGAAAGTCGGAGAGCTGCTGGCGCAGTGGGTGGAGCAGGGCCTCGACCTGGGTCTTGTTGTGGTCGGTGAACTTGGCGGATTTTTCGTCGAGCAGTTTGGAGGCCACGGCCTGGAACTCGGTCTGGAGCGTGGCCTTCAGTTTTTCGGCGTCGGCGAGGTAGCGGGCGGCGAGGGCCTCGCGCTCGGTGAGGCGCGCCTCGGCGGCCTGCAGGCGCTCGACGCCGGCGGCGCGTTCGGCGGCGAGCTCGGCGGCGGCGGCGGAGAGTTTCGCAGCGAGGTCGGCGCGGGTTTGCTCGAGCTCGCGGTTGGCGTCGGCGAGGCGGGCGTTGTCGGCCTCGCGGGCGGAGAGGCGTTCGCTCAGGGCGACGGCGCGGCCGCGTTGCAAAAGGTGGGCGACGAGGGCACCGGCCGCGAGCGAGAGGAGGGCGGCGAGCGTGAGCTGAAGGAGGTTCATCGGGCGGAGTCGGAGGGGGCCACGGGCTTGATGGTGCTGACCTTGGTCTTGCGTTCGCGGCGGGCGCGCAACGCGGCCTGGGCGGGGGCCTTGATGAGGCCGTGGTAGAGGCCGAGCGCGACGACGACGCCGACGATGGCGTAGACGAGGCCCTCGGTGGTGGTGGGCACGGCGGGCTTGTAGATTTCCCAGGTGGCGCTGGCGATCTCGGGGTCGACGTGGCGGAGGAAGACAAAGGGGCGTTCCCAGAGGGAGGCGTCGTGGATGGCGGCGTTGGCGAAGCTCAGCTCGTTGACGCGGTCGACGGCGTCCTGCATGACGCCGCCGAGCTTGGCCACGGCGGTGTCGGTGTTGGCGGAGGTGCGGTCGATGAACTGCGGCAGTGAGAGGTTCGACTGCGCGGCGGTCTCGGTGAACTTGGCGACCTGGCGACGAGCCTCGTCGAGGTGGCCGCCGAGGCGTTGCAGGTATTGTTGGACGAACTCGGGGAACTGAGAAAACGCGACCGCGCCCGCCACGCAGAGCAGGCGATCAAGGAGGCTTTCACCCGCGCCGAGGGCGGGCTTCAGGGGAGTGGTCCAACGCATGTCCGCCAGCGTCGCCAACCCGCGCCGCCGACGCAAGCCGCGGTCGACTGCCGTGCTCGACTGCCGCGAATGCGCGGCGCGGTCCGCTTTCGCGAGACGGTGCCATCGGTCGATTGTCACTTAATAAGTGACAATCGGCTTGGGGCGAGGTGAGCCGGAGAGGCGGTTGGAGGGGGCGGGAGGGCGGAGGGGAAGGGGGGCGTCAGGCGAGAGCGGGGGCGGGGGGCGAGACTTCGTGGGCGATGACTTGGCCTAGGCGCGCCACGCCGTCGCGGATGGCGGTGTCGGTGGCGTTGCTGTAGTTGAGGCGCAACGTGGCGGCGTCGGGCCGGTCGGTCCAAAACGGCGCGCCGGGCACGTAGGCGACCTTGGCCTCCATGGCGCGCGAGAGCAGCGCCAGCGCGTTGGCTTCGCCGGGGAGGCGCAGCCAGAGGAAGAGGCCGCCCTCGGGGCGCGTCCAGGTGCAGCCGGGCGGCAGGTGTTGTTCCAACGCGGACAACATGAGGTCGCGGCGGCGGCGGTAGGTCGCGCACAGTTCGCGCACGTGGTTTTCGAGCAGGCCGGGCGTGCGCACGAGGGCGTTGACGACGCGCTGGTTGAAGCTCGCGGTGTGCAGGTCGGCGGCCTGTTTGGCGCTGACGAGCTTTTCGTGGAGCCGCGAGTCGGCGGTGGCGACCCAGCCGATGCGCAGGCCGGGCGTGAGGATCTTGCTGGTGGTGCCGAGGTGAATCCAGCTTTGGCCGGCGGGCAGCGCGGAGACGGCCGGGAGGGACGCGCCCTCGAAGCGCAGGCGGCCGTAGGGGTCGTCCTCGAGCACGATGAGCCGGTGACGCGCGGCGATCTCGGCGATGCGCAGGCGGCGCTCCAAGGGGAGGGTGACGCCGGTGGGGTTTTGAAAATTGGGAATGAGGTAGAGAAACTTCGGCTTGGCGGACGCGGTCGCGAGCGCGTGCTCGAGCGCGTCGGGCAGCAGGCCTTCATGATCGGAGGCCAGGCCAACGATGCGGGCTTGGTAGCCGCGAAACACCTGGAGCGCGCCGAGGTAGCTGGGGTTTTCGGTAAAAACGGTGTCGCCGGGATCGAGCAGGACCTTGGCGACGAGGTCGAGGGCTTGCTGGCCGCCGTTGGTGACGAGAATGTTTTCAACCGGAGCGATCGGTCCATCGTGTTCGGCGAGGTGCGCGGCGATCCACTCGCGCAGGGGCGCGTGGCCTTCGGTGACGTCGTATTGCAGCGCGGAGGCGCCGCCGGATGAGAGCACCTGCTCGCAGGCGCGGGCCACGGCGTCGACGGGGAAGAGCTCGGGCGCGGGCAGGCCGCCGGCGAAGGACACGATGCCGGGACGGGCGGTGAGCTTCAGGATCTCGCGGATGGCGCTCGGGCGAAAAGCCTCGGCGCGGGCGGCGAGGGGCAGCGGATGGTCGGGCGGTGTCACGGGAAGTCGATGTTGTAGAAGGTGAGGTCGTCAGGCGGGGGCGGCGGAGGGATCAGGTCTGGCCGCGGGTTGATGACCAAGAAGTCATGGGCGGGCGTGTCGGGAGCGATATCCGGCGTGAACGCGGGCGCGGTCGGCTCCGGGGCGCGTCCGCGCGCTTCGGGCCAGCGCGGGCGGCCGGGTTGGGTCGGGCGGGTGTGGGTGGCGGTCTTCATTGTCGGTGGTGGTTTTGGAAACCGCCCCGACCGATGTTTTTCCCGTTGAGAGCCCCATAAAAAAAGCCCCCTCCGGTTTGGCACCGGAGGGGGCGAAAGTGGGTTGCACAATCAAGCCCCTCGCGGCGCGCGGGTAACGGACACGACGACGGCGACGACCACGGAGGAAATGTGGGCGGCGAGGCTGTGGACGTTGGCGGAGGCGAGGGTCATGAGAGACGTTGGAAACGCCGACAAAGCGCGGGCGCGCACCGGCTGTCAAGCGCGCGGTTGGTGGTCGGCTTCAGCGCAACAACGCGCCGCCGGTCTCGCGGTCCAGGCGTTCCAGACGCGCGCGGAACTGCCGCACGTCGTTGCGCACGGCGGGGTTGTCGATGAAGGTCAGCTGCCATCGCCAGGGCTGCCAGCCGGTGCGACGCCAGCGGAACTCGGTGGGCGCGTCGATCACGGCGGAGCCCTGCACCAACATCTGCGCCAGCGGCGTGCCGTGGCCGCCCACGCGAATGATCGCCTCGGTCGTGCCGAGTCGCGCGGACTCGACGTGCACGACCGGTCGCAGGCGGCGGATGTTGATCGAGACGAACTGACCGGCGGCCTGGTCGAAGAGGGCGATGGCCTCTTCGCGGGATTGCCCAAAGCCGTCGCGGTAGTCCTCGGCGATGAGCTCGCGCAGGCTATCCTGGTCGCGGTTCTCCATCGCGTCGAGCAGGCGGTCCCAGGCGTGGTCGAGGCCGCGCGAGGGCAGCACAAACGGCGGTGCGATCCAGAGCGCGGCGACCAGCACGAGCGCCGCGGCGGTCCATTGCAAGGCCTTGGGCGAGACGGTTGTCATGGTTTCTTCAATACGGTCCGACCACGGGGTTGGTCAGCGCGCCGATGCCGTCGATCTCGACGGTGACGGTGTCGCCGGCCTTGAGAAAGACCGGCGGTTTGCGTGCGAAGCCGACGCCGTGCGGCGTGCCGGTGAGGATCACGGTGCCGGGCAGCAGCGTGCGGCCGCGGCTGAGAAACGCGACCAGCTCGGCGACGCCGAAAACCATGTCGCCCGTGGTCCAGTCCTGCATGGGCACGCCGTTGAGCAGGGTGCGGATGCCGAGGTCCTGCGGATCGGTCAGCTCGTCGGCGGTGACCAGCACGGGTCCGAGCGGGCAGAAGGTGTCGAAGCTCTTGGCCTGGCAAAACTGGCCGCCGCCCCAGCGGGACTGCCAGTCGCGCGCGGACACGTCGTTGGCGCAGGTGTATCCGAGAACGTAGGACAACGCGTCGGCGACCGCGACGTCCTTGCAGGTCCGTCCGATGACCACGGCGAGCTCGGCCTCGTAGTCGATCTCGGTGGTGGCCGGCTCGGTCGCGGGAATGGCGATAGGGTCGCCGGGGTTTTGCACGGCGGTGGTCGTCTTCATGAAGAGCATGGGGCGCTCGGGCACGCCCTTGCCGCCTTCCTCGGCGTGTTTGCGGTAGTTGAGGCCGATGGCGAGGATGTTGGGCGGAACGACCGGCGCGAGCAGCTTGCCCGCGGTCACGGGTCGGTCGGTGACGCGATGAGTGCCGGCCAGCGGATCCCCCTCGACGGCGAGCAGGGAACCGTCGGGCTGGACGGCGGCGTGGGCGGGACCGGACGGGGTGAGGTGGCGGATGAGTCGCATGCCTTGGTCAGCATGGCGCGGCGCCGCCGGCGGGCGAGGTCACTTTTTCTCCAGCGTTTCCTTCACGCGGGGGATGCTGACGTTGCACACGTAGGGGTTCTTGGGGTTGCGCTTCACGAAGTCCTGATGTTCGGGGCCGACGGGCCAGAATTTGGTGAAGGGAACGATCTCGGTCGCGATGGGCTTTTTCAGACCCTTTTGCAGCTCGGCCTTCACGCGCTGGATGGTGGCGAGTTGCTCGGGCGTGCGGTAAAACAACGCGGGGCGGTAGCTTCGGCCGAAGTCGGGATAGACGCCGCGCGGATCGGTGATGTCGTGGGAGTTCCAGAAGATGCGCAGGAGTTCCTCGTAGCTGACCTTGTCGGGGTCAAAGGTCACGTCGACCGTCTCGGTGTGGTCGCCGTGGTCGCGGTAGGTGGGGTTGTCCATCTTGCCGCCGGCGAAGCCCGACACGGCCTCGGTCACGCCGGGCACGCTTTCGTAGAGCGCCTCGACGCACCAGAAGCAGCCGGCGGCGAAGGTGGCCTTCTGCGGCTCGGCGGCGCGCAGGTTGGCGAGGAGGAGGGGCAGGGACAGGAGGGCGAGCAGGCGTTTCATGTGGGGTATGAGCAACCAGCCCGCCGGTTTGTTCCTAGCCGTGACCAAACTCGCGGGCGAGGGCGACGATGGTGCTGAGGTCGTTGGCCTCGAGCAACGCCTGACGGCGCTCGGGCGCGGAGCACATGCGAGCGATCTCGCCAAGCGTGGCGAGGTGGCTGTCGGCGTCGGAATGCGGGCTGAGCACGAGGAAGGTGAGCGCGCCGAAGCTCTTGTCACGGCCGAGCAGGCAGACCCGACCCGGCAACTGCGGGGCGTATCCATGCGGCACCGACACGCCGTGGCCGATGTCAAAGGGGAACGACTCGGCGCGGGTCCGCAGGTCCTCGGCGAGCGCCTCGGGATCGAGCGCCGGATAACTGCGCCGGAGGAAGTCGATCAGCGTCGTGTAGGGCGACTGCATCTCGCTGTTGGGCAGGTCGAGCAGGCCGCCCGCGGCGAGCGCGCCGGCGAGGTAGCTGCCGGAGCGGCGCAGCAGCAGCACGCGGTCGCCCTTGCGGAAGTCGGGCTTGGCGGTGTTGACCGGGCGAGCGTGGCCGTCGCGCACAAACATCAGCGGCACGGTCTGCGCGGGCAACGGGCCGGGGCCTGCGACGGCGAACTCCTCCAAGGAGCTTTCGCCGGTGGCGAGTTCGCCGGCGATGAGGCCGGGGCGGGGCAGCTCGGTCCAGACGGGCGTGCCGTGGGTGACGCGGTGGTGGCGGGCCGAGCCGTCGGTGCTCCAACGGTGCAGGTTGTCGCGCGGCAGGAATTCGCTCCAGCGGTGGCAGGCGAGTTCGTTTAGGTCGGAGTTTTCCGTGAGGGCGAGCAAGTGTCCGCAGTGGACGAGTTCCTGGCGCGTGCTGAGCGCCTCGGGTTCGAGCGCATCGGCGACGATGGTGGTGGCGCCCTCGCGCGCGGCCTGCGCGGCCTCGCGCTGGTTGCGGTCGATGATGACGGCGGGCGTGCCGGTGGTCCGGCCGAGGAACTGCGCGACGGAGCGGGCGAAGCCGTGGGCGCCGAGCACGAGCCAGCCCTTGGGCACGGGTTGGCGGAGCTTGAGCAGCCAGGCGAGCGCGCCGGCGGTGAAGCCCTGTAGGACCACCGTGCTGACGATGACGCTGTAGGTGAAGGTCTCGACGAAGTTCGGGTCGAAGCCCGGCGCCGCGCGGTCGGCGAGCGCGAGGGCGAAGAGCGAGGCCATCGACGCGGCCACGATGCCGCGCGGGGCGACCCAGCCGAGGAAGGTCTTTTCGCGCCAGTTCAGTCCCGAGCCCCAAGTGCAAAGCGCGATCGAGAGCGGGCGCACGGTGAGCAGCATGACGCCGAGGGCGATCAGACCGTTGACGCCGAGCGCCTCGAAGCGGGCGAGCTCGAGCCGCGCGGAGAGCAGCATGAAGAGCAGGCCGATCAACAGTTCGGTGAGCTCGCCCTTGAACTCGCGGATCTTTTGCAGGTCGACCGGGCGTTTCCAACCAACGACGAGGCCCGCGACGGTGACGGCCAAAATACCGGCCTCCGACTGCACCGTCTCGCTCAGGCCGAAGATCAGCACGGCCAGCGCGAGCGAGAAGCCGTTGACCATGTTGTCGGGGGCGAGCCGCCACTTGAGCGCGAGGTAGATGGCCCAGCCGCCGGCCAGGCCGAGCACCATGCCGGTGACGGCGCGCACGCCGAAGTTGACCAGCGCCTGCCCGCCGCCCGCCTGCGCGGTGACCCATTCGAAACAGAGCAGCGCGATGAACACGCCGACCGCGTCGATCAGCACGCCTTCCCATTGCAGGATGTGGTGCAGGCGCGGTTGCACGCGGATGCGCTTGAGCAGCGGCGCGATCACAGTCGGCCCCGTGACGATCACTAGACTGCCGGTGAGCAGCGCCATGTCCCAGCCGACGTTGAAGAAAAACTGCACGATGGCCGTCACGCCCAGCCACGTGACGAGCACGCCGACGCTGAGCAGCCGCTTGATGACGGTGGAGCCCGTGAGGTAGCCCTTGATGTCGAGCGTGAGCCCGCCCTCGAAGAGAATGATGCCGACCGCCAGCGACACGATGACCGGCAAAAATCCGCCCAGCGACTCGGGATCGAGGATGCCCAGCCCCTCGGGGCCGCAGAGCACACCGCCGCCCAAGAGGAAGACCAGCGTGGGCAATTTTAGCCGGCGCGAGACGACGATCAGGATCAACCCGATCGAAAGGGCCAGCGCGAGCGTGAGGAGGGCGTGGTGGGAAACGGGCATGTCGGTTGCGCGCCAAGCACAACGCGCACCGCCGGCAGGTCAATGGTCGGAGGCGGCGAATCGGGCTGAGAATAACGGGGCGAATCGCGCGAAGGAAACCGCGATTGCAAGTCGGCTCAACGCGCCGGCGCCGGCGGCAGCAGGGCGATGATCGCGTCGAGTTCGGCGCCCAGTTTTTGCAGGCTGGCGGCGGCGGTCTCACCGCGTTCGAGCGTGCGCTGGATCAACGGCGCGAGGGCGGCGGCGCCGGCCTGGGTCTGGTCGTAGGCGAGCGCCTTCTCGATATCGGCGGTGTCCTTCATGAAGGTGGTGAGGTCGGCGCGCGCGGTCACGAGCGGCGGCAGCATGGCGTTGTAGCGCTGCTCCAATTCGGTGCGGCGACCGTCGGCCACGGCGCGGATTTCAGCGTCGGCAATGGAGGTCGAGTGGCGGGCCCAGTCGGCGAAGTAGTCCTTGCCGCTGTTGCGCACGCGGGCGGAGGCGGTCAGCAACCGGTCCGCGGCCTTGGCGAAGGCGGCCTGGTCGCGGCTGAACGCGCCGTAAACCTCGCTGGCGACGCCGGCGTTGGTGAGGCGGGCGAGGTTGCCGAGCGTGCGTTGCAACTGGCTCTCTGCGGCGTCGAGCTGCTTGCTGAGGGCGGCCAGTTCGTTGGCGGGTGTGCTGGCCGGGGCCTCTTGCAGGCCGGAGCCGGCGGGTTTTTGGCCGAAGGGCAGGCTAGAACAACCCGTCAGCGTGATGAGCAACGCGGATGCAAGGAGCAATGCGGGCAGGCGGCGCGGCGAGAGGTGGCGATTCATGGCCGCTGATAAAACGGGAAACTCGCGCGCAGACAACCCGCCCGTGCGCTTTTGGGAGGTTGGCGTTCGTGAAGCTGTAGCCGGGGGCGCCAACTCCGGTGGAGCGAAGCGAACCGCCAGCCGCGTCACCGCGGCTGCTACAAACCGCCGGGGGCGGCGCCCTCGGCCACAGGCGTGCCGCGCGCAAAAAAAGCCGGAGCCCCGCGAGGGACTCCGGCTTCGGAGGATTGGCTTTTGTGCGCGGTGCGCGCCGGACCGATTACTCGGCGGCGGGAGCGGCGGGGGCGGGAGCCTCGCCTTCGGCGGCGGGGGCCTGCTGCTGGGCCTCGAGCTCCTTCATGGCGGCCTTGCGCGAGAGGCGGACCTTGCCGGACTTCTCGTCGATGCCGATGCACTTCACGGTGATGGAGTCGCCCATCTTGACCACGTCCTCGGTGCGGCGGACGCGGAAGTCGGCCAGCTCGGAGATGTGGCAGAGGCCTTCCTTGCCGGGGGTGCACTCGACGAACGCGCCGAAGTCCTTAACGCCGGTCACGCGGCCGTTGTAGATCTTGCCGATCTCGATGGGCTCGCCACCGCCGGCGCCGCCCTTGCCGCCGCCGCACAGGGAGTCGATCTCCTGGATGGCGCGGGCCATGGCCTCGCCGTTGTTGGAGTAGATGAACACCTTGCCGGAGTCGTCGTCCGAGATGTCGATCTGCGCGCCGGTCGTTTCCACGATGCGACGGATGGTCTTGCCGCCGGGGCCGATGAGGAGGCCGATCTTCTCGGGGTCGATCTGGATGGTCTGGATGCGGGGCGCGTAGGCGCTGAGGTCCTTGCGGGGAGCCGGGAGGGCACCGAGCATGGTCTTGAGGATCTCGATGCGGGCGTCGCGGGCCTGGAAGATGGCGGCCTTGGCGATCTCGAAGGGCAGGCCCTTGATCTTCAGGTCGAGCTGGAAGCCGGTGATGCCGGTGGTGGTGCCGGCGAGCTTGAAGTCCATGTCGCCGAAGTGGTCTTCCTCACCGAGAATGTCGGTGATGGTGACCCACTTGTCGATGGAGCCGTCGTCCTTGTTGCTCGTCATGAGGCCGCAGGAGATGCCGGCGACGGGGGCGATGATCGGCACGCCGGCGTCCATGAGGGACAAGCAGCCGCCGCAGATGGAGGCCATCGAGGTGGAGCCGTTGGAAGCCATGATCTCGGAGACCACGCGGATGGAGTAGGGGAACACGTCCTCGGGGGGCAGCACCGGCACGAGCGAACGCTCGGCAAGGGCGCCGTGGCCGATCTCGCGGCGGCCGGGGCCGGTGAAGCGGCCGGTCTCGCCCACGGAGAACGGGGGGAAGTTGTAGTGGAGGATGAAGGACTTGGAGGTCACGCCGCCGGTGAGGGCGTCGAGGCTCTGGGCTTCCTTGGTCGGCCCGAGGGTGGTGATGGCGATGTTCTGGGTGTCGCCGCGCTGGAAGGTGGCGGAACCGTGAACGCGGGGGAGGACGCCGACCTCGGCATGGAGGGGACGCAGGCTCTTGGAGTCGCGCTTGTCGGCGCGCACGCCGCGCTCAAGCACGGTCTGGCGGTAGGCCTTATACTGGAGGTCTTCGAAGACGATGTTGAGGTCGACGTCGGTGAACTTGCCTTCGCCGAGCTCGGCGAGGAGGGCGGCGGCGGCCTCATCCTTGAGGGCCTTGATGTTGGCGGAGCGCACGGCCTTCTCGAAGCCGAAGATGGCGGCGGAGACACGCTCGTGGGTGGCGACGCGCTCGATGATGGCGCGGGCCTCGTCGGTGGCCTTGACGAGGGGGAACACGGCCTTGGGCTTGCCGGCGATGGCGACGAGTTCCTTGATGGCGGCGATGATCGGCTGGATGGACTGCTGGCCGAACTCGAGGGCCTCGATGAAGCGCTCCTCGGGGATCTGGTCGGCGGAGCCCTCGATCATGAGCATCTCGGTCTCGGTGCCGACGTAGATGAGGTCGAGCGAGCTGGAGAACATCTGCTCGATGGTGGGGTTGGCGACGAACTGGCCGTCGATCTCGGCGACGCGCACGCCGGCGATCGGGCCGGCCCACGGGATGTCGGAGATGGCGAGCGCGGCGGAGGCGCCGTTGATCATGGAGATGTCGGCGTCGTTGATCTGGTCGGCCGACATGAGCTGGCCGATGATCTGGACCTCATTGAGAAAGCCCTCAGGGAAGAGGGGACGGCAGGGGCGGTCGCAAAGACGGGAGGTGAGGATTTCCTTCTCGGAAGGACGGCCCTCGCGCTTGAAGTAACCGCCGGGGAAGCGGCCGGCGGCGGCGTATTTCTCGCGGTAATCGACGGTGAGGGGGAAAAAATCCTGGCCGGGACGCATCGACTGAGCGACGCAGGCGGAGACGAACAGGTTGGTCTCGCCGACGCAGACGTTGACCGCGCCGTTGGCGAGGTTGGCGTAGGTGCCGGTGGAGAAGGTGATCCCGAGGCCCGGGACGGTGACGTTGTGCTTTTGGTTCATTATCGTGTTTTACGGTGCGCGTGCCGCGGACGGGAACGGACGAAACGGCGGCACGCGGCCGGACGCCCGGGGTTTTCGATGGACGACATTTCACGCCACGGTGGGCGCGAGAGGGCCGTGCGCGGATGCGCGCGGGTCGTCGCTGAAAGGGGATTGGTGGAAAAAGTCTGAAACGAACTGTCGTCGTTTTCGCGGTCCTCGGCGGACTCAAGAGACTCCCGTTTGCCGCCCGGTTTTGGCGAATCGGCCGAGACGGCCGAGACTACTCGGGCGGGCGGCAAACGGAAATGTCCTGGGTCCCGGTTGAGGGGGCGGAAAAGACAACAGGCGACCCGCGGTTCGGGTCGCCTGTGGGCGAAAGGGTTACTTGCGAAGGTTGAGCTTTTGGAGGAGCTCGGTGTATTTCGCCAGGTCGTGGCGCTTCACATAGTCGAGGAGCTTGCGGCGGCGGGAGGCCAGCTGGAGCAGACCGCGGCGGCTGTGGAAGTCCTTGCGATGGGTGCGAAGGTGCTCGGTCAGGTGATTGATGCGAGCGGTGAGGAGCGCGATCTGGACCTCGGACGAGCCGGTGTCTTTGTCGTGCTTTTTGTATTCTGCGATGATCTCGGGTTTTACGATGGTGGACATTTGGTTTTGTTTGGAAGGAATTACACGACTGTAGGGGACCTTTGCAGGCCCCGTGCCACCCGTCCCGCTTGGGGCGAAACCGGTGTCACCGTTCCAATCCCGCGGAGGCGGGACCAGTCATGGTGGAACTCCGCAACCGACGGAGTTTCACTAACGCAAGGGGCTAAATTCCAGAATCGGCGAGGGCTGGGCAAGCACAATTTCGCAAAAGCTTGGACGCGGCCGAAGGCGGTCATCCGGCGCGAAAATGGAGCTTCTTGACGCCGGCGCAGGCGGGCAGGGCCTGGATGCGCTCAAGGATGGTGGCGCGGTGGTGGAAGAGTTCGTTTTTGACCACCGAGTGGCTGACGAGCACGAGCAGTTGTCCGCGGGCGTCGATCTGCACGGGGTGCGAATAGTTGGCGTTGGCGGGGCCGACGATCGACGGCCATTGGGCGCGGATGGTGTGTTCGGGGGCGTCGCGGCCGACCTGGTATTTGTTGAGGATGTCCTCGACGAGTTCGGTCAGGGTCTTGGTGGGGCGCTTCACTTGGCGCGCGGGCACGTCGTAGGCCACGCCGCGCAGGTCGCCGATGAGTTCCTCGGCGAGGCGGCTGAAGGCGTGCGGTTGCTGCTTGGGATCGGCCACGGTAAAAAGTTTTAACGCAAAGGCGCGAAGGCACAAGGGGCCGCAAGGAACACACGCTTCCGCTTGGCGTTCCTTCGCGTCTTTGCGCCTTTGCGTTGAAAAACCGGCGTCCGCCTTGGTGTTGGGGTCATCGAACACATCGATGGATTCAGCGTCAGTGTTTGCCCGAGCGCACGTCGAGCGCGTCGCGCAGGCCGTCGCCGAGGAAGTTGAGCGAGAGCAGGGTGAGCGCGAAGATCGAGCCGGGGCCGATCAACAGCCAGGGGGCGTCCTCCATTTTTTCGGCGCCTTCCTTGATGAGAGTTCCCCATGAGCTGAGCGGCGCGTCCACGCCGAGGCCGAGGAAGCTCAGGAACGACTCCAGCAGGATGACCGACGGGATGGTCAGGGTGGTGAACACGATCACCGGCCCGAGCAGGTTGGGCACGATGTGGCGAAAAATGATGCGCATCGGGCCGTAGCCGAGCACGCGGGCGGCGTCGATGTAGTCCAGTTTTTTGATCGAGAGCACTTGGCCGCGGACGATGCGGGCCATGGTCAGCCACTCGACCGCGCCGATGGCGGCGAAGAGCCCGAGGATGCGGCCCGCGCCTTGCAGGCCCGAGAGCCAGTCGAAGCCGCGCAACCACGCGTCGAGACGATCCATGGGGTCCTTCAGAAAAACCATCATCAGGATGACGAAGATGGTGAATGGCAGGGCGTAAATGATGTCCACGACGCGCATCATCGCGCGGTCCAGGCGTCCGCCCGCGTAGCCCGAGATCGCCCCGTAGGACACGCCGATGACCAGCGCGACCAGCGAAGCGACCGCGCCGACCATGAGGGAAATGCGACCGCCGTAGAGGATGCGGGCAAAGAGGTCGCGTCCGTGGATGTCGGTGCCCAGCCAGTGCTCCACCGAGGGCGGCGTCGCGCCCAGCGCGAGGTTCTGCTCGGAGTAGGAGAGGCCGAGCAACGGAGGCAACAGGATGCAGGCGGCCGCGAGTCCGAGCACGAACACGCCTCCCGCGACGGCGGCGCGGTTGGCACGGAGGCGTCGCCAAGCGTCGGCGCCGAGGGAGTTGCCCGCCTCGAGGTTGTTCAATTTGCGGCGAAACATCGTCACTCGAACTTGAGCCGCGGGTTGAGCCACACCTGCACGATGTCGACGAGCAGGTTGAGGCCGATGATGAGCACCGCGTAGAGCAGCACCGTGCCGAGCACGAGGGGCTGGTCGCGGTTGAAGGCCGACTCGACGAATTGCCGGCCGAGTCCGGGGATCTGGAAGATCGTCTCGATCACGAACGAGCCCGAGATCACGCCGGCGATGGCGGGGCCGAGAAACGATACGACCGGCAACAGCCCGCCGCGCAGCGCGTGGCCGAAAACGACGCGCAGCTCGCTCGCGCCCTTGGCCCGGGCGGTGCGGATGTAGTCCTGCGAGAGCACGTCGAGCAGGCCGCCGCGGGTGAGGCGCGCGATGTAGGCGGCGTAGACCAGCCCGAGCGTGACGGCCGGCAGCACGCGGTCCGACGGGAAATACCAGCCCGAGGACGGCAGCCAACGTAGTGTGATGGCGAATACAAGCACGAGCAGCGGTCCCATCACGAACGTCGGCACGCAGATGCCGAGCATCGCGAAGCTGGACGCGGTGTGGTCGAGCCAGGTATTGCGCCGCGCGGCCGCGAGCACCCCGAGCGGCAGGCCGACGCCCAAGGCCACCAACAGGGCCCAGCCGCCGAGCTCGAGCGAGACGGGCAGCTTGGCGGCGACGATCTCGTTGATCGTGCGGTTGGTGTATTTGGTGGAGTAGCCGAGATCGATGCCGAAGGCGGCCTTGAGGTCGAGACCGTCTCCCTCGAAGAGCCGCCACGGCGCGAAGGTCTTGGGGCAGAGGTTCCAGAGGTAGCGCGCGTATTGTTCGCCCAGCGGACGGTCGAGGCCGTAGTAAGCGTTGAGGTTTTTGAGGACCTCCGGCGAGACGGCGCGTTCGGTCGTGAACGGCCCGCCCGGCACCAGCCGGATCATGAAGAACGTGGCGGTGAGGATGATGAGCAGGACCGGGATCGTCTCAAGGAGGCGTCTGGCGATGAAGCGAAACATGCGCGGCGTCGGGCACGTTGCGCACGCGCGCGGGACGTGGCCAACAGATTTTCAGGCGGCGAAGGGAGAACGGACATTCCTGTCCGTTCGCGTCGGAAGGGCAGTGCAAAGGGGAACGGACAGGAATGTCCGTTCTCCTATCGGAGAGCCGCCTCAGTCTCGCGGCTCTTCGTCCTTGCTCGCGGAGTTGCCGCCCGCGGGCAGCGCGCCGTCACCGACCATCTCGCGCAGCACCGTGCCGATGTAGGGGATGAGCTGCTTCTTGCGGCTGACGATGCCCGGCAGATCGAAGATCTCGTCGTCCTCCACGCAGGGATAGGCGATGCGCTCGATGAACTCGGGCGCGCCCTTGACCAACAACAGAGAGTTTTGGGTGTTGATGTCGGTGATCAACAGGCAGGCGAACAGCAGCTTTTCGTCGCGGGCGAGTTCGTCCAGTGCGGCGGCCAGTTTTTTCTGGTGCTGCCAGAAGTTGCCGAAACCGAGCTCCTCGACCTGGGAAACGGAGAAACGCGTGCCGTCCTCGTCGTAGATCTTGAAGTCCGAGCGGATGACTTTTTCGGGGGGGCTGGCTAAGATGATCGAGCCAGAGCTGAAAATGGTGTCGGCCAGTTGGCGAGAGTCCACACCGGCGATCTTGGATAGCCAGTCGAGCAGCAGGGTGTCCTTCTCGGTGGAGGTGGGGCTGTTGAGGTGCAGCGTGTCGGAAATAATGCCGCTCATCATGATGCCGGCGATATCGGGTGACGGCACGAGCCCGTCGCGACGGAACAGGTCGGCGACGATGGTGCAGGTGGAGCCGACCGGTTCGTTGATGAAGAGGATGGGCTGCTGGGTGCCGAGCGTGCCGATGCGGTGGTGGTCGATGATCTCGGTGATGGTGACTTGATCTGCTCCGGTGACGGCCTGGGTCATCTCGTTGTGATCGACGAGCACGAGCCGGGTCGGCGAAGGCTTGAGCATGTCCGTCTTGGTCAGAATACCCTGCAGGCGGCCTTCGTCATCCAGCACCATGTAGGCGG
>JAUWBF010000148.1 GCA_030601755.1 Verrucomicrobiota bacterium | reverse complement strand
TTGATCGAGGGCAAGAACGACGGTCCCGACCAAGCCCACGCGGTTGGCTCGTTGCTCAAGGGCATGCAGGCGCAGGTGAACCTGATCCCGCTCAACCCGACCAACGGCTACGACGGCGCGCCCAGCCGGAGCGAGGCCGCGCGCAAATTTCAGGACATCCTGGCGACTTACGACCTGCCGAGCACGGTGCGTCAGCGCCGCGGCATCGACATCGCGGCCGGCTGCGGCCAGCTCGCGGTGGCGGAGTGAACGTCCCTCGGCTCACGCATCGGGCCACGGTAAACGGGGAGCGTTTTGCCGCGCAGTCCGGGCAATCGGCCACGTGGCGCGGGCTCAGAACCGGCGGGTGAAGCGGTTGCCGGCGAGGTCGGTGAAGACGAGCTGGCCGTTGTCGGTGCCGGCGAAGCTGATCTCGGGGGGGAGAATGATGTCGCCGACGTGATAGACCCTGCCGTTGGCCATGATGCGCGGCTGCTCGCCGGGGAGCACGGCGCTGATGCTGAGCTGGCGCACGGCGGACTCGTTGCGGGTCATGCGCGCGAGCGCGGCGGCGGGCGTGGTCGGGGTGCCGGCGGCAATGACGCCGGGGGAGGGCGCGGACACGGGCGCGATGACGTCGGATACCTGCGAGGGTGCGCTGGCAACGGCGACTTCCTTGGTGTTCCTCGACATCCAGAAAACGGTGCCGGCGGTGCCGATGCTGCACGCGAGCACGATTCCCCAAACGATATTGGCGGAGAAACGTTTCTTCGCCGCGACTGCGGCGGCGCTCGGACGGGCGGGAGCTCCGGTCATGAACGGCGCCTGGGTTCCCGGGCGCTCCTTGGCCTTGGCCAAGGCGGTGGCTATCTGGCTCATTGCTAAGGAATAGTTATGGTTGATTTAGGCGACTGACCCCATTGCGAATAGGTAGTTTTATTCATACAACCAAGCAGAAAATATGCCTTCGGAGATTGAATGATTTCATACCGAAGGGGTGGCGTCGCCGAGCGCGACGTCACTTCCCGCCATACCAGAAGGCGCGGCGCCAGTTGTGGCGGCGCAACGTTTTAAGCAATTCGGCAGAGAGGTCGGGCATATCGCTGACGCCGCAGTTGGCCTCGGCCTGGGCGACGTTGCGGATGCCGGGGATGACGGTCGACACGGCGGGGTGGGCGAGCACGAATTTGAGCGCGGCCTGCGGCATCGAGAAGCCGCTGCCCTTGAGGTCGGGCTTGATTTCGTCGGCGCGTTTCACGGCGCGGGCGAGGCGGTCGCCGGCGAAGTAGCCGGCGCGAAAGTCGCCCTCGCCGAACGTGGTGTCGGTGGTGAACTTGCCGGTGAGCACGCCCTCGTCGAAGGCGACGCGCACGATCACGCCGACGCCGCATTCTTGGGCGACGTCGAGCAGCTCGGCGGCGGGTTCTTGTTCGAAGAGGTTGTAGATGACCTGCACGGAATCGATCCAGCCGCCGCGCATGAGATCGATCACGCTGTTCTGGTCGTGCTCGGGCGTGGAGACGCCGATCAGGCCGACGAGGCCCTCGGCCTGCAATTTGCGGAGCGTCTTGAACGGGGTGGGGTTGCGGTTCCAGGCGCGGGTCCAGGTGTGGAATTGGAGCAGGTCGACCTTTTCGACGCCGAGGTTGGCGGCGCGGGTGGCGAGGTTTTCGCGCAGGTAGTCCTCGGGATAACGCTCGTCGGCCAGGCAGTAGGGAGAGGGCGGCCAACCGCCGGGACCGGTGGGCGGGGTCTTGGTGGCGACGAAAACCTTGCCGGTTTTGCCGGCGGCGGCGCGATCACGAAGGACCTGGCCGATGAGCTTCTCGCTGCGGCCGTTGCCGTAGCCGGCGGCGGTGTCGATGAAGTTGCAGCCGAGGTCGAGCGCGCGGTTGAGCGCGGCGAGCGAGTCGGCGTCTTTTTGGTCGCCCCACGATCCGCCGATGGCCCAGGCACCGAAGCCGATTTCCGAGCAGTTGAAGGAGTGTTTTCCGAAGAGGCGGTGTTTCATGGGAGTGGGGGCGCGAGGTGAGTGTGCGAGGGAGGATGAGCAGGGCGGAGTTTTAACGCAAAGGCGCGAGGACGCAAAGGTCGCAAAGTTGGAGCAGCGAAAATGGCGACATTTGCCAAGACGATGGCTTTCACCTTCGGCGCTTAAAGGACCGGTGACGCCTTGCGATCTTCGAGCCTTTGCGTCTTTGCGTTAAAACTCAGTAAGTCTGACCCGCAGTCGCCGCGATCTTTTGCTTCAGGTGTGTGGTGCGGTCGCGGGCCTCGTTGTTGCGCACGGCCATGCCGTAGGCCGCCGGCTCGCCGACGATGAAGAC
>JAUWBF010000151.1 GCA_030601755.1 Verrucomicrobiota bacterium | reverse complement strand
GCCTTTCCGGTCGGGATTCCGACCGCTACGATGCCCGCCTGCGCCGCCAGAAACTGGTGCGCTCGCTGGCCACCGCCGCCGCGGCGGCCGGTCTGGCCTGGATCGTGGTCGAGAGCGCCAAGGCGATCTCGATGTTCTGAGGTTTCGTCGCCCCTCCGCGCCTGGCGCTCAGCGAACGGGCGTCGAAGACGGCAGGTTCCAGACGCGACTCACGGCCTCAAGGGCTTGCGTGACAAGCGGATCATCCGACCGGTCGATTCGGTATCCAAAGTGCAAGGTCAGCGAACGTCGGAAATGCGGCCAGACGCGGAGTTCGTCGCGGCGCGGGTGCAGGACGAGCTGGTTTTCCGCTGCGAGCGACAGGCCGAGGCCCTCGGCCACGAGGTTGAGCGCGTTCAGATCCTCGTTGACGCGGAAACGGGGTTCGTGGGTGAGCCCGGCTTCGGCCAAGACCTTGTGAAAGAGCCCGTAGTGGGAGCACTCGGGGCGGACGAAGACCCACGGGTGGCGCAGGAGCGCGGCGAGGTCGAGGTCGTCGAGCGAGGTGTTCCAAACACGCGGATAGACGATCACGACCTGGCGTTCCTCGATGGGGTGGCCGGTGAGGAGTGTGGTGTCGTGCGGGCCTTCGAAGTAGCCGACGTCGAGGTCGCGGCCGATCAGGCCCTGGGTGATGTTGCCGCTGCTGCCGTAAACGGTGGCGAAGGAGAGTTCGGGGTGAGTCTTGGCGAGGTCGGCCAACAGCTCGGGGGCGCGGATGGTCTCGAACTCGTTGTTGAGCCCGAGCCGCAGGCAGCCTTGGAGGCGTCCGCGAAGTTCGTCCGCGCGCTGCACGAGGCGACGGGAGGCGTTGAGCACGGTCTCGGCTTCGTCCCAGAGGTCCTCGCCGGCGCGAGTGAGCGTCATGCCGGCGGGACTACGCTCGAAGAGTCGCACGGAGAGTTCGTCCTCGAGCGCCTTGATGTGGGCGCTGACCGCGGGCGCGCTGCTGGATAGCCGCTCGGCCGCGCGGGCGATGCTGCCTTCCCGGGCCACGGTGACAAAGGAGCGGAGTTGGTAGAGTTCCATGCGTTGGCAGAGCGAGTAGCGCAGGCTTCCAGCCTGCATTTTTATAAACGATGGCAGGCTGGAAGCCTGCGCTACTTCTTCAGGCAGGACAAGGCCGGCAGCGTGATGAGCTTGCCGTTGATGAAGAGGCGGCGGCTGGATGAGGCGGAGCGGGTTTCTCCAGAGGGCAGGCTCCAGAGCGTGAGACCGACGACGCAGCGGCGGAGGACGGACAGGAGTTTCATGTCCACAGCCTACCGCGGGCGGCGTCACGACCGGTAATCGCAGTTGCGGGGGAGGGGCATCAGGAAATCGGATGGGCCGCTTGACGGTGTAGGGGCCTCGCTGGCGAGGCCCGTGATGCGCAAGCGTGGAAAGGACGGTGGTCCAAACAGCACACGTCGAACGGGCCTCGCGAGCGAGGCCCCTACATCGCCTCGTAAAAAAAGAGCCGCCGGGCGTGAAACCGGCGGCTCGGGCATATAGGGGGGAGTGTTTTTCGCGTGCGCGACTTTTGAGATCAGGCACCACCGCTGCTGGCGGCGGGCTTGGCCTTGAAGGCGGAGCGGAAGCTGGCGGCGATGTAGTCCCTGTTCATCTTGGCGATGAAGTCGTGGCTGATGAGCTTGGGGCAGGCGGCGGAGCACTCGTATTGGTTGGTGCAGTTGCCAAAGCCGAGCTCGTCCATCTTGGCGACCATGTTGAGCACGCGGCTGTCGCGCTCGGGCTGGCCCTGCGGGAGGAGGGCGAACTGCGAGACCTTGGCCGAGACGAAGAGC
>JAUWBF010000033.1 GCA_030601755.1 Verrucomicrobiota bacterium | reverse complement strand
AAGCCCGACACCGGCACCATCGAGTGGGAGCGCGGCGCCGACTACGGCTTCCTGCCGCAGGAGTCCGCCCCCGTCGGCGACGAGACCATCCTCCAGCTCGCCACCAACAACGCCCTGCTCGAACCCACCGAGGACGAGTGGGACATCGACTACACCCTCGAGCCCCGCGCCCGCAAGATCCTCGCCGGCCTCGGCTTCAAGGAAGGCGACGCCGAGAAGCCCGCCAAGTCCTTCTCCGGCGGCTGGATCATGCGCGCTCACCTCGCCCGTCTGCTCGTATCCGAACCGGCACTACTGCTGCTCGACGAACCGACCAACCACCTCGACCTCGAGGCCCTGCTCTGGTTTCAGGACTACCTGACCCGCTACCCCGGCGGCCTCGTGGTCATCTCCCACGACCGCGCCTTTCTCAACGCGCTCTGCACCGGCATGCTCGAGCTTCGCTCCGGCACCCTCCACTACTACCACGGCAACTACGACAACTTCCTCGTCGAGAAGGAGGCCCGCAAGGAGCAGCAGGCCGCCGCCTTCAAGAACCAGCAGCGCGAGATCGCCCACCTCCAGAAGTTCGTCGACCGCTTCGGCGCCAAGGCCTCCATGGCCTCCCGCGCCAAGTCCAAGGAAAAGCAGATCGAGCGCCTCAAGGAAGACGCCGTCGAATCCCCCGAGGAAGAGCTCAAGCGCGTCAACTTCCGCTTTCCCCAGCCCCCCCGCTCCGGCCTCAAGGTCATCGAACTCAAAAACGTCCGCCAGGCCTACGGCTCCCACGTGGTGTATGAGGACCTCAACTTCCAGGCCGAACGCGGCCAGCGCATCGTGCTCGTCGGCCCCAACGGCGCCGGCAAATCGACCCTCCTGAAAATCCTCGCCGATGCCGTGCCGATCCAAGGCGGCGAACGCGAACTCGGCGCCAACGTCACCGCCGGCTACTTCGCGCAGAACCGCACCGACACGCTGAACCCCGACGCCACCGTGCTGGACAACATGATGATCCTGCGCACCGCCGAGAACGACCTCAGCGAACAGCGCGCGCGCACCATCCTCGGCGCCTTCCTCTTCCGCAAAGACGACGTCTTCAAAAAAGTCTCCGTGCTCTCCGGCGGCGAAAAGTCCCGCCTCAACCTCGCCCGCCTGCTGGTCGATCCGCCCAACCTCCTCCTCATGGACGAGCCGACGACCCACTTGGACATCGCCTCGATCGACGCGATGATCATGGCGCTCAAGCAATACGAGGGCACGCTGGTCTTCATTTCCCACGACGTGCACTTCATCCGCTCACTCGCCGAGAGCGTGCTCCACGTGCACAGCGGCCGCCTCACCCCCTACGCCGGCAACTACGACTACTACCTCGAAAAGTCCAAGGCCACCAACGCCCGCGAGGCCCTCACCGCCGGCTTCACCGACGCCCGCCCCGACTCCATGAAGGGCGCCGCCAAGAAGGAGGAGCCCAAGCCCGTCGCCGCGTCGTCAGCCACCTCCAAACCCACGGCCAACGAGATCAAAAAACTCCGCGCCGAGGTTGAGCGCCTCGAGGCCGAGGTCACCGCGCTGGAGGAACGCCAGTCGGAGGTCACCGCGCAGCTCGAGGCTCCCGAGACCTACAATGACAAGGGCAAGTTCCACCACCTCAACCTCGAGCTGAGCACCATCGTCGACCAACTCCAGCAGGCCACCGCCGCCTGGGAAGGAGCCGTCGAAAAACTCACCGCCGCCGAGAGCTGAGCACCAGCATCGTGCCGCTGCCGACGAAGAACCGGTGCGGCACCGGGCGCGTCTCCAACGCGATACCGAGCGCCGCCAGCTCCGCGCGCAGACGGTCAATCTCTGGATACGGTTGTCCGTCCGCGCCCGCCGCCGGATAGATACGCACCTCACCACGCGACACGCGCGCCAGCTCGCGGCACGCCGCCAGATGGAAATCCAAATCCAGCTGGCGCGCGTAGATGAACAACAGATGCGCGCACAGCACCGTGTCGAACGCGCCGTCCGCAAACGGCAGCTCGGGCAACGCGCCGCCGACATAACGCCCGTGCACGAAGTGCTCCTCGTAATCGCGCAGAAACAAACGCGCCGACTCCGCCCGCGCCGCCACCGCCTCGTCGATCGAGCCAAACGTGCCACGTTGAAACAGCTCCGGCTTGCGCCGCATCTCGGCGACCACGCGTCGATGGTCGATCAACGCATGTGTAGTCAACGCATCCGGCGACAGGCCGTAAAGCGGATCGACCGCCGTAGCGTCGATGCCGCGCGCGTTGGCCCCCGCGGTGAAGGCCGACGGACCCGCGGCGACATCGAGCACCCGCCGCCCGCGCAACGCGTCGGCATCAAGGTCGAACATGGAAACGTATTCCTCAAAACCGCGTCCGAAGAACGCGACCGAGGAGAGTTGAAACGAAGGGAGAGGAAAAATTGTGGTCTGCATGATGAATGAAATCTGAAGGTGGAACGGGGCGTCCCCGACCCGTTTGGTTCGTGCGTTGCGCGCCCGCCGACCGAGCGGTCGAACTCGCCGGGCGCTAAAAAACCCGGCTCGGATTTGAGTCGGGTTCGGATGACGTGCGGATGGCTTTGGTCGCTTAACGACCCGCTCAAACGAGCGTCACCATCGCCACGTCGACGCGCGCCACCAGCCCGCGCCGACAACAACGGCAACAAGAGCAAGGCCAGACTGCGCGGTGGATTTCATGGGACATCACCCTGCGTCGATCAGCCGACCTGCGCAAGCCCGGCGATATTTTGATGTTTTTTCAAAACACCCCGTCAGACCCCTTGACGACTTTGCTAAGGTGCAAGTTTCGCCCGCCACACCCATGAGCCTACGCCGCCCAACCGACCGCCTCGCCGCCGCCCCCTGGGCGCGCGTGTTCGCGGTCGTGTGCGCGCTGCTCGTGATGCTGCTCGGCGCCGCCGCGCACAGCCCGGCGCTGCATGACGGCCTGCATCATTTGACGACCGCGGCGGCCTGCGACAACACGCCTCACTCGCACGACGACTCTTCCGCCACGACGGAGGGAACCGATGCGCACGACTGCGCGGTCACGCTGTTCGCGCAAGGCCTGCTGCACGCGGTCGCGTTGCCCGTCGCCCGGCCCGAGGTTTGCCCCGCTTTCGCGAGTGACCGGCCACTGCCGGACTCCACCAGCCACTTGCTGCCCTGGTCGCAGGCGCCGCCGGCTTCCTGCTGAACACCCGACGCCGCCACCGGAGGGCGGGCACTCCTGCCCGCCCCGAGCGATGCATGCACACCGCACGCACGCGCCCTCCGCTTCGCGCGCACCATGAGACGGGCACGCGTGCCCGCCATCCCTTCCCGGCCTTGCCGCGCCCATAAACCGCGCGCGTCCACCGACCGCGCCTTCATCGCATTCATTCAACTTCAGTTTCTTCATCATCATGTTTTTCAAGTCCTCCCTCTCCTCCGCGCTCCTCGCGACCGCGTCCCTCGTCCTCGCCGCGTCCGTCCAGGCCCAGGCCGTTTACTACACCGCCGGTCACGGCGACATCGGCATCGCCTACGAAGTCGGCTCCGGCGAATTCGAACCCCACTGGCACATCGGCTCCGGCGCGGTCGTCGACGGCGTCACCCTGTCATCGGAAGCCGAATACGCGCCCAACGGACTGATCGCCTGGACCACCTCCACCTTCGCCGCGCCGACCGGCTCCGCCACCTGGCTGGGCGTCGCCGAGGGCACCGACGTGTTCCGCATGGGCAACAGCACCTTCCAGCCCAACCTCGGCTGGGCCACCGAGGAGGTCGGCATCGAGACCGACTGGGTCGGCGAGTCCATCACCATCGAGCTCACCGGCTGGAGCGGCGCCAACCCCGGCGAGTTCGCGCTCATCAGCGGCGGCAGCGCGTTGTTCTCCACCTTCGGCGGCTCGACCAACGAGTGGATCTTCGACGTCGCCTCGGGCCACGCCCACGCCGCCTTCTACTTCTCGGATCCCGGCTACTACGAGCTGACCTTCACCTGGACCGGCGAGCACATCGTCGACGGTCTCGTCACCGGCACCGGCACGTTCGGCTTCCAGGCCGGCGCGATTCCCGAGCCCTCCTCGGCCGCCGCGCTCGCCGGTCTCGCCTCGCTCGGCCTCGTCGCCCTGCGTCGCCAACGCCGCGCCTGATTTCATCCCGTGCCCGGCTTCCGCCCAACAACTCCCCGGCTCCACCGGCGTGGCTTCACGCTGGTGGAGCTGCTCGTCGTGGTGGCCGTCATCGGCGTCCTGGCCGCGATCACGATTCCCGTGCTCGGCCAGGTCCGCGTGGCGGCCCACCGCGCCCAGTGCTCGTCCAACATGCGCCAGATCGGCGTGGCCCTGCTCGCCTACGCGGCCGATCACCGCGGCAAGCTCCCGCCCACCGCGCACACCACCGCGTCCATGGCGAACGGCCGTTACGAAAGCTGGATCTACCAACTCGCGCCCTACCTCGGCGACACGGACGCCGTGCGAGTCTGCCCGGCCGACAACGAAACCCGCCAAAAGCGCATCCTCGAGACCGACGGCCTCACCAGCTACACGCTCAACGACATCGTCTTCGACCCCGAGGACGGCATGCCCCCCTACAACCACGTCAACCTGATCCCGCACCCCGGCCGGACCATGATCCTCTTCAACGCGTCCGACGACCGCCGCCCAAGCCGGGGCTGGGACCACGCCCACTGCGCCGAATGGACGAACTGGTTCGGCGTGCTCGCCGACGTCGAGGTCGACCGCCACCGCCGCGGCGAGCGCGCCGCCGACCGCCTGTCCGGCTCGGCCAACTACCTCTTCGCCGACGGCCACGTCCAGAACATCGAGGCGCGCGACCTCAAACGCCGCGTCGACGCCGGCGAAAACCCCGGCGCCGTCCCGCTCTGAGCCGTTTCCTAACTCGGCACACCGAAAAAAAAGTCCAAGGATCGGCTGTCTTGCGGCGTCTACACCTGCAATCCAGCCCCATGCCATCGGCCGCCTCCACAACCCTACCTCCCTCGCGCAGCGAAGGCAGTTCTCTCACCGAGAGCGATGCCGCCCTGCTACAGCCGGCGGCAGAGGGTTGCCCGGAGGCCTTTTCGACCCTCTTCAACCGCCACTACGGCAACATCCACGCCTTCGCCTACCGCCTCTGCCTGTGCGGCGCCGAGGCCGAGGACATCGCGCAGGAAACCTTCATCCAGGCCGCCCGGGCCCTCGGATCGTTTCGCGGCCAGGCCTCCTTCAAAAACTGGCTCTACGCCATCGCGACCAACCGCGCCCGCGACCGACTGCGCCAACGGCAGCGCCGCGAACGCCTCGACACCGCCCTGCAGGCCGAGGCCATGCCCGCCGGGATGGCCTCCCGTCCCGACGCCGCGCACGACCGGCACGACGAAATCCGCGCCGCGCTCGGCGCCCTCCCGTTGGCCCACCGCGAGGTCATCAACCTCGTGTTTTACGAAAACCTGAACCACGCCGAGGCCGCCCGCGTGCTCGGCTGCGCCGAGTCGACCGTCTCCTGGCGGTTGTTTCGCGCAAAATCCAAACTCCGCAAACTGCTCGGTTCCCATGACTGACCACGATCTCAAGAACCGCCTGTCCGCCCTGCGCCCGCCCGCTCCCTCCCCCGAGGCCGCGGACCGCGCGCTGCATCGGGCGACCATCGCGGCCGCCTCCTCCCGCGCCTACGTATCAATAAATCGGATACGGACGGCCTGGATGTTCCCCGTCGCGGCCGCGTTTTCCGCCGCCTGCCTCGTCGTCCTGCTCGCACTCCGCGCCCCCGCGCCGGAGGCGTCGGTGCCCGCGCTCTCCGCCACCGACCTGAAGTTGCTCGCGCAGCTCGACGAGGTGTTCCCCGGACGCATCAACGCCGTCGTCATCCGTGACGGAGCCACCGAGCTCGACCTCGCCGAGCGCGGATCCGCCGTGAACGCCGCCGACCAGGCCGTGGTCATCGAGCTCTCCCGCGACAACCAACGCCTGCGCGTGCTCAGCTACAGCGGACGCGACGTCAGCCTGAGGCTCGCCGCCGGCACGCTCGATTTCTCGCCGCTGCTCACCGCCGACGGCCAGGTGGTCATCGCCGGAGCCGACTTCGTCTGGTCGACCTCCGCCCCGCGCCCCGTCGCCGGCTGGAACATCCGCGCGACTCCTCTCTCCGCGCTATGAAGCCGCTCCTGCTCGCCGCCTTGCTCGCCGTTCCCTTGGCTGTCGAAGCCCAGGCGCTCAAACTCGTCGGCACGCCCGAGCGCGTCTGGACCTCGTCCGCCCTGCCCGTGCAATCCGGCGAACACGTCGTCATGGAGATGCTGCTCATGCCCGGCAGCGATCCGGCCTCCCTCGGCGCGCAGCTGGTGCAAATCGGCGGCGTGGTGGCCGCGCCGCTCAATGTGCCCGTGACCTTGGAAACGTCGCCCCGCGACGCGCGCCTGTGCCTGGTGCGGTTCACCGCGCCGGAGGTCGCCCGGATCACCCGACTGCTTCTCCGACTCTCGGACCAAACGATTTGGTCGATCATGGTGTTTCCCCCCGCCGCCAAAGCCGCGGACCGGCCCGACCTCGCCCATCTGCTCAAGTCTTCCCGGCGGCAACTGCTCGTCTGCGGACGATCCTCCGAGCTGCGCGATCACCTCGACAGCCTCGGCCTGCGCTACGAGGACGTCGGGCCGGACGCCCCGCGCCGGTTGCGCGACAACGAAATCTTGTTGGGAGAGCTCTCCGATCCCGACGACTGGCGCCGCCTGACCTCATCCGACGCGACCGGCCAATTGATCGTCGCCGTCGACGACCCCGCGCTCCTGCCCGGCGTGCACGTCACCACGCGCGCCGATGGCGTCGTCTGCAAACTCACCCTGCCGCTCTTTCCGCTCCTCGCCGACAATCCGCAGGCGCGGGAGACGTTGTTCCAACTCCTGCTCACCGCACTCACGCCCGCCGTCCGCTGATCCACCCTCACCACTCACCACCGCCCGCCATGAAACTGTCCACCACCATCCGTTCGCTCGTCGCGCTGACGACCTGCGTCATCGCCACCGCCGCCCACGCCGCCGACCCGCTCCCGCTCGCCGTCTTCGATTTCCAAGCCGGCGAACGCTCCCTCGAGAAAACCGGCGCCGAAGTCGCCGTGCTGCTCAACGCCCACCTCTCCGCCTCGCCCGACGTGTTCCTCGTCGAGCGACAGGAGATCGACAAGCTCCTCGGCGAGCAGGAACTCGGCCTTTCGGGCAACGTCACCCCCGACACCGCCGCCAGGATCGGTCAGCTCGTCGGCGCCAAGGTCATCGTGTCCGGGCGCGTCTTCGAGACCGGCGGCAAGGGCTACATCGTCGCCAAGGTCATGAGCACCGAGACCGGCCGTGTCTTCGGCGCGCTCGTCACCGGACGTTCGCTGACCGACCTCGACGCGCCAGTCGCCGACCTTTCCGGGAAAATCGCCGACGTGCTCGCCAAGCAAGGCGACGCCCTTGTCGCCGACGTCGAGACCTGGGACGCCCGGGTCGAGCGTCTGAAAGCGCTCGTATCCGGTAAAAGACTACCCCCCGTCAGCATCGCCATCACCGAGCAACACCTCGCTCGCCCCGTGATCGACCCGGCCGCGCAGACCGAGCTCATGATCGTGTTGAAGGAGGTCGGCTTCGAGGTGGTGCCCGTTGAGGACAGCCGCTCGCGCACCGATCTCGTCACCATCACCGGCGAGGCCTTCAGCGAACTCGGCATGCGCCGCGGCAATCTCGTCTCCTGTCGTGCCCGCATCGAGGTCGTCGTCAAGGACGCCGGCGGCAAGTTCGTGAGCACCGACCGCCAGATGGACGTCGCCATCGACATCGCCGAGCACAGCGCCGGCAAGAAGGCGCTCGAAAACGCCGCCCTCAAACTCGCCGACCGCCTCGTGCCACTGCTGGTCAAGTAACCTCCCCGCCATTGTTCCGATTTATGAAGCACAACCTCATCCCCGCCCTCATCATCGCAAGCGCCATCGTCGCAGCCGGCGCCATGCTCCAGCCCTCCTCGGGAGTCGACGACATCATCGCCGAACTCGAAAAGGCCACCGCCGCCAAGGACGCCGACGGCAAGACCGCCGTCACCCGCATTGCCGAGGGCCTCTCGTCATCAGTGTCCGGCGGCATCCAGGAAGGGTTCAACTCCGGCCAGAACGAAAAAGCCAAAGCCGAGCTCGCCGTCATCGAGAAGCTCGTGATCACCAACCAGAGCATCGTCGCCGGCCAGCAAAAGCACCAGGAACGCGTCATCGGCACCCTGCGCAACGACTCCGACCGCACCATCAGCGACGTGAACTTCAACGTCTCCTTCAAGGACGCCACCGGCAAGCTCATCGACGTCAGCTCCACCTTCTCGCAACTGCGGGGCACCTTGAAGCCCGGCGCCGAGCTCGGGTTCGAAATCAAACGCGACCTCGGCGAGTTCCGTGAGGAGCCCGAGGTGCTCGCCTCCCGCAAGGCCGCCTCCGCCGTCGTCACGGTCGTCGACCTGCGCATCGTCGAGTAACCGCGCCGTCATCGACGCCATGCGTTGGTTTGCATTCCTACTGCTGGTTACATCCGCAACCTGCACGGCCCAGCGCGTGGCCGTTTCGGTGTCGGGTGACGGCGACACCTCACTCTGGCAAGACGTCCTCACCGCCGCCCTCACCGAGGTCCGCCCCGCGACCGAGATCGTCGAGCGCACCGAACTCGCCCGCCTGTGGCGCGAGCGCGAGACCACGGCGAGCCCGGCACGGCCGGTCAACGTCGACCACTACCTGCACTTCCGTCAGGTCACCGACCGACACTGGATCATCACCCTGATTGACGCCGCGTCCGGCCGTGACCTCGGTTCGCTGGCCGCGGATGCCGTCAGCCAAGCCGACTGCGCTCCCCTGGCCACCGCCGCCGCCCATCTGCTCGACAACATCGCGGCCTCGCGAGATTCCCAGAAACGGGGCTCTCGCATCGCCGTGGTGGAAGCCGATTCCGCCATAGGCGACACCGCGCTTTTCACGCTCGCCGCCCGACTGCGCAGTGCGTTGGCCGATGAGAACATTCTGGTCGTCGACCGCACCCTCACCCAAGCGCTTGCCGTCGAAGGTAACGACGCCGCCCGCGGTTTTCGCGCCGCGCCCGCCGACGGCATGCTGCTGGGTCTCGACCACTGGATAGAACTCTCCGCCCGCGACGCCAGACTGGTGCGCGCCCGCGACGGCGTGGTGCTCGGTGTGACTCCCCTTCAGGCCGACGACCCCGACGAGACCAATCGCCTGCAATCCTGGGTGCTCCCGCTGCTCGGGCGCGCGCAGGAGCAACCCTTCTCCGTTTACCTGCCCCAGGTTGAGATCGAAGCCCTCGCGCCCTATCATCGAGGAATCGGACGCCATGACGGCGGCGACTATGCCGGGGCGATCATCGAGTTTACCCGCGCCTACCGGCTCAACGGCCGGTTTCGCCAGGCCTACGAGTGGGCAGCGCGCAGTTATGATGCGCTCGGAATGCAAACCGTCGGCAGCGCCATCAGACGCTACCTAGACACGGAGTTTCTGGAAAACCTGCATGCCGCCACCGGCCACGTCACCGCCACCGACGGCGTCGCCTTTCTGGGCATACAGTCGCCCGATTCGCTTCAGCCGCTCGCCTTGGACCTGTCGGCGGTCACGGCCAGCGCCCTTGCCCGCCGTCCGGAGATCGGCTTGCGACTGCCCGAGCAACTGCAACGCCTGCGCCGTGAATACGACTGGATGAGTCTGGAAAACGCCGAACCCGGCAGGGACATTTCCAACGCCCCCAGCATGCTCACGCGATTCATGCTCAGCGGCAGGCTCGTTCAAGGCGAGGACCGGCTGATGATCCGATGGACATTGCGCGACTCGTTCGGACTGCTGGAGCCCCTGACCCGGAGCCTGGATTTGCATGACGATGCCGCGACCCGTAACGACGATCTGAACGACTGGCTGAGGCATTGGCCCAAGCCCGACCAATTGACGACCCCGAAGTTCGAGGCGCGCAAAGCAGACGGCCCCGCCATGGCCGAGTCACCGGAGGAAGTCACCGCAAGGCTGATCGCGGCCGATGGCGACGAGGCCGAGGTTCTGCGGCTGCGGCTCATGCGGCTCGCCCCAGACTCTCCGTTGGCAGCGACCCGAGGCGCCGGCCTCCATGACGAACCGCTCGCCAGCTTCATCGACCACGGCCGTCGCGACTATCTGATATCGCGGCTTCCCGCCGGCCATACCCAACGCCGCTGGCTTGAGCTGATGCGGGCTCTGGACCATCGCGATCCGCACGACGGAGCCCGTGTGTTTTCCGGCCGATCGCTGGAACCGCTTGGCGCGTTGGAGGACCTCGCCCGCCAGCGGGCCGACGACGGGCCGGGCCTGCTCGCCCGCTACTACTTGGTTTTTTACGGACAGGCGGAACGCCCGCCTGCCGAAACCGTCCGCATGTGCAGTGACCTCGGCGAGGAGCTCAAGGCCCGGCCGGACCTCATGCCGGACATCCGGGACGAGCTTTCCAAGGCGATCACCGGGCTCGCGCTCTTGGCGGAGATCGCCACCGGCAACCACGAGGACGGCGGAGCCGCCCCGGATACAAAGGCCGCCATCCCCTTCGAGGCGGGAGATCTCGTCTGGTCGGCGGACGGCAGACTGCGGCTCGAGTTCAAGCGTTACCGATTGCTCCCAAACCCCCTGCTGGGTCTGAGCGGCGCCGACCTCACCCGCAATGCCCGCGCGCAACTCACGCTGAACGCCTATCTCAAATCCGAACGTTTCTGCGAGCCGGCATGGCTCTCGCAGTTTCCACGCACCCGCACGCTCACCAACCGGATCGTGCGCGCATTGACCAATGCGGAGGCCGCGGCGGTCGGGCTCTTGGAGGGGCCCGACGGCGAAGCCGTGCGAAACGACCACTGGTTCGCCTGCATCGACTATGCCGTCGACAACATCGTGCACGAATTCACCACGCTCACCGATTATGATTCACTGCGTCACACCCAATACATGGCCATGGGTTTGCTCGCGGGCATCGGCAACAATCGCTTGTCCGAGGTGGTCGACGAACGGCGGTTCGACCAGATTCGCGACCGCATGCTCGCCGCATTTGACCAAGTCAAAAGCGTCCGCCCCGTCACCAACTACAACAGCAACACCCACGAACTAAGGGAAATCACCCGCGAGCTGGTCATGGCCAGGCACGCGGACCTGCTGGATGACTCGCTCCTGTGGTTGCCGGACACGGCGGTCATCGAGGACAAACTTCGCCGACGCGAAAGCGGCTTCATCGCCCAAAACGGCAAACCGGCCAATCCATACAACTGGTGGTGGCTCGCGTTGCGCTGGGAAACCGAGAAGGCCTTTTCAGCCGTCGACCGCGCAGCCCTGCTCGTCCGTTGCCTTGAGCCGATCCTGCAAGCCATGCCCGAGGACCCCGACGCGAAGCAGGCCAACCAGCATTTCGACCTGGCATTGGCCCTTCTCTACGGGCGTGAATACCACGCCGCCGAGAGCCTCTTCCGTCGCCTGTCGGCCCTGCCGGTTGATGCCGATGCGGACAGACAGCGTCGGACATTGGTCGCAAACTCCCTGTTTCGACTCGCCCAGACGCAGCATGTCTCCGGCCGCAAACCCGAGGCGTTGGAAAATGCGGCCCGCGGCTTGGCGCTCGTCGCCAACGAACCGCTCGATTGCTACCATCAGAGCCACGACTACATGCACAACGAAGCCGATCTGGCCGCGCGATTATCCCGGTTGGTCGTCGACCTGCGCTTCGATCCGGCCCGCGCCAGTCTCCCCGATCGCGTGAGTCATGTTTCCGTGCCCACCGTCAACGCCGACAACCCCTCCCTCTGCGTCTACTACCGCCAGCCCCCGGCCGGACTTGATCAAAGCGCCCGGGCGGCGCCCCGCGTCCTCATACTCGCGCCCACCACAAACGAGGATCCACTCCATCATCTCTCCGCCGGCAGCGCCTGGAGCCGGTTCGCCGACGAACATCACCTCGTGCTCGTCGCCCCGCGGTTCACCACCAGCGACTATGCGTTTCGGCACGACCATGCATTCACCCACCAGCGCTACGCCCAAGCGTGGTCCGGCGACGCCGTGCTGCGCGCCATCGACGAAATCGGCAGGCGCATCCCGCTGAACGCCGACAAGCTGCTCGTCCACGGGCAAACCAGCGGAGGAGGCTTCGCCACCCACTTCGCCGCATGGAAACCGGACCGTGTCGCCGCCGTCAGCGTGATCAACAGCAACTGGGGCGTGGCGCGACTGAACGAGACCGGCCTCTCCGCCCCCTCCTCACAACGCCACATCCGCTACTGGGTCGCGGCCAATCCGCTCGACGACATCGACATGCCCCGGGCCCGGCGTCGATACATCCAGCAAGTCGACCTCGTCGCACGGCTCCGCCACGCGGGCGTTCCCGTGGAATGGTCGGAATGGCCCGACCCCAACCACACCCCGGCCCCCGAGGCCGAGGAAGCCGCTCGGATGTTTCTTGCCCGTCAACTATCCCCATGAAGCTCCACCTGCTGATTACCGCACTGACCGTGTTCGCCGCCCGTCTGGCCGCGGACGCATCCCCCACCGATCCGCTCCCCGGCACCGTCCTTACGCTGGAGTTTCCCGAACTCGGGAAGATGCACCATGGGCTCGACGCGGCCTGCGAGGTCAGCATACCGCGCGACTACGCCCCGGGAAAACCCAGCCCCCTGTTGGTCTGGCTCTCCGGCGGCCGCGGCTCGCATCTGGTCGCGAACGCTCACGATCTGGTGGATTCCGACAAATTCGTGGTCGTCGCCCTTCCGTATCCGGACGGCAAGGACGTCCGCGCCGCCGCCAAGGACGGCACTCTGGAAGCCCATTGGGAATTTCAACGCGCCATGCTGGAGCGCGTGCGCGAACGCGTGCCCAACATCGACCCGGCCCTGCGTGTGGTCGCCGGCACGAGCAACGGAGGGCATCTGATCGGATTCGCCCTGGACAGGGCCTGGCCGGGGGTCGCCGACTACTTCACCGCCTTCGTCATCCACGAGGGCGGCATGCAGCCGGTCGCAAACGACATTCCCAACGCGAAGGACAAACAGGTGTTGGTCGTCTACGGGCAGAAATCGCCCAGCATCGTCTGGTCCGGCTGGTTTTGCTGGAACCTCCAGCGCTCCGGAGCGCTGGCCACGTTTATCGCCCTCCCCGACTCGGCCCATGGACTCGGACCGGACGGGCGAGCCGCCATTAATCACTGGATCGGAGACTTGGTCGCCAAACACCACCAACATTGAAAAACACGATGACTCGGCTCCCCCTGATTTTCCTGCTTGGTCTTGTGCCTCTTCTCGCCGTCGAGAAGCCCGGTCCGGACATCGTTCCCGGCACGGTGGTCACGCTCGATTTTCCGGAACTCGGGGAGATGCACGACCACCAGCCCGCCGCCTGCGAAGTCGGCATCCCGGCGACCTACGCCCCGGGAACTCCCGCGCCGTTGTTCGTCTGGTTTGGCGGAGGCCGGGGCTCCAATGCAGTCGCCGGTTTGTCCGCTATGGTCGATACCGAGCGGTTTGTGGTGGTGGCCCTGCCATACCCGAACGGCCATTTGCCACGCCTCGCGGCGAAGGAAGGCAAAGTCGACTCCTATTGGGACTTTCATCGGGTGATGCTCGATCGCGTCAAGACCCTCGTCCCCAACATCGATCCGAACCTGCGGCTGGTCGCCGGCACCAGCAGCGGCGGCCACTACATCGCCTACGGTCTGGACCGGGCATGGTCCGGCTTCGCGGACTATTTCACCACGTTTATCATTCACGAAGGAGGCGCGCAGCCGTTGACCAACGACCTGCCCAACGCCAAGGGCAAGCACATGCTGGTCGTCTACGGCGAAGAGAGCACCAGCATCGTCTATCGTGGCTGGCTCAACTGGAACCTCCACCGATCCGGAGCCGACGCCACCTTCATCGGCGTGCCCAAGGCCGGGCATGGTTTGAATAACGACGCGCGCCAGGTCATCCGCGAATGGATCGAGAAGGTCGTCGCCCAACGCCCGGACAACACAGCATCGCCATGAATATCCAGCCCTCGCTGTATCGGCTCGCATCCTTTATCTCGCTGATAGTGGCGCGGCCAGACGTCACCCGCATCGACTTGGTCCCGTGCGATTGAGAACGATGAAACTACTCCCGGTTTTTATTTTCCTGATGGCCGTTGGCGGCTTGTCCGTGCGCGCATCGACAGATCTGCCAGATACGGTCGGGCATTTGGACCACAAGCTTCCACGCGCGGCAGTATTCGTCGATGACAGCGACCTGGATGCGTTGCTGGTTACAAAATTCACCCAGGTGCAAATTTTATCCCGGACAGATTTGCCGAAGATCACTGCAGAGAGATTGATGGCGGACGGAAATCTGAAGCTGATCGGGGCGGATGCGGCAGTGATCGTGGAGCGCGCAGGAGATCGGCGCGTGGTGCGGATTGTCGACTGTCACTCGGGCGCAACGATGCTGGTGTTGGAGGTGCCAAAGATGCCAGTCGAGGAAACGGCGCGCTGGATCGCGACGCGGACTCAACCACTGCTTGGCTCCGCAGCCGATCCGTCGCGACCGCGCATCAGTCTGCCGGGATTGCGTTTCGTGACCGACTCGGCTGAGAACCGTTCGGCGGAGCGTGCGTTGAATCTTATGCTGGCGACTCGCTTGCAGTCGCGTGGCGCGGTCGTCCTGGAGCGTTGGAGAATGAGCGACCTGGTGTTCGAAAAATCACTCGTCGCGGAAGAAAGCCCGTTTTGGAACGCAGCGCGAATCATCGATGGAAGCGTGTCATCGGAAGGAGGCCGGCTGCACGCAAGGGTGCGACTCCGAGATGCGGAGGGGGCCGAGGCTTTTGTAGTGGCAGAAGGCGATACAAGCGGAGATCTGGCCGATGCGATTGTAGAGCGAGTTGTGGCGGACAGCCGGAAAGTCGCAGTCGCAAGCGGGAACGAAACCGAAGCGGATGCGTTTTTGGCCGAGGCAGAATGGATGTTGAAACACGGATTAACCCGCGAGGCCTGGCAGGCAACTGAATCGGCGCTGGCGCTAGGGGTGAGCAACAAGCGAGAGGCCGAGATGCTTCGCGTGCAGGCCGCGGCAATGTGCGCATATCCGGATGACCTGCGTCGTCCCAGCTCCATGGACGGAGGTAAGGTGGAGTTCCTTGAGCCGTCCGAGCTGGCCGCAAGGGTATCCGCTGCGACCGAGGCCATGTGGCTGGCGGGCGATTACTGGAATGACTATCCCACCCAAACGCCTCCCGAATGGTGGACTCTCGAACACCCCGCAAATCTGGGCGTGTATTCCTTGTATACCGAACTCCGCTTGCTGCGAGCTGCCCGAGATTCGGACCGCAATGAAATGACGGCCGAGGCGATCCACGGACTCCGCACGGCGATCCAGCGCAATGTGAAGCTTTTGCAGGCGGGATCATTGGGCCGTCTGCGGTTGAGATTTTTTATCTATCTCACTCAATTCGCAGCTTACTGGAACGATACGCCTGAGGAGACCATAGCGTTTTATCGCATGGTCCTGAGTCCCGATTTCGATGTCGGCGCCCCCGCTTGGCCCAAGGAGATTCGCGCAGAGCTCGCCTATTTGGACAGTCCACATCCTCCGTTTCTGACCGGCACGGCGCCGAAGGCGGATTTCCCCTGGGGCAGTCATATACCTCGACTCTTCGCTCGCGACGAAACGATGGCTCGTGAAATGTGGGCGGGATTCATGGAGGAGCTGGCACGCAGCCCGTCTCCACTGAACCGCGCCGACAGCCTTGCATTGCGCTGGCAATCGACGGCGGACCAAAGGGACCGATTCGCCCTCACGGTCAGAATGATTGATTTTCTTTCGGAGAATCCCGAAGCACTGGCAGGGCCCTACGGAGAGGCGATCTTTGAGGAATTCATCCGACCTTTGCGCGAAGTGAATTCCTCGCGTGAACTCGCATCAGCGCAGCAAAAGCTGGTGGATGTTTTCCTGTCACTGCTTGAGACGGACGCGCCGTTATCCTCCACGATCATTTCCTGCGCATGGGTGCCTCTTTCCGATTACAAACTTAACGCGCGTGACGACCAGGCGATGGCGCTGCTGGCGGCCCTGGATGCAAGACAGTCCAGACAGCCTGCTTTCCCTGAGGAACGCTCCGGCATCAATGCCGCCAGATCGTCCATTTTGCAAAAATTCCCGGGACTCAAGCCTGTCATAAACACCGAAGGTGCTCTGATCGCCAAATCCCTCTGGATCGCCGGAGAGCACAAGCCTGACGGCTTGCGCGAATCAATCGGGTTTTGCGACGAGTCCGCAGTCTGGCATGACGGGCACCTCTGGGTTCTGGATTCAAATCACGCCAGACTGTGGAAGATTGATCCGGCGAGCCAGCGGACCGAGGTGGTCAGCCCGGATAATCGTCCGGAGAGGGCCATCGGAAACCAGCTTGTCGTCTGGGGGCAGCGCTTTGCCATCATGGCGGATCGCGGCGTATGGGTTCTGAGCGTGGATCAGACGCGCTGGGAAAAACTCAATTTGCCCGCCGCACGTTACCAAATCGGAGTTGCCGGCGAAAGCCTTTGGGCCGTTTCCGGAGAGCCTGTTCGCAACGGTCATGTGAAGGGGACAGAGGGCAATGCGCTTTATAGGATAAGACCGGATCTAGGCTGCGAATTAATCGGGTCTTCCCGGAGGCGTCCGGCAGTCAGCCCGCTGGACTCCACACTCGCAGGCGAACCCTTCTCGGTGTCTCCGGCGCGCAACGGAGGCGTCATCATCGGCGCTTGGGGCGCGCCGACAAAATTCCTCAACAGCGTTACCGGTGGCCCCACGCTACGATCCCCGTCCGGCAATCTTAAACTCACCAGCGTTCCCGGACTGCTCATCGGCACCAAACACCGCGAAGGATACCGGCACACGGTGGTCAGGGCTGAGTTTTTGGAAACCGAAGGGGATGAACTCTTGCTCCTCCACCCTGCGGAACAGGTAAACTCAGGCCAGGTGCGATTCACATATCCAAAGGAGCTTGAGGAGCTGCCGGCGAATACCTACGTCGCCGCTTGGCGCAATGAAGGCTTGGACATACTGGGATGGGCCTCGCGAAACTCGCCGTGGGGCGCATCGGAGGCGTGGCTGGTCCGCGTTGACTCAAGCGGCAGTTCGATAAAGCCGCTCCATTTTGACTGGCCTGCCGGCTCGGATGAGCGTGCACGTGCGGCTGGACACTCATCGAATGTCATGCGCTTCCCCTTGGTTGACCCCAAGGGGCTCATTGCCACCGAGCAGGGTCTTGTGATTACCGGACGCGGCATGCAGGGATTTTGGTTCATCCCCAACACTGACCTGCAGATTCTGGAAACCCGGGCCTCACCGGGACAAAACGGCAACTGATTTGAATATGATTTTAGCCCGATCCAGAATGACCGCCGCGAACAAAATACTTACACCCGCTCCACGATCAACGGTAGGGACTCGGGGCGCTCGGCGCCGATCACGAACGCCCCGGCGAGATGCTCCTTCGCGGCGGCGAGCCTCGCCTCGTCGTTGGCATGGATTTCAAGGAGCACCGTGCCGGGCTCCACGTGTTCGCCGACCTTGGCGATGCGGGTAAAGCCCACCGCGTGGTCGACGGCGTCCGTGGCGGCACGACGACCCGCGCCCAGGTCGAGTCCGGCCAGGGCGACCGCCATGGCGTCGACGGATTGAACATGGCCCGACGACGACGCTGTCACCGTTTCACGAATACGCGCGGCCGGCAGCGTCGCCGACGGGTCGTCGCACACGCGGGCGTCGCCGCCCTGGGCGGTCACGATCTCGCGGAATTTGGCTAGCGCCTTCCCGTTGGCCACGACCTCGCGCAGCATGGCTTCGGCGAATTGAGCATCGGGCGCGACCTTTGCGAGGAGGAGCATCTCGGAGCCGAGCGCGTAGGTGACCTCCATGAGGTCCTCGGCACCGGGTTCGCCGCGCAGGCAGGCGAGGCTCTCGGCGACCTCGACGGCGTTGCCGACGGCGCGGCCGAGGGGCTGGTCCATGCGGGTGAGCAGGGCGCGGGTGGGTTTGCCCATGGCGTTGCCGATGTCGCACATGGCCTGAGCGAGCGCGCGCGCCTCGGGCAGGGTTTGCATGAAGGCGCCCTTGCCGAACTTCACGTCGAGCACGAGCGCGTCGATGCCCTCAGCGAGCTTCTTGCACATGATCGACGCGCAAATGAGCGGCAGGCAGGCGACCGTGGCGGTGACATCGCGCAGCGCGTAGAGTTTTTTGTCGGCGGGGGCGAGGTCCTTGGTCTGGCCGATGAGCGCGCAACCGACGTCGGCGACCTGCGCGCGGTATTCGTCGAGTGTAAGACCGGTGCAAAACCCAGGAATCGACTCGAGCTTGTCGAGAGTGCCGCCGGTGTGCCCGAGGCCGCGGCCCGAGATCATCGGCACGGGCACGCCACAGGCGGCGACCATGGCGGCGAGGGGCAGCGAAACCTTGTCGCCGACGCCGCCGGTGGAGTGCTTGTCGACCTTAATGCCGGGGACATGAGAGAGGTCGGCGATGGTGCCGGAACGCATCATGGCGGCGGTGAGCGCGGTGGTCTCGGCCGTATCCATTCCGCGGATATAGATCGCCATGAGCAGCGCGGAGAGCTGGTAGTCGGCCCACGAGCCGTCGGTGGCGCCGCGCACAAACGCTGCGATCTCAGCGTCGGTCAGCGCGTGGCCGTCGCGTTTGCGGGCGATGATATGCTGCGGAAAAACCGTGGCCGCCATGCCCGCCAGCCTGCCCGTGCCGCGCAGCCCCGCAAGCCCTCCCCGCCACGATTCCGTCTGAAAACGCACCCACGCGGCAGACCAAAATAAAAACTAACCAGCTACGTTAGTTATTATTGATAAAATGGGCATAAAATCGGCGGTTTTAAGACTAAGAAAAAGACTAACGTAGCTGGTTAGTTTTTTACTGGAATTGACGCTGTCGGCGGGTGGGGGTTGCGTCGGGCATGGCTCAAAAACCCCAGGTCATCGTGGTCGGCAGTTATGTGCAGGATTTGACGTGGCGCTGCGCCGCGTTTCCGGTCGCGGGACAGACAATCATCGGCACGTTCGCCGACGGACCCGGCGGCAAGGGTTCCAACCAGGCGACGGCCGCGGGGCGCGCGGGCGGCGCGGTGCGGTTCGTGGGCGCGGTGGGCAAGGACGCGTTCGCGGGCGTCGCCAAGACGTTTTATCGCGAGAACAAAATCGAGGCGCGCTGGATCGAGAAGGCCGGCCACGCCACCGGCACGGCGGGCATCCTCGTCAACGCCGAAGGCCAAAACGAGATCGTGGTCGCGCTGGGCGCCAACGCGAAGCTCACGGCCAAGGATCTGCCGGCGTCGTTGTTCAAGGGCGCGAAGCTGGTCGTCACCCAGTTCGAGACGAGCCTGGCGGCGGCGACGCAGGCGTTGAAGGCCGGACGCGCGGCGGGGGCGACCACGGTGCTCAACCCGGCACCGATGCGGGCGGACTTCAAGGCGTCGATCTTGAAGCACGTCGACGTGCTGATCCCCAACGAGACCGAGTTCACCGAGCTGGTGAACCGGCTGCCGGCGACGGGCCGCACGGACTTCACCGAGGCGGAGCTGTCGACGCTCGACGGCGGCGCGCTGCAGGCGCTTTGCCGCAAGCTGGGCGTGCCGGTGGTCATCGTGACGTTGGGCAAGCGCGGCTGCTTCGTCTCCACGGAGGAGCGCGGGGTGCTGGTGCCGGCGTTCGTGGTGAAGGCGGTCGACACGACGGGCGCGGGCGACGCGTTCGTCGGCGGGTTCTCGGCGGGCTGGTGCCACTTCGACGGCGATTTGGTGCAGGCGGCGATTTACGGCAACGCGGTCGCCGCGTTGTCGGTGACCAAGCGCGGCACGGCGCCGGCGATGCCGCGGTTGGACGAAGTGAAGCGTTTCCTCAAGCGGCGCGCGTGAACGCGCCGGAGCGGGACGTTCAGTCCCCCGCGTCCGCCGCCGAGCCGACGGGCAACTCGAGCACGAGCACGGCACCGGGGCCGGCGGCTTCGCCCACGGTGAGATCACCGCCGAGCAGCCGCGCCAGTTGTCGCGAAATGGGCAGGCCGAGACCGGTGCCGCCGTATTCACGCGCGACCAGCGAATCGCCCTGCGCGTAGGGTTCGAAGATGCGCCCGCGGCGTTCGCGCGGGATGCCGGGGCCGGTGTCGCGCACGAGGAAGCGCACGTGGCCGGGCGCGCCGTTTTCAACGTGCAGCGAGACGGAGCCGGCGGCGGTAAACTTGAGCGCGTTGGCCACGAGGTTTTGCAGGATCTGGCGCAGGCGGTGCGGGTCGGTGTGAATGCTCGCGGGGAGGTTGTCGCCGAGACTGACCACGAGTTGCAGGCCGCGCTGGCGGGCGGTGCCGCGGAAGAGGTCGGCGACGGCGGTGAGAATCTCGCCGGGCACGACGGGCGAGTGGTGCACCACGAGGCGGCCGGCGGAGATTTTTTCCTGTTCGAGGGCGTTGCTGATGAGGCCGACGAGGCTGTTCGCCGAGTCCTCCATGAGCGCGAGGTTGGCGTTCTGGTCGGCGGTGAGCGGAGCCTCGCGCAACAGGTCGATCAAGCCGACAAAGCCGCCCAGCGGCGTGCGCACCTCGTGGGTGATGAAGGCGATGAAGCGGCTCTTCTCCGCGCTGGTGCGCTCGGCCTCGTCGCGGGCGCGGCGCAGGGCCTCCTCGGTGGCGGCGTGCTCGGCGATCTCGCGGCGCAGGCGGGCGTTGAGCCGGCGCAGCGGCAGTATCCAGCCCCAGGCGGCGACCGCCGCGACGCCCAGCACGCCGAGCGTCCAATATACCCAGCGCAGGTCGGCCTTGGGGTCGGGGTCGTAGAGAAAGCCCTTGAGCGAAAAGTCCCGCGGCAACAGCCCGAACTCCGCGTAGGTGTCGGCCATGTGTCGCCAACGGCCTGGGTTGTTGTGCCCGACCTCGATGAGGCCGGGGTGCATGAGCTCGGCGGTCTTGTCGGCCTCGAAGAGCAGGTGTTCGCGACCATGGCGCCGCGTGTAGTCGGCGAGGATCAGGTCGACGATCTCCTCGGGGTGCGCGAGCGCATGGTCCCAGCCGCGCAGGCTGGCGCGCAGGAAGGCCCGCACCTGCGCGGGGTGCCGGCGGATCTGCTCCTCGGTGGTGAAGAGCGTGTCGCCATAAAAATCGATGCCGCCCGCACGCGGGAAAAAACTCAGGTGCGGCACGTCCGCTTCGCGCAGGAAGAACGGCTGGTCGGTCACGTAGGCCGACATCGCGTCGATCTTGCCCTCGATGAAGTCCTCAATGCGGTGCGTGTGCGGCCGCACGTCGAGCCCGGCGAGGTTCACGCCCTCGTGTTTGAAGTAGGCGAGGATCTCCGCCTTCTCCGAGTCGACCATCATCATCGGGCGGCCGTGCAGATCCTGCATCGAGCCGATGCCATCGGTCTCGCGCGCGACCAGCACCAGCGGCGAGTGTTGAAAAATCGGTGCGAGCACCACGACCGGCCGGCCCGCGGCGCGCGACAGCAGCAAGTCGGAATTGCCCACGCCATACTGCGCCTCGCCGGAGAACACCGCCTCGACGTGGTCGCGCCCCGGCTCGGCCTCGCGCAGCTCCACCTCGAGGCCCTCCTCGCGGTAGTAACCCTGCGCGACGGCGGCGTAGTAGCCGGCGAACTGAAACTGGTGCCGCCACTTCAGTTGCAACACCACGCGCTCCAACGGCTCGGCTCCCAGCGCGCCCGCGAAAACGACCACGCCAACGACACACTGAACCATTAATCGCATCACCGGACAGGGTGGTTCTTAGCACCTTGTTTACAACGCCTTTCTCCCCGCAGAAGTCCCTCAACAACATGGCCCGATCAGGCCTATTCCACGCGGATGGTTGCCCTCCGCGCGCCGATCCCCATGGTGGCCGAAATCATGACGCTCACCGCCGCCGAACTCGCCGCCTCGCTGGACTCCACCAACCTCCGGCTCGACGCCTCGGAGGGCGACATCCTCGACCTGTGCGCCGAGGCCGCGAAGCACCGCTTCGCCTGCGTGATGATCTACCCGGCCAGCGTGCCGCTCGCCGCCGCCGCGCTCGAAGGCACCGGCACGCGCATCGGCACCGTGATCGGCTTCCCGAGCGGCCGTTTCTGCGTCGAGTCCAAGGCCGAGGAAATCATGATCGCCCACCACGCCGGCGCGCACGAGGTCGACATCGTCATGAACTATCCCGCGCTGCTCGCCGGACGCTTCGGCGACGTCACCGCCGAGGTCACCCGCCTGACCGAACTCGCCCACGACCAGGGGCAACTCATCAAGGTGATCGTCGAGACCTGCTTTCTCTCCGCCGACGCCAAGCGCATCGCCCTCGAAATCTGCGAGGCCGCCGGCGCCGACTTCATCAAGACCTCCACCGGCTTCGGCTCCGGCGGGGCCAAGGTCGCCGACATCGTCGCGTGGAAGGCCGCGCGCTCCGGCAACATCGGCCTCAAGGCCTCCGGCGGCGTGAAGACGCTCGCCGACGCCCGCGCCCTGCTCGAGGCCGGCGCCACGCGTCTCGGCACGTCGAGCGCCGCGGCCATCCTCGCCGAGTTCAACGGCGCGACTCCCGCCGCCGCGCCCGGCGGCGGCGCCTACTGAGCGAAGCCGTGCGGTATCGCCTCGCCCGTTTCACCGCCGCGCTGTCACTCGCGGCGACCGCACCCTTGGCGACCAAGGCGCTGGCGACCGCCAACGATGCGCCCGTCGTCGAGCTGCCGGCCGTGGCGCGAGAGTCGAGCGGACTGGCCACATCACGTCGCGATCCGACGCTGTTGTGGACGCACAACGACAGCGGCGGCGAACCGCGCCTGTTCGCGGTCGACGCGCAGGGCCGGCTGCGCGGCACGCTGCGTGTGGCGGGCGTGCAAAACCGCGACTGGGAGGACCTCGCCGCCTTCGAACTCGACGGACGCGCCTGGCTGCTCATCACCGACGTCGGCGACAACGCCGGCAACCGCGGGGACTGCGCCCTGCACATCGTGCCCGAGCCGGACCCGGCCGAGCTCTCGCCCCACGCGGAGACCACCGTGCGCGTCGCCTGGAGCGTGCCCGTGCGCTACCTCGACGGCCCGCGCGACGTCGAGGCGGTGGCGGTCGACGCGAGCGCGGGCGAGGTCTGGCTGCTGGCCAAGCGCACGCGTCCGCACGGCCTCTACCGCATGGCGCTGCGGCCCGATCCGCGCGATCGCGTGACGCCGGCCGCGTTGCCGGTCGCGCAGGTGCCCAACGCTTTTTTCCCGCCCGCGCCGCCCGAGCTCGCGCTGCTGCCCACCGTGGCCGGCCGCTGGCGTCCGCAGCCGACGGGCATGGACTTCGCGCCGGACGGCTCGGCCGCCGCGGTCGTGAGCTACGGCGACGTATTGATTTTTCAACGACAGCCCGGCGAGGGCTGGCCGGAGGCGCTGACCCGCCAGCCGCGCCACCTTGGCGAGCACGGGCTTTATCAGGCCGAGGGCGTCGCCTTCGGCGCGGACGGGCGCGAGGTCTTCGTGAGCTCCGAAGGCCGCCCGCCGACACTGTGGCGCGGCCGCATCAACCCACCGGACGACCGGCCGTGATGCGTAGGGGCCGCGCTCGCGCGGCCCGTTTGTGGTCATGGGTAAGATCACGCCCCATCCGCGAGCCCGTGCCCAACGGGCTTTGCGAGCAAAGCCCCTACAAGGGGAGACAACCCTGCTGGAAATGCGCCGGTGCCGCCGGCCTCACACCGGATCCTTGAACTGCAGGGCGTGCAGCTTCGAGTAGAGGCCGTCGCGCGTGAGCAGCTCGGCGTGCGTGCCCATCTCGGCGAGGCGGCCCTGGTCCATCACGAGGATGATGTCGGCGTTCTGGATCGTGGAGAGGCGGTGGGCGATGATGAAGCTCGTGCGGCCCTGCATGAGGCGGTCCATGGCCTGCTGGATGAGCCGCTCGGACTGGGTGTCGAGGGCGCTGGTGGCCTCGTCGAAGATGAGGATGCGCGGGTCCTTGAGGATCGCGCGGGCGATGGCGATGCGTTGGCGCTGGCCGCCGGAGAGCTTGGCGCCGCGCTCGCCGACCACGGTGGCGTAGCCGTCGGGCAGTTTGGTGATGAACTCGTGGGCGTTGGCCGCCACGGCTGCATCGAGGATCTGTTCCTGGGTGGCGTCGGGGCGGCCGTATTTGAGGTTTTCCTCCAGCGTGCCGGAGAAGAGCACGCTCTCCTGGAGCACGATGCCGATCTGGCGGCGCAGCGACTCCATGGTGACGCCGCGGATGTCGTGGCCGTCGACCAGCACCGCGCCCGAGGCGACGTCGTAGAAGCGCGCGATGAGGTTGATGAGCGTGCTCTTGCCCGAGCCGCTGGGACCGACGATGGCGACGACCTTGCCGGCGGGAATGGCGAAGCTGACCTCGGAGAGCGTGCGCGGGCGGCCCTTGCCGGGCGGCTCGAGGTCGTAGTCGAAGCTGACGTCGCGCAGCTCGACCTCGCCGCGGATGGCGGGCAGCTCGCGGGCGTCGGGCGCGTCGGCCACCTCGGGCTTGGTGTCGAGCAGCTCGAAGAGGTTTTCGAGGGCGGTGTTGGCGCGTTGGAAGATCGCGGTGAGGTCGACGAAGCGGACGATGGGCGGGAAGATGAAGGTGATGTAGGCGTTGAAGGCCACCAGGGTGCCCACCTGCATGCGGCCCTGCATCACCATCCAGCCGCCGAAGGCGAGCACGATGAGCGCGCCGAGCGAGCCGAGCACGTCGGCCACGATGGAGAGCTTCGTGTTGCGCAGGACGATGCGCGAGTAGTTGAAGTAGTCGGCGTTGATGCCGCTGGCGAAGGAGTCGACCTCGGAGCGCTCCTTGGCGAAGGACTTGACCACGCGGGCGGCGGCGACGCGCTCGTTGAGGAAGCCCATGACCTTGTCCCAGTTGTCGCGGTGCACGCGGCTCTCCTGCCGCATGCGTTTGCGATGGTAGAGGTAGTTGAGGACGAAGAGGGGCAGCACCGCTGTCACGGCCAGCGCGAGACGCCACTCGATCCAGTAGAGAAACCCGAGCACGCAGACCACCGTGACCGAGTCGGCGATGAGGTTGATGAGGAAGCCGTTGGTGAGGTTGTAAACCTCGCCCGTGTCCTGCGAGATGCGCGCGATGGTGCGGCCGGTCTGGTTGGTGTCGAAGTAGCGCAGCGACAGGCTTTGCAGGTGCGCGAAGACGCGGATGCGCAGGTCGCACACGAGGCGCATCGCGGTGAATTGCAGGATGCGGTTGCGCAGCAGCGTGAACCAGGCGCGCAGCACGAACAGCACGCTGAAGGCGGCCAGCAGCTTCACGAGCAGCCCCATGTCGCGCTCCGGCAAGGCGCGGTCGATGATCAGCTTGAGGATCCATGGTGCCGGCAGCATGAGCAGGGTCGCCAGGAGAATGAGCGCCACGCCGCCGAGGATCGACCACTTGCGGGTCAGGGCCAGCGAGAGAAACCGCCTGAAGGGAGAAGGGTTCATGGATGAACCCGTCGCAGCTTTCACCATCCCCGGCGCGAGGCGAACCGAAACTTGCCCCGATTTGCGCGCGCGGCAGGCTGCGGGTCATGCGCTCCCTCGTGAAGACGGTCACCGTATGGCTTGTGTTTGTGCTGACGGCGGCGTTGTCCGCGACCGCGCAGGCGCAGGAGGTTCAGCGCCACGGCGTGGTCTTCGAGCAATGGGTGCGCGAGACGTTTTTCGACGGATACCAGCCGCCCGGCTACACGCAGAAATGGGACATCCCCGCCGAGGCCAACCGCACGCACGGCGGCGTGGCCGTCAACCCCAAGGCCACCAAGTGGCGCACTTCCATCGACCTCGGCGACGCGCTGCGCCAATACGACGTCGACGAGCCGTTCATCCTCCTGGTCGGCTACTGGGTGCAGGAGGGGCCGCAAAAACGCTTCGTCAAAATCGTCGCCCCGCGCATCGATCCAGAGCAGTGGCGCGCGCTCTGGGGTCCGGTCACGCGGGCCGACATCGCACGGCTCGACGCCATGATCAAGGACCGCGACATCCCTCACCAAGAAGTGCGCCGGCGCGCGCAGGCCATGAAGTCGCAGCCACCTTTCACGGAGTCCGTCTTCACGCTCAACCCCAAGATCGACTCCAAGGGCCAGCGCCGCCTCCAGTGCAGCCTGCGCTTCGACGTGTTCTTCGAGCGCCTGCTGCCCGGCGTGCAACCGGTGCCCGACGACGCGCCCGCGCTCTGGGGCGTGCCCTTTCCCGGCCCGATCACCTCCGGCCCGCGCACCTTCGATCCAGGCGAATCGAGCGATTTGTAACTTAATAAGTGACAAACCGCCCGGGACGGCACGTGACACTGCGGTGACGGCGGCGGCGTCCGGTTGACGCGACCGCTGGCGCGAACAGGCTCGGCGGCATGTCGATCTCGCGCCGCGTTTTTTTGCAAAACGCCGGGCTCTACGCCGTCGGCTTCATGGGCCTCAAGGCCCTCCTGGACAATCCGCTGGGCGCCGCGCTCGCGGCCTCCTCGTCGAACGGCGGCGCGGCGGGCTTCGGGCCGATCCGCATCGACCCGCGCGGCGTGCTCAATCTGCCGGAAGGCTTCCGCTACACGGTGTTCTCCCGCACCGGCGAAGAGATGGACGACGGCCTGCTCGTGCCGGGCGCGCACGACGGCATGGCGGCCTTTCCCGGTCCCGACGGGCGCGTGCTGCTCGTGCGCAACCACGAGCTGGAGAGCGCCTGGACCGACCGCAGTCCCTACGGCGCCGACCGCGCGCGTTTCGACCGCGTCGACGCCGCCAAGATCTACGACCGCGGGCACGGCCGCCTACCCTGTATCGGAGGAACCACTACACTTGTCTTTGATCCGCGCGCCCAGCGGCTCGAAAAACACTTCCTCAGCCTCGCCGGCACGCAGCGCAACTGCGCGGGCGGCGCGACGCCTTGGGGCACGTGGGTGACCTGCGAGGAGGTCAACGCCGACCCCGAGCCCGACGCCGAGCAACCGCACGGCTACAACTTCGAGGTCACGCCCTCGGCCACGCCGGGCTTGGTCGAGCCGGTGCCGCTCAAGGCCATGGGACGTTTTCGGCACGAGGCCATCGCCGTCGACCCGCGCTCCGGCGTCGTCTATCAGACCGAGGACCTTGGCGACGGCCTGCTGTATCGGTTTATCCCCGACACGCCCGGCAAGCTCGCCGCGGGTGGACGCCTGCAGGCGCTGGCGTTGCGCGACCGCGCCGGGGCCGACACCCGCAACTGGCCCGACGCCGGCGGGCCGCGCTTTCCCGTCGGGCAGCCGCAACCCGCGCGCTGGATCGACCTCGAGGACATCGACAACCCCGCCGGCGACCTGCGCCACCGCGGACGCGCGGCCGGCGCGGCGGTGTTCGCGCGCGGCGAGGGCGCGTGGTGGACCGGCGAGGCGGCCTGCTTTGCGATGACCAACGGCGGCCGCAACACCTTCGGCCAGATCTTCCGCTATCGCCCGAGTCCGCACGAGGGCACCGCGCGCGAGGACGACGAGCCCGGCACCATCGAACTCTTCGCGGAGCCCAACGACCGCGAGCTGCTGCGCAACGCCGACAACCTCACCGTCGCGCCGTGGGGCGATTTGATTCTGTGCGAGGACTGCAAGGACATCTGCCGCCTGATCGGCGTGACCACCGCGGGCGGTTTCTACGTGCTCGCGGAGAACACGCAGATCGGCCGCGAGCTGGCCGGCGCGTGTTTCTCACCGGACGGGAGCACGCTCTTCGTCAACGTGCAGAACCCCGGCTACACGCTCGCGATCACCGGTCCGTGGGACCGGCGTCGCGGGTGAGACAAAAGCCGCTCGACAGACTCACGCCTCGCAGAGCGCCGGTGTCTCGACCGGTCGCACCGCACCGACTCCGGCGCGGGTGAGCGCCTGCCAGTAACCCCAGAGGAGCTTGTTGGCGGCGTAGCGGTCGATGGCCGGGTAGCCGTGCGTGCCCAGGTTGGTCTCGAAGAAGAGATCGAGCCCGTGGTCGGAGCGGAAGACACCGTCCCAGCCGATCTCCATGAGCGTTTGCATGACGCCGAGCAGGTCGACGTTGGCCTCGGGGTCGGCGTGGTCGGCTTCGTGAAACTGCTTGTGGCCGGTGGTCTTGACCGAGCGGATGTGCATCCAGGCGATCCGGTCGGCGAACTCGCGGATCATCGCGGGAATGTCGTTCTCCGGCAGCGCGCCGAGACTGCCGGTGCAGAAACACAGGGCGTTGGCGCGGCTGGGGTTGAGCGCGAGCAGGCGACGAATGCCGTCCGCATCGCAGAGCAACGCGGGCAGGCCGAGGTAGGACCAGGGCGGATCGTTGGGATGCGCGGCGAGGCGGATGTTGTTCTCCTCGCAGACCGGGACGAGCGCATCGAGCACGTAGCCGATGTTGGCCCACACGCCGTCCTCGCCGAGCGCGGCGTATTCGGCCTGCAGCGCGGCAAACTCCTCGGCGCTGTAGCGGCGGCCCCAGCCGGGCAGGAAGAGGCCCTGGGAGAGGTCGAGTTTTTCAAGCTCGGCGTGGTCGTAGGCGAGGCTGCGGGTGCCGTTGGGGTGGAGCTTGCCGAGGTCGGTGCGGCCCCAGTCGAGCGGCATGATGTTGTAGGTGACGATGATCTCGCCGGCGTCGGGAAAGACCTCGCGCAGGTTGCGCAGGGTGCGGCGGTAGTTCTCGATGTGGCGGTCGCGCGCGGCCCAGCCGAGCTTCATGGCGTCGGTCCAGAAAACGCTTTCGACCGGGCCGAGCGAGAGGCCTTGGGCGTCGAGTTGTGCGCGCAGGACGCGCAGGTCGGCGACGGTCCACTCCTCGCCGGGCGCGACGTGCGGGAGGTGGGTGACGACCAGCGGGCGCGGCGTCATCTGCCGGAGCCAGGCAAGCGGCACGCGGTCATTGGGTCCATACCAGCGGAAGGCGGTGTTCATGCGAAGTCGGTTGGTTCGTGATTCTGTCTGCACAATCCAAGCCAACCGCGCGCCCCGCGCCCAACGGCCGCCGCGGTGAAATCAGTTTCAGAACAATTTCATATCAGTGAAACTGCTGCGACGCAGTGGGGTGGCGACTGGGCTTGGCGCCGAACAACGCCGCGTGCGGTGAGAGCCGCGACAGGCAGCGCCGAGGGGAATGTCACTTAATAAGTGACAATGTCGGCGGCCACGGGCGAAGGGAACGCGGGCGGAAAGTGTCACTTATTAAGTGACAATTGCGGCTGGGAGCGCGGGCCGGGACGCGGCGCGGCGCGCCGCGGCGGAATCGCTTGCGAGCAAGCTGCTGCCTCGGGACGACCGCGTTGGCTGCGCCGGGCGGCGTCAGCTCGTGACCTGGGCCTTGGCGGCGCTGCCGCCGAAGAGTTCGCGCAACGCGCCCCAGGCCTTGAGCAGGCCGGCGGGTTCGACCGCGCCGAGCCGGTAGATCTCGGCGATGGTTTCCTCGTGGCCGCGGTAGCGGGGCGGCAGCACGAACGAGGTGCGTTCACCGTCGCGGATGGTCGAGAAGAACAGGCCCTTGCCGACGGCGGGTTCGACGAAGTTCACCGCGACGGTTTTCTCCGGGAGCACGAGCCAGGGTTTGTAGGTGAAGCTGGTCGCGCCGGTGGCGGCGTCTTTCGCGAGGCGGCCCCAGGTGCGCATGGGCACGCCCTGCTTGGTGAGCTGCGTGCTGGAAAAGAGCTTGTTGGCCTCGGGCGAGGGTTGGCGGCGGCGGCGGGCGCCGGTGAAGAAGTCCCACGAGAAGATCGCGCCGAAGATGGTCAGGCGGAACGACCAGCCGGCGATGAAGTAGGCGAAGATGATGACGACGAGCGAGAGCGCCGCGCCGATCCAGGGGTTGAGCGCCGCGGAGACGGTGACGAGTCCGAGCAGGGCGGTGCGGCCGGCCTTGAGCGCGGCGTCGATGGCGCCCCACGGGCTGAGCAGGATGAGGGCGTTGATGGCGTGCGAGGCCATCCAGACGACGACGAAGACGGCGATGCCGAAGGGAACGGTGAGGATGTTGAGCAACCACGACCAGTCGATGGCGGCGACATGGATGGTCGCGGTGCCGGTGGCGGCGAGCGCGTCGGGCGGCGGGGTGTTGCTCGCGATCATCTTGGACAGGCTGGCCATCGTGAAGGGAACGACCGCGCCGGCGGCGACGAGTCCGGTGGCCTTGTTCTCGACGGTCTCGAGCACGTCGAGCGGTTTTTTCCAGCCGGGGGGCAGGGCCGCGCCGAGCGCGTCCTTGGCGGCGACCGCGCCGACGATGCCGAGGGCCGGCAGCCAGAAGCTCACCTGCGCATACCACGGCAGACCCGGACGCTCTTCCTTCTCGGCGGTGAAGTATTGGTAGGCTCCATACGCGCCGGTGCCGAGCAGCGGCGAGATGGCCATGCCGGTGACGGTGGACACGGCGCCGGCGATGGCGGCCGAAGGCGACTTGTCCTTGGTCTGCGCGGCGGACGTCTCCGCGGTGGCGGCGACGAGCGGCGAAGCGAAGAGCGCGAACAGACCGAGCAAAAGACCGGGCAGGGAGATGCGTTTCATGCAAGCGCTTGGCTAAAGGGCCGGCCGCCGGACGGCAAGCTCAGGGCCGTTCACGTTCGAGGTTGAGCCAAGCGACTTCGCGCGGGGTGAGTTCGACACGCAGGCACTCCAGCGAGCTCACGGTCTCGGCGATGGTGCGCGGGCCGATCAGCGCGAAGCTGGGAAACGGTTGCGCGAGCACGTAAGCGGCGGCGATGGCGATGGGTGACACGCCCTTCTTGGCGGCGAGGGCGACGGCACGGTCGCGGCGTTCGAAGTTGTCGTCCGAATACCAGCAGCGCGTGAGTTCGGCGTCGCCGGGTTTGTCACGGCCGGCGCGCTCGGTGAAGAAGCCGCGCGCCTGGCTGGACCACGCGAAGTGCGGGAGCCGGTGTTTTTTGAGCCACTTGCGCGAATCGGGGTCGCTGGCCGCGACGCAGCCGCCCCAGACGGGGTCGACCATGCGGGCGAGCGAGAAGTTGTTGGAGAGCGCGCCGAAGCCCTGCAGGCCCTTGCGCTTCGCGTAGCGGTTGGCGGCGGCGACGCGGGCGATGGTCCAGTTGGAGCCGCCGAAGATGCCGATGCGGCCGGCGCGCACGTGCTCGTTGAGCGCGTCGACCAACTCGCCGACGGGCACGTCGGGGTTGTCGCGGTGCATGAGGTAGATGTCGACGCGGTCGGTTTGGAGGCGCTCCAGCGATTCGTGAAGCTGGCGCGTGATGCCCTCGGGCGTGCAGGCGGGCGGGTGTCCGCCCTTGCCGATGACGACGACCTGGTCGCGCAGGCCGCGGTTGCGCATCCAGTGGCCGAGCAGGCGCTCCTGCCGGCCGCCGAAGTAGAGCCAAGCGGTGTCGAAGGCGTTGCCGCCGCGCTCGAAATAATCGTCCCACATGGCGGCGCCGTGCGGCATGGTCGGCTGGTTGTCGCAGCCCATCACGAGGCGCGCGACCGGCAGGCGCACGCCGGGCACCGCGGCGCGCGGGATGGGCGCGTCGGCACGCACGGCGAGCGGGCGGCGCTTGATGGTGTGGGTGAAGGCGGCGGGTTTTTCGGCTTCGTAAACGAGGCCGACGGCGGCGCGCCACTGGTCGAGCGCGGCGAGATTTCCGAGCGTGTCGTCGGAGCTCATCCGCGGCACGTCGCGCAGGCCGGCGCGCACCGCGGCCGCGAAGGCGTCGGCCTCGAGCGCGTAGAGCGGGTCGGCCTCGACGGCGATCTCCTCGGGCGCGGGGGCGCCGGCGCGGTGTAGAATGATCTTGGATACGCCGCCGTCGCGATTGACCACCCACGGCGAGGGCACGAGCAGCCAGCCGGCGGAGCCGTAGACGCGCACGACGTTGTCCTGGTTGAGCCCGACGCCGCAGGAGACCTGCGCGACGATGTCGTTGGGAAATTTGAGCGTGCCCGCCGCGTAGGCGTCCGCGCCGCTCTCCGGGTGCAGCACGCCGGCGCCGCTGACTGAGACGGGGTTGAGAAACGGTTGCCCCGCCGCAGCGCCCGCGATCAGCCGCGCCATTGACACGGTGTAGCAACCAACATCGAGGATGCCGCCGCCGCCGAGCGCGTTGGCCCACAGACGCGAGTCGGGAGAGTAGCCGCAGTTGAAGCTGAACGTCGCCTGCACCAGCCCCACCCGGCCGATGGCGCCGTCGCGAATCAGCTCGACGAGCTTCGCGGTCTGCGGGTGGCAACGATACATGAACGCCTCCATGAGCACGACGCCGTGCTCGCGCGCGGCCTGCACCATGACCATGGCCTCGGCGTGGTTCAGGCCCAGGGGCTTTTCGCACAGGATGTGTTTGCCCGCCTCGGCCGCGCGCACGACCCACTCGGCGTGCTGCGGGTGCGGCGTGGCGATATAGACGGCCTCGACCTCGGGATCGGCCAGCAGCGCCTCGTAGCTGCCGTGGGCGCGCGCGATGCCGTGCGCGGCGGCGAATTTTTGCGCGGGCTCCGGCGAGCGGCTGCCGACCGCGACGACGCGACCGGACGCGGAGGCGGCGACACCGCGGGCAAACACACCGGCGATGTGACCGGTGCTCAGGATGCCCCAGCGAAGGGGCGCGACGGGGGTGTTCGTGGACATGGGCAACGCGAGGGGAATCAACGCCCGACGCTGAACCGCTCGGTGCCGCCTGCCAAGGTTCGAGCGCCGGGATCGTGGCGCAATTGATTGTATCAAAGCCGCGATTCGGCCATGTATCGGACCGAAACATGCATCCGGAACAATTTTGGCGTCATCCTCCGCGCGTGCGGCTCGCCGTCATGATGCCGCGCGGATCGCGCCGCGGCATCCGGTTCCAAGCGCATCGGCATGCGTTTCACGAGATCGGTTTTCTCCTCGAGGGCGAATGCGACTGGCACTTGGGCAGACGCCGCGCGTCGTTGCGCGCCGGGGACCTCCTGATCGTGCCGGCGGGCGTGGAGCATTTCGAGCGGTCCGCGGCGGGAACGCAGACGCGCATCGCGTGGCTGGGATTTGATTTCGCGGATGGCTACGACGAGTTGCCCGGCCTGCTCGGCGGCGTGCTCGCGACCGGCGCCTACGAGGGCCAGATCACACGGCTGTTCGAAGTCATCTGCGCGGAGCGGCAGACCCCCGCGCTCGGCCACGAGGAGCGCGCCGAGCTGGCCATGCGGGAGCTGCTGATCCTGCTCTGCCGCCTGCCCGCCGCCGGCGCCGCCAAGTCGCCCCGCCCCGCCAAGGCCGCGCGCGCCGCCGAGCTGGTGCGCTCCGCGGCGCTCACGCTCTCCGGCAACCTCGCCCAGCCCATGCGCATCCGCGACCTCGCGCATTACCACGCGCTCAGCACCGCGCACTTCACGCTGCTGTTTCGCCGGCACCTCGGCATGACGCCCGGTCGCTACCTGCAAACCGCCCGTCTCGAACGCGCCAAGACCCTCCTCCGCGAAGGCGCGCTCTCCACCAAGGAGATCGCCGCCGCGTGCGGCTACGTGGATGCGGCGCATTTTTGCCATGCCTTCAAGGCCGCCACCGGACGCTCGCCCAAGCAATGGCGCGACGCCTCAGAGCCGCCCGGGCAATGACGGCGGACCGTCCGGCGACGCGACCGGCGCGATGACGGCGGGCGCAGGCGCGGGCACGACGTCCTTCGGCTCAAACTCCAGCACCAGCCCGCCCAGCCAACGGCAAATCAGATTGTAGGCCAGGGCCATGAGCGCCCCGAACACGAAGCCCATCACGCCGTAGATCACCGGGATCATCAGCGCGAAAAACAACCCCATGCCCGCAAAGATCCCCATGCCCGGCAGCATCGGCCCGCCGCCGAAGTCACCGGAGCTGGACGTCATGGTCACGCTCGCGCTCCCCGCCAGCGTCGCGAACAGGCCCATCAACACGACCACCGGCACGAACAACAACGTGAGCGCGGCGTAAAGACCGCCCAGAACCTTGCCCGCCGAGATCGGATCGATGCGTTTGAGTTGCAGCTTCATGACGCCACCCAATCGCCCGACGCGCCGCCGCGCAACCCCGCCCGCGCACGCCAGCGCCGCCACACCCAGAGCGCCCGTCCGCGCTCACGCGATGGTTGCGCCGCGCGCCGCGGTTGTTTCCATTGGCGTTTTCCTCGTCCAAATCCCTCTCAACCACCTCACCGCCATGGCCCTCACTCCCGAACAATCCGCCGCCGTCGCCTCCTGGGTCTCCGCCGGAGACAACCTCTCGACCGTCCAGAAAAAGCTCCAGACCGAGTTCGGCATTTCGATGACCTACATGGACGTCCGCTTCCTGGTCGACGACCTCGACCTCGCCCTCAAGGACAAGCCCGCGCCCAAGGGCGACGTGAACGACGTCTCCAAGGCCGCCGCCCCCGCCAAGCCCAAGGCTCCCGCCTCACCCGCGCCGGGCGCGGCCGCCCCTGCGGGCGACGACGACATGGAGGACGACGCCGTGCCCGCCGGCCTCGGCTCCGTGTCCGTCGAAGTGGACAACGTCACCCTCATCCCCGGCGCCATCGCCAGCGGCAGCGTCACCTTCAGCGACGGCGTCACCGGCAAGTGGATCGTCGACAACACCGGCCGCCCCGGCTTCACCGAGGTCAGCCAGCCCGGCTACCGCCCCACCCCCGAGGACGGCCAGGAGTTCATCAACCAGCTCAGCGCCGCCCTCCAGCAGAAGGGCTACTGAGGAACGTCAGTGTGGTAGGGCGCGCAGTCCCTTGCGCGCCGATCCAAAGACAGAGACGGCGGGGCGCGGAGTCCCCGCCCTACCCCAGCCCCCCGGCGCTTCACCCCCGCCCCCCCCGACCGCGCCACCAGCGCTACTGATTGGCGCGTTCAGCCCCGCTAAACGCCTTGCGCGTTGACAAGCCCGCCCCTTTCTCGGCGCGCTTACGGGCATCTATGACCGAACGCGTAGCCACCTTCGCAGAACCCGACGTCGTCCTCATCGGCGGCGGCATCATGAGCGCCACCCTCGGCGTGCTGCTCCACCAGCTCGATCCGAACCTCAAGATCCAGATCGTCGAGGCCCTCGCCGAAGTCGCCAAGGAAAGCTCCAACCCCTGGAACAACGCCGGCACCGGCCACGCCGCCCTCTGCGAGCTCAACTACACCAAGCCGAAGGCCGACGGCACCGTCGACATCGCCAAAGCCGTCGAGATCAACGAGGCCTTTGAACTCTCCAAGCAGTTCTGGGCCTCCCTCGTGAAGGCCGGCATCCTGCAAAAACCCGCCGACTTCATCCACCGCGTCCCGCACATGAGCTTTGTCTGGGGCGACGCCAACTGCGCCTTCCTGAAAAAACGCCACGAGGCCATGAGCGCGCATCACTTCTTCGCCGAGATGCAGTTCACCACCGATCCGCAGGTCATCGGCAAGTGGGCCCCTCTCCTCCTCGAGAACCGCATCGTCAACCAACCCCTCGCCGCCACCCGCGCCGAGGGCGGCACCGACGTCAACTTCGGCGCGCTCACCGCCAGCCTCGTCGACCACCTCACCACGCAGCCCAACATCAAGCTCGCCACCCACCACCAGGTCCGCGACATCGAGCGCCTGCCCGACGGCAAGTGGGAGCTCACCGTCCGCAACCTCGAGAAGAAGATCAACCGCTCCATCAAGACCCCGTTCGTCTTCGTCGGCGCGGGCGGCGCCGCCCTCCCCCTTCTGCAAAAATCCGGCATCCCCGAGGGCAAGGGCTTCGGCGGCTTCCCCGTCTCCGGCCAGTTCCTCGTCTGCAACAACCCCGCCATCGCCGCCCGCCACCAAGCCAAGGTCTACGGCCAGGCCGCCACCGGCGCGCCCCCCATGTCGGTGCCCCACCTCGACACCCGCATGATCGACGGCCAGAAGTCGCT
>JAUWBF010000123.1 GCA_030601755.1 Verrucomicrobiota bacterium | reverse complement strand
CTACATTCCGGACTCGGAAAAACAAAAACGCCGCCCCGGGCCGGGACGGCGTTTTTGTTTGGAGGGCGTTCCCCGCCGGCTCAGGCGTGGGCCAGGAGCTTTTCCTTGATGGCGGCCTTGGGCATCATGCCGACGAGGGTGTCGACGAGCTTGCCGTTCTTGAAGATGAGCAGGGTGGGGATGGCGCGCACGCCATACTCGGCCGCGAGACCGTCGTTGTCGTCGACGTTGACCTTGGCGATGGCGGCCTGGCCGGCGACCTCGCCGGCGAGCTCCTCGAGGAGCGGGGCGATGGCTTTGCAGGGACCGCACCACGGAGCCCAGAAGTCCACGAGGGTGGGCTGGGCGGAGGCCACGGCGGCTTTGAAGGAGTCGGTGTCGAGTTGGGCGATGTTGGCGGACATAATCAGTTTTTAAGGAAGAGAAGGACGGCGCAGGCCACCGAGGCGACGGCGGCGAGGGCGGCGAGGGCGCCCAGCCAGCCGGGCACGGAGTCGTCGGACTCGTCCATGGCGGGCATGGGCGAGGAGAACTGCCGGGCGTAGGAGGGCATCTTGACCGCGCTCTCGATCTGCTGGTTGGTGAGGGGCTTGTCGGCGCCCATGGGACGGCCGGCCAGACGCAGGGTGGGCTTGGCGGGAGGCGTGGTGGCCTCGGCGGGAGCCGGGTTCGGCGTGGTGGCGGGGGCGCCGGCGGGCGGGGTGTTCTCGGGGGTGTTGGCGGGGGTGGGTTCGTTCATAGGGGAAAGGGGCCGCGGGGCTCAGCGGGGGGTGGACTTGTGGATGATCTCGGCGAGTTCGCGCGGGTCGACGTTGCCGAGCTGTTTGTCGCGGCGCTTGAGCTCCTCAAAGGTCTTGAGGGTGGTCTCGGTCATGCGTTCGTGGGTCTCGGCGGAGCCGCCGACGAGGACGAATTGCTCGCCCTTGGTGACGCGCTTGTGGCCGTCGTCGTTGTCGAGGCCGACGCCGAGCAGGCCGGCCTTGGGGGCGGCTTTGCGGGGGGCTGGCTTGTCGGGGCGTTTGCTCACGGGGTCAACGTGCCGGCTTCGGCGGGTGTTTCAAGTTGGTTTTCCAAAAGGATGGGGCCGGGATCGTCGTCGGGGACCGCGGTGCAGAGGATGTCGGAATAGGCCTCGGTCTGGGTGACGCGGAGCTTGCGCAGACGGGTGAGCTCGAGCACGGCGATGAAGGTGGCGACGAGCACGCGCACGGTGACGGGGCCGCCTTCGAAGAGTTCGGTGAAGACGAACTCCTTGCGGGTGCGGATGAGCCCGAGGAGTTCCTCCATCTTGTCGGAGACGGTGACCTGCTCGTCCTTGATCTCGCCGACGACGAGTTTTTCCGAGAGGCGGCGTAGGACGATGTTGAAGGCGTTCCAGATCTCGATGCGGTCGGTGGGCTTGAGGGGGCGCTCGGACTCGGGCGTGGCGAGTTCGGAGACGTGGCGCGCGAGCATGTCGTGCTGAAAGCGGGAGAGCTCGTCGAGCTTGGCGGCGGCTTCCTTGAACTTCTTGTATTGGAGGAGCTGGTGGACGAGTTCCCAGCGGGGGTCGAGGGCGTCGTCGTCGCCGTCCTCGGAGCTGGCGGCCTGTCCGCGCGGGAGGAGCATGCGGCTCTTGATCTCCATGAGGGTGGCGGCCATGACGAAAAACTCGCCGGCGATGTCGAGGTCCAGCTCCTTGAGCGAGTGGAGCACGTCGATGTATTGGCGGGTGACCGACTCGATGGGGATGTCGTAGATATCCAGCTCGTTCTTCTTGATGAGGAAGAGGAGCAGGTCGAGCGGGCCTTCAAAGACCGGCAGCTTGATGCGATAGTCGGCGTCGGGAACCACGGTCGGAAAAGCGTTGGGGTCGGTGCGGCGCTGGCAACGCCGAATTACGTCCGGCGGACCCAGGCGGCGACGTAGAAGCCGTCGGTGTCGTGGCGGGCGGGGAGCACGGGCAGGCCGCCGGCGTCGTCGGTCGCGAAGCCGAAGGTGTTGGCCGGCGGGGCGACGGTGAACTCCGGGTGCGCGGCGGTGAACGCGGCGGCGACGGCGGTGTTTTCCGTGCGGCCGAGCGAGCAGGTGGCGTAGACGAGGCGGCCGCCGGGGCGGACGCGCGCGGCGTGCTCGGCGAGCAGGCGGGTTTGCAGGACGGCGGCCTTTTGCAGGTCGGCGGGCGTGGTGGTCCACTTGAGGTGGGGCGAGCGGCGCCAGGTGCCAGTGCCGGAGCAGGGGGCGTCGACGAGCACGCCGTCGTAGGCGTCGGCGAGGCGGTCGGGGGTGGCGATGTTGCCGAGGCCGGCGCGTTCGGCGCGTTTGCGGAGCTCGGCGAGGGCGGTGGGGCGGATGTCGTGCGCGTCGACGTTGCCGGCGGGGCCGAGGAGGCGGGCGAGTTGCAGGGTCTTGCCGCCGGCGCCGGCGCAGGCGTCGAGCCAGCGGCCGCCGGGGGCGACGCCTTGGCTGGCGAGGATGAACTGGGAGCCGAGGTCCTGGATCTCGACGCGGCCGAGGCGGTGGGCGTCGGTCTGGTCGACGGCGGCGTCGTCGTCGAGTCGCCAGGCCTCGGGCAGGGCGGGGGAGGGCTCGGGGGACCAGCCGCGGGCGTTGAATTCATCGAAGACGGCGCCGGGGTCGTCGGTTTGCAGGCGGAGCCAGAGGGGGGCGCGGCGGAGCAGGGCGGCGAGTTCGGTGGGCTGGCGCGAGGCGGGGCACTCGGCGTCGATCCAGGCGGGCAGCAGGTCGTTGAGCGGGAGGCGCTCGGGTTCGGCGGGGGACCAGGCTTCGCGGAAGACGCGGGTGTCGGGCGTGGCGCGGCAGTGGGCGGCGATGCGGGCGACGACGGTGTCCTCGTCGGCCTCCTCGATCCAGGGGAGGATGCGCAGGGCGGTGTAGGCGAGTTCGCGGTAGAGGCGGCGGTCGCGCGAGCCGAAGCGCCGGTCGGCGAGCAGGGGTTGCAGGCGGGCCGGCAGGTTGCGGTCGCGCCGCCAGTGGGGGCGGAGCTTGGCGAGGATGCCGAGCAGGATGCGGCGTTGGTTGTGGGAAACGCTCACGCCGGGCGCGGGGACGTAGGGGACGGTTTAGAAGGACTCGGTCTCGACGCGCACCGAGAAGGCGACGTCGCTTTCGCGGGCGGTGCCGTTGGTGAAGCTGACGGCGTAGCCGATGGTCCAGAGGCGGTCGAGGCGCTGGCGAACGGCGAAGCTTTGCTCGATGAAGCTGGCGCTGATGGCGTCGTAGCGGAGCGAGGCGTAGAACGAGTAGATCTCGTTGAGACGGATCTGGTAGTCGGCGATGTATTCCTCGATGGGCACGGCGGCCTCGAGGTAGTGGTTGGAGAGGCGGAGGCTCCAGACGTCGACGTCGCGGATGGTGATGCCGGTGTTGATCTCCTCGAGCTTGCCGGTCTGCAAGGTGTAGCGCTGGTAGAGGTCGAAGGTGAGCCACTCGGCGGGGGTGATGGCGAGGGCGGCGTGCAGGGGGGAGGTCTTCTCGGTGCCGGGCTTGAAGTCGAAGTAGACGTCGGTGGCGAGGGCGAGGGAGACGAGGTCGCGGGAGCCGTGGCCCTTGGCGCGGGTTTGCAGGACGTTGTCGACGCCGAGGCGGAGGGTGTTGGTGGCGGCGAGGTCGTCGATGTTGCGGCGGTTGCCGAGGCCGAGGGGCTGGAGGTAGGTGTCGAAGACGCGGCGGTCGATCGCGGGGATGAAGGCGCGGCCGTTGTCGGCCTCGGGGATGTAGCGATAGGAGACCTTGGGCGTGACGAGGTGGCGCAGGCCGTTGATGTCCCACGTCTCGCTCTGCACGTCGTAGAGTCCGCTGGCGCGCATCTCGATGTCGAAGCCGGCTTCGCCGAGCAGGCGGGTGTAGTTGTCGCGGCCGATGGCGCGGTTGTAGTGGGTGGCGCGACCGCCGACGACAGGGGTCATGGTCAGCCACTCGCGCGGCGAGTAGGGACGGGTGAGCGAGTAGTAGGCGTCGACGCGTTCGCTGCGGGTGGTGGCGGCGACGCCGGTCGGGTCTTCCTCGCGAAGGACGGCGGCGCTGGCGTTGAGGCGGTGGTAGATGCCGCCGCCGACCTGGATGGGGAGGCCGTCGAAACGCACCTCGGGCAGGCGTTCCTGCATGCGGTGGTAGTCGTTGGGCTGGGCGCGGACGAAGGCGGAGACGACGTAGTTGTCGCGGGCGACGGTGCCCTCGAGCCAGGTGTCGGGGGTCTGGACGTCGCGGAAGGCGTCGGGGCGGAAGTCGCGCACGACCTCGGAGTCGGACCAGTAGTTGAACTCGCCGTTGAGGCTGAGGCCGGGGGAGAAGGTCTGGCGGTGCTGCCACTCGACGAAGCCGCGGTCGGAGGGGATGGGCGCGGCGAGGACGTCGGTGCCGAACGGGTCCTGATCCTTGATATAGCCGGTGTTGACGGTGCCGCGCGCGCCGGTGTCGCCGCCGTTGAAGGTGTTGTATTTGGCCGCGGGCCCTACGAGCACGCCGCGCTCGGTGTAGATGCCGAGATTGCCGCCGGCGGCGAATTGCTCGGAAAGCGGCGCGAGCAGGCCGAATTCCCCGAAGACGCCGAGTTGCGAGTCGGAACCGACGCGTGCGGAAATTTCGGGAACAAGCGGGTTATTGATGGCGCGCTTGAAGCCGGGGGCCGGGAAGACGGGGACGGCGCCGATCTTGAGCGTGCCGGCCAGGGTGGTGACGCTGTCCTCGGCCACGACGTCGACCTGGGGAACGTTGAGCGAAGGAGTCAGGCGGCCGGGTTCGTCGAAGAAAATGCGGGCGCCTTGGAGGGATAGGCCGTCCGGAGTGCCGGCGACGGACTCGCCCTCGGCGTAGAACGGCGGCTGTCCGAGGCGGAAGCGGGTGACCTCGTAGGACTGGTCGCCGACGTTGTAGGTGATCTCCTCGGCGAGCAAGCGGCGGGTGGTGTGGGTGAGGGCGACGCCGCCGGTGGCGACCGCGACCTCGGTCTTCGGGTTGTAGGTGATGGTCTCGGCGGTGAGGATGAAGTCGCCTTGCACGAGCTTGGCGGAGCCGGTGAACACGGTGCCGTCGGGCGTGAGCCGGGTGCGGTCGGCGGTCAGCTGGGGCTTGTCGGCGTTCTGGGCGGCGACGATGGAGGGCAGGGCAAGGGCAAGAAGCAGGAAACGTCGGGTCACGATGAGCGGGGAGCAAAGGAGTTGGTTCGGCCGCAAGCAAGCTCCCACTGAATGATGGAGTTGGCCCACTTTTCGCTTTCCGGTGCGATTACCGCGGCTCATGGTCGCGACCCGCGTCTAGCTTGTAATTTCCACTAAATGGTCCGTCAAAAACCCGTCTCCACCTCCGCCATCAACGAACTTTCCCGCCTGCGCGCCGAAATCCGCGCTCTCGGCACCGCCCTTGGGCGGGTCATCCGGACTCTCGAGGGAGACGAAGCTTACGCGACCGTGGAAAAACTTCGCCAGCTCGCCAAGGCCAG
>JAUWBF010000088.1 GCA_030601755.1 Verrucomicrobiota bacterium | reverse complement strand
CCGACGAAGCCGATCTCGGCGAGATACGGGCGGGCGCAGCCGTTGGGGCAGCCGGTGACGCGCAGGCTGATGGCGTCGTCGCGCAGGCCGGCCTCGGTGAAGACGGTCTCGAATTTTTCGAGCATGCCGGGCAGCGCGCGCTCGGACTCGGCGAGGGCGAGGCCGCAGGTGGGCAGCGCCACGCAGGAGAGCGCGTTGAGGCGGAGGCCGGACTGGAGGTTCTCCTTGTCGAGGCCGTGCTTGGCGAGGATGGCCTCGACCTGCGGCTTGAGCGCGGCGGTGATGCCGGAGATGGTGAGGTTCTGCGAGGGGGTCAGGCGGAAGTCGCCCTGAGTGCCCTCGAGCAGCTCGGCGATCTCGCGGAGCGCGCTCTTCATGGGCCAGCCCTCGCGGTCGATGATACGGCCGGAGAGGATGTGCAGGCCGTAGAACCAGGTGCCGTCGGCGTTCTGGTGCCAGCCGTGCTGGTCCTGGATCGTGGTGAAGACGTAGTCGCGGGCGGGGCCGAAAGTGATGCCGGAGCGTTTCTCGACCTCGGCCTTGAACCAGGCGACGCCCTTGTCCTCGATGGTGTATTTGAGGCGGGCGTGCTTGCGATTGGTGCGGTCGCCGTGGTCGCGCTGGGTGGTGATGACGGCGTGGCCGATGGCGTTGACCTGGTCGCGGGTGATGAAGCCGAGCACGTCGGCGAGACGGGGAAAGGTCTCGGCGTTGCCGTGGCTCATGCCGAGGCCGCCGCCGACGGTGACGTTGTAGCCGACGAGCTCGCCGTTCTCGATGATGGCGATGTAGCCGAGGTCCTGCATGAAGACGTCGACGTCGTTGGAGGGCGGCACGGCGAAGCCGGTCTTGAATTTGCGCGGCAGGTAGGTGTCGCCATACATCGGCTCCTGCTCGGGCTCGCCGCCGGCGACGAGTTCCTCGTCGAGGAAGATCTCGTGGTAGGCGCGGCTCTTGGGGAGCGCGTAGTCGGACCAGCCCTTGGCGTCCTGATAGACGAGTTCCTGCACGGCGGACTGCTCGGGGTTGACCGGGCCCATGACGTTGCGGTTCACGTCGCCGCAGGCGGCGATGGAGTCCAGGAGGACCTTGTGCATTTCCTGGATGAGGGGCTTCATCTGGCCCTTGAGCACGCCGTGGAACTGGAAGGTCTGGCGGGTGGTGAGGCGCAGGGACGGGATCTGGTATTGCGAGGCGAGCGAATCGAGGACGATCCACTGGCGCGGGGTGGCCTTGCCGGCGGGCAGGCGCACGCGGAGCATGAACATCCAGGCCTTGTCCTTGCCGGCGCGCTTCAGGGTGATGCGCTGGTCGCGGTCGTCCTGGATATAGGTGCCGTGAAACTTGATGAGCTGCTCGGCGTCCGCGGAGACGTTGGGCGTGGAGAGATCGGCGAACTCCGCGGCGAGATTACCACGCAGGTGATTGGAGGCGATTTTGATGCCTTCGTTGGCGACGAGGGGCTTGGGTGCGGCGGAGTCGGTGCTCATGGGAAAGTGGTCGAAAAGTAAAAGGGTCTAAGGTCGGAAATTGGCCCGCGTGAGCGCAAGGGGCAAGTTTAGATTAGTGAGTTTAGCAATTTAGTATAGATTGCGCGAATCGAGGGAAAAAGAAAGCCGGCGAGGGTGATTCGCCGGCTTTCGAGGGTTTTGATGTAGGGGCCTCGCTCGCGAGGCCCGTTGCGCGCGCGACCTGATGTGACGTGCAGTCCGCCTCTCTCGTTGAACGGGCCTCGCGAGCGAGGCCCCTACAGCGGGCGGGCCAGCCGCGTTACCGCGGCTGCTACGGGTTTTAGTAGCGGTAGTGCTCGGGCTTGTAGGGGCCCTCGACGGGCACGCCGAGGTAGTCGGCCTGATCCTTGGTGAGCTTGGTGAGCTTGGCGCCGATCTTCTCGAGGTGCAGGCGGGCGACCTCCTCGTCGAGGTGCTTGGGCAGGCGGTAAACGCCGGCGACGTAGGTGTCCTTGTTCTGCCAGAGGTCGATCTGGGCGAGGACCTGGTTGGTGAAGCTGTTGGACATCACGAACGAGGGGTGGCCGGTGGCGCAGCCGAGGTTCACGAGGCGGCCTTCGGCGAGCAGGTAGATGCTGGGGCCCTTCTTGCCGAAGGTGAACTTGTCATACTGCGGCTTGATGTTGGTGCGGGTGACGTCCTTGGCCTTGTAGAGCGCGTCGACCTGGATCTCGTTGTCGAAGTGGCCGATGTTACAGACGATGGCCTGGTCCTTCATCTTGCGCATGTGGTCGAGCGTGATGATGTCCTTGTTGCCGGTGGTGGTGACGTAGATGTCGGCCACGCCGAGGGTGGACTCGACGGTGTTGACCTCGAAGCCCTCCATGGCGGCCTGCAGGGCGTTGATGGGGTCGACCTCGGTGACGATGACGCGGGCGCCGAAGCCCTTGAGCGAGTGGGCGGAGCCCTTGCCGACGTCGCCGTAGCCGCAGACGCAGGCGACCTTGCCGGCGATCATGACGTCGGTGGCGCGCTTGAGGCCGTCGGCGAGCGACTCGCGGCAGCCGTAGAGGTTGTCGAACTTGGACTTGGTGACCGAGTCGTTGACGTTGATGGCGGGCACGAGGAGCTTGCCCTTCTCGTGCAGCTGGTAGAGGCGGTGCACGCCGGTGGTGGTCTCCTCGGAGACGCCCTTCCAGTCGGCGACCATGGTGGCGAAGATGCCCTTCTGGGTGCGCTTGATCTTCTTGAGGAGGTTCTTGATGACCTGCTCTTCCTCGGAGCCGGAGGGCGTATTCACCCAGTCACTACCCTGCTCCATCTCGAGGCCCTTGTGCAGGAGGAGGGTGGCGTCGCCGCCGTCGTCCACGATGAGCTGCGGGCCCTTGCCGCCGGGGAAGCTGAGGGCCTTCCAGGTGAGCTCCCAGTATTCCTCGAGGGTCTCGCCCTTCCAGGCGAAGACGGGCACGCCGGCCTTGGCGATGGCGGCGGCGGCGTGGTCCTGGGTCGAGAAGATGTTGCACGAGGCCCAGCGGACGTCGGCGCCGAGCTCAACGAGGGTCTCGATGAGCACGGCGGTCTGGATGGTCATGTGCAGGGAGCCCATGACGCGGACGCCCTTGAGGGGCTTTTTCTTGCCGAACTTTTGGCGGAGGGAGACGAGGCCGGGCATCTCGTGCTCGGCGACGTCGAGTTCCTTGCGGCCCCAGTCGGCCAACTTGATGTCACGAACGATGTAGTCCTGGCCCTTGGGGGCGGTCTTGAGGAGGGAAGGCATGTGGCGGAGGATTTCGGATTTACGATTTACGAGTTACTATTTTTGAGAGCCGATTTCAGGGCGGCGACCTTGTTGGTCTGCTCCCAAGGAAGGCCGGCCTTGCCGAAGTGGCCGTAGTTGGTGGTCTCGCGGTAGATCGGCTGGAGCAGGTTGAGCTGCTTGACGATGTCGGCGGGCTTGAAGCTGAAGACCTTCTCGACGGCGGCGGTGATCTGCTCGTCGGCCACGGTGCCGGTGCCGAAGGTGTTCACGTAGACGCTGACGGGCTTGGGGTGGCCGATGGCGTAGGCGACCTGCAGCTCGCACTGCTTGGCGAGGCCGGCGGCGACGATGTTCTTGGCGACCCAGCGGCACATGTAGGCGGCCGAGCGGTCGACCTTGGACGGATCCTTGCCGGAGAAGGCGCCGCCGCCGTGACGGCCCCAGCCGCCGTAGGTATCCACAATGATCTTACGGCCGGTGAGGCCGGAGTCGCCCTGCGGGCCGCCGATAACGAACTTGCCGGTGGGGTTGATGAGAAACTCGGTGTTCTTGGTGAGGAGCTTGGCGGGCAGGACCTTCTTGATGACGTTCTTGATGAGGTAGGCCTCGATCTCGGCGTGCTTCACGTCGGCGGTGTGCTGCGTGGAGATGACGACGTTGACGATCTCGGTGGCGACGCCGTCGACGTAGCGAACGGAGACCTGCGACTTGGCGTCGGGACGGAGCCACTTCACCTTGCCGCTCTTGCGGATCTTGGTGAGCTCGCGGCCGAGACGGTGGGCGTAGATGACCGGAGCAGGCATGAGCTCCTCGGTCTCGTCGGAGGCGAAGCCGAACATCAGGCCTTGGTCGCCGGCGCCCTGCTCGGCGGTCTTCTTGCCCTCGGCCTTCTTGGCGTCGACGCCCTGCGCGATGTCGGCAGACTGGGCGGTGAGGTAGTTGTTGATGAAGACGGTGTCGGCGTGGAACACGTCGTCGTCGTTGACGTAGCCGATCTCGCGCACGGCGTCGCGGATGACCTTCTCGACGTTGAAGGCCTCGTCGATGGGCTTGGTTTTGCCGGTCTTCTTGTTCTGGAGCTTCGGCAGGGTGATCTCGCCGCCGACCACGATGACGTTCGACTTCACGAACGTCTCGCAGGCCACGCGGGCGGTTTTGTCGAACGACAGGCACGCATCAAGGATGCTGTCGGAGATGAAGTCGGCGACCTTGTCGGGGTGACCCTCGCCCACTGATTCGGAAGAGAAAACAAACGTGTTGGCCATGGTGTGAAAGCAATCACCCCTACCCGCTTTGGGCGCACCCGCAAGCGCCAACATCAACGCATCAGCATTTCTTGATATGAATTATACAGTGACGCTCTCCGACGATTTTTTCAGTCCGCATTTGCAGTGACTACCCCAACTCGCACGCTGGGGCCGGTTTTCGATTTTCCAGCGCCCATGTCCGTCCCTTCCAGCCCCAGCCAGCGCCGCATCCTGATCGTCGACGACGACCGGATGAACATCCGGATATTGCAGAGCATCTTGCAAAAAGAAGGCTTCGAAATCGCCACCGCCGACAGCGGCGAGGGCGCGCTGGAGCAATACGTCGCGTTTCGCCCGCACCTCGTCCTGCTGGATGTGATTCTGCCCGGCATCGACGGCTTCGAGACCTGCCGCCGCCTGCACGCCACCCACGGCGACACCACCGCGCCGATCATCTTCATCACCGCCAAGGCCGAGTCCGACGACGTCGTGACCGGCCTCGCCGCCGGTGGCATCGACTACCTGCCCAAGCCCTTTCGCCCCAAGGAAGCCATCGCGCGCATCCGCATCCACCTCCAAAACCGTCTCCTGCTCAAACAGCTCGCCGCCGCCAACGCCGCCAAGAACAAATTCCTCGGCATGGCCGCGCACGACCTGCGCAACCCCCTCGCCTCCATCCGCGGCCTCGCCGAGTTCCTCGAAGACCCCTCCATCGGTCCGCTCAATACCGAGCAGCTCGACCTCGTGCGCACCATCCACGCCGCCAGCCAGTCCATGCTGCGCCTCGTCAACGAGCTGCTCGACGTCTCCGTCATCGAGTCCGGCGAACTCAAGCTCGCCCCCGTCCCCACGGACATCGTGCAACTTGTCGAGAAATCCATCCGTCTCGCCCGCATCGACGCCGCCAAGAAACTCACCACCATCGTCCTCGCCCCGCCCCCCGCCTTCCCCGCCCCGCTCGCGATCGACCCCGACAAGATTACTCAGGTCGTCGACAACCTCCTCAGCAACGCCGTCAAATACTCACCGCCCGGCGCCCTCATCGACGTCGCCATCGCCGCCACCGCCGGCGGCTGCCGCATCAGCGTGCGCGACCAGGGCCCCGGCATTCCCGAGCACGAGCGCGACCGCCTCTTCCAGGACTACGGACGACTCTCCAACAAACCCACCGGCGGCGAACAAAGCACCGGCCTCGGGCTCGCCATCTGCCGCAAGATCGTCGAGGCTCACCGCGGCGAGATCACCGCCAACAACCTCCCCGGCCACGGCTGCGAATTCAGCTTCACCCTTCCCTCCGCCACATGATTTCCCTGCAAAAAGTCCTGCTGATCGACGACGAAGCCCACATCCGCAAATACCTCTCCCTCGTCGTGCGCGCCCTCGGCAACCCCGCCGTCGTCGAGGCTGACAACGGCGCCGACGGCCTCGCCCGCTATCAAGCCGAGCAGCCCGACCTCGTCCTCCTCGACGTCAATATGCCCGGCTCCGACGGCATCGAGACCCTTCGCGCCATCCTCGCCGCCAACCCCGACGCCAACGTCGTCATGGTCACCTCGCTCGCCAACCGCCAGACCATCGAGCAAGCCATCGACGCCGGCGCCCTCGGTTACATTCGCAAGGACACCGAGCGCCAGGAAATCCTCGGCCTGCTCACCTCCTATCTTCAGCCCGAGGCCTGATCCGCCCCTCCCCGTTTTCACTCCGCATGAGCCAACCCGCCACGCCTCCCGCGCCCACCACCCTGGACGCCATCCAGCGGCACGAAGTCCGCTACTCGCTCGTCGAGCTGCAACGCGAGCTCCTGCTCGAACGCAGCGCCGGCTCCTACTCGATGGAAAAGCTCAACCAGGCCGAGATCGGCAAGATGTTCCAAAACCGGAGAAAAGCCCGTGGCAAAAAGTCCTGACACCGACTTCGTCGACCTCCTCCTCGCCCGGCCCAACTTCGACGCCGGCCCCGAGCTCCAGGCCCTCGTCGACCGCCACGGCCGCGGCCTGCCCCTGCTCAAGGCCGTCATCGCCGAGAGCATCCTCCCCCGTGACGAGGCCGGCCGCCTCTGGGCCCAGTCCGTCGGCTGCGCCTACGTCGACCCCTTCGCCTCCATCATCACCGAGGAAGCCGTCGCCGCCATCCCCGTCGAGATCGCGAAAAAAACCCGCGCCATCGGCCTCTACCTCATCGACGGCGTGCTCACCGCCGCCCTCGCCACCCCCGGCGACGAGGCCCTCGTCAAGCGCCTCTCCCAGATCGCGCAGCTCCCCATCAGCCCCGTCTTCGCCCTGCCCGAGGACATCGAGGACTCCATCCTCATCCAGTATTCCAGCGAGAAAAACCTCGAGGAAAGCCTCGGCGAACTCGAGCGCTCCGGTCTCTTCAACCAGCCCGACCTCGCCGCCGAGAAACTCGCCGCCTCCGCCGACACCACACCCGTCGCCGGCATCCTCGACGAGATCATCTACTACGCCATCCGCGAGCGCGCCACCGACATCCACATCGAGCCCCAGGAGACCCTCTCGCGCATCCGGTTCCGCATCGACGGCCGCCTCACCGAGATCCTCACCTTCTCGCGCAAGCTCCACCGCTCCGTCATCGCGCGCCTCAAGATCATCAGCAGCCTCAACATCGCCGAGACCCGCTTCCCCCAGGACGGCCGCTTCTCCGTGCAGATCGGCAGCAACAAGGCCAACTTCCGCCTCTCCACCATCCCCGCCCAGTTCGGCGAGAAGGCCGTCGTGCGCATCCTCGCCTCCAGCGGCAAGAAGAACATGCTCACGCTGGACAAGATGCTGATCTCGCAGCCCGTCCTCCAGCCCCTCAAGCGCCTCATCCAGAACCCCAGCGGCATCATCTTCGTCACCGGCCCCACCGGTAGTGGAAAAACCACTACGCTCTACGCCGCGCTCAACGAGATCAACACCCCCGACGTCAACATCTCCACCATCGAGGACCCCATCGAGATCCAGCTCGCCGGCGTCACCCAGACCCAGGTCAACTCCCACATCGACCTCAAGTTCAGCACCGTCCTGCGCTCGCTGCTCCGACAGGACCCCGACGTCATCCTCATCGGCGAGATCCGCGACCTCGAGACCGCCAAGATCGCCACCGAGGCCGCCCTCACCGGCCACCTCGTGCTCGCCACCCTGCACACCAACACCGCCGCGCAGGCCATCGTGCGTCTCGTCGAGATCGGCGTGGAGCCCTACATGGTCGCCCCCTCCGTCATCGGCGTGCTCGCCCAGCGCCTCGCCGCCCGCATCTGCGAAAACTGCAAGGAAGTCTACATCCCCTCCCCCGAGGTGCTCGCCCGCTATTTCCACGACTCCGAGGGCGTCGACGTGCACCTCTACCGCGGCCGCGGCTGCTCCGCCTGCCGCGGCACCGGCTACAAGGGCCGCGTCGCCTTCCACGAGCTCCTCCTCATCAGCGAGGAGATCCGCAGCCTCATCAGCTCCGGCGCCAGCACCCAGGCCATCTCGCAGGCCGCCGCCCGCATCGGCACCCGCTCGCTGCGCTACGACGGCCTGAAAAAAGTCCTGCTCGGCCTCACCACCATCGAGGAAATCGAAGCCAACACCTCCCAAGAGTGGGGTTCTTGATCCCCGCCCCTTCCCCCATGCCACACCCCGTCATCGACCAACAGGCCATCGAAAACCTCCGCGAACTCGGCGGCGGCGACGAGTTTCTCCACGAGATCCTCGGCATCTACCTGCAGGACACCCCCCAGCGCCTCGCCGAGCTCCGCCTGCACCACGCCAACGGCGATCAGGCGGGCTTCGTGCGCGCCGCCCACACCATCAAGGGCAGCTCCAGCAACGTCGGCGCCGAGGAAGTCCGCGCCCTCGCCGAGATCCTTGAGCACGACGCCAAGCAGACCGCTCCCGGCCCCGCCGCCGCCGCCCAGGTCGCCGAACTCGAGGCCGCCTTCGCCCGCGCCAAGGCCGAGCTGGACAAACTCATGGGCTGACCAGGCGCCGGCCGCGCACGGGAGATCCGGCATCTCCCCGGGCTCACGCCCGGGGCCACAACGCCCCCCGTGGCCCGAGGCGTGAGCCGAGGGATCGCCCGCCGACGATGCCCCAGCGACAGTCGTCTCCAAACAAGTTCCCCGCCCACCGTGACGTTTCCGTGACGTTTTTCCCGCCCCCCTGTTCGCGGCCGGCGCGATCTGATAGGGTCCGGCCACTCTGATGGAAAAACGCACGCTCAAGGTCCGCACCGTCATCATCTCCGACGTCCACCTCGGCACCCTCGACTGCAAGGCCGAGGAGGTGAACCACTTCCTCAAGCGCGTCCAGTGTGACAAACTCATCCTCAACGGTGACATCATCGACGGCTGGCGCCTCAAGAAAACCGGCTACTGGCCCAAGGCCCACACCCGCTTCATCCGCATCGTCCTCAAGAAGCTGGAAAAGAAGAACACCGAGGTCATCTACCTGCGCGGCAACCACGACGACGTGCTCGCCAAGTTCATGCCCATCGTCTTTGAGAACCTCCAGATCGTCGAGGACTACATCCACAAGACCGAGCGCGGCGACTACCTCGTGCTCCACGGCGACGTCTTCGACACCGTCACCAAGAACTTCGTCTTCCTCGCCTACCTCGGCGACTGGGGCTACCGGATGCTCATGAAGATCAACCGCCTCTACAACCACTGGCGGTCCTGGCGCGGCAAGGAATACTACTCGCTCAGCAAGGCCGTGAAGGCCCGCGTGAAGCAGGCCGTCAACCACGTCTCCAACTTCGAGCAACACATCTCGCACCTCGCCAAGAGCCGCGACTGCGTCGGCGTCATGTGCGGTCACATCCACACCGCCGCCGACCAGATGATCGGCGACATCCACTACCTCAACAGCGGCGACTGGGTCGAGTCCCTCACCGCCATCGTCGAGCACCTCGACGGCCGCTTCGAGCTCATCGACTTCTCCAAGTTCGCCCTGGAGTATCCGATGGACCCGGCCGACAACACCGAGACCCTCGACATCCCCGAACTCCCCGAGTCCATCGCCCCCCGCGTCGCCACCGCCGCCGCGTAAGGGATGGCCCCAAGGAGCGCCGCTTTTCAAGCGGCACCGGTCCCCGGGCTCACGCCCGAGGCTACGTTCACATCAAGTGGCCCGAGACGTGAGCCGAGGGATCGCGCCCGAGACCATGCTCACACCACGTGGCCCGAGGCGTGAGCCGAGGGATCGCGACCTTCCGGCCTTCGACTCGCGGCGGAGGCACGCCGCCGTGTCGCTCACGCGCGCAGCGCCCGTGCCCGGCCCGACGCCTTCGCGCGGTAGAGTGCCTCGTCGGCCGCGCGCACCAACGCCAGCTCGTCACCGTCCAACGCCAGTTCGGCCACGCCGGCGCTGGCCGTCACCGTGAGGTTCGTGCCGTCCGGCAGGGTCACCGGCGCCTCCGCGATGACCGACAACAACCGGCGCGCCTGTGTCAGCGCCGCCTCGGCGTTGGTCTCCACCAGCAGCAGGGCGAACTCCTCGCCGCCATGGCGCGCCAGCCGGTCGGTCTTACGCGAACCGTCGGCCAGCCGCCGCGCGACCGCCTTGAGCACCGCGTCGCCGGCCGGGTGGCCGTGCGTGTCGTTGATCGCCTTGAAATGGTCCAGGTCCAGCAACACGAGCGACAGCGGACGGCCGAAGCGCCGCGCGCGGGCCACTTCCTCGACCAGACGGCGGTCGAACTCGCGCCGGTTGTGCAGACCGGTCAACGCGTCATGCGTGGCCAGCCTGCGCAGCTCGGCCAGCGTTTCGCCCAGCTTCAGCGCGTAGCGCAGCGAACGCTCCAACGCGCCGGCGGTGATCTCGCCCTTCACCAAGTAGTCGAGCGCGCCCGAGTTGAGCGCCTCGGTGTCGACCGCGCGGGACGTCTCCGCGGTCAGGAACACGATCGGCGTCGTCGCCCCCGCGGCCAGCGCCGTGCGCATGAGCATCAACCCGTCGCGCGGCCCGAGCTGGTAGTCGAGCAGGCACGCGGCGTGCCTCCCCTCCATCAGCTCGGCCAGGCCCTCCTCGTAAGTGTAAACCGAATACAACTGAAAACGCTCCCCCTGAAACTTCTCGAAGAGCTTCTCGGTCAGCCGGCACTGGAGCCGGTCGTCGTCGATCATGAGGATGGTGCGCATCGGGGGTCAGTCCGCGACACTGGGCCGCGCGCCCAGCCAGACAAACAGTTTCGCCAGCCGCCGACGCCAGGGCGGCGTGCCCGCAAGCACGACCGCGGGAGGCCGGGGCGAAGACAGCGCGCGCCGCAGGACCTCCGCCGCGACCGTCGGCGGAGGCGCGGTCTCCACGCAACGCCGCAGGCGCGACCACGCCACCTCCAGCCGGCCGTCGGGCGACGTCGCCTGCAGGATGCGCGCCGGCGGCATGTGCTTCAAAAAGTCCGTGCGCAGCCAATCGCAGCGCAGCTCTGTCACGCCCAGCGCCGGACACTCCGCGCGCAGCGTGGCTGCCAACGCGGCGAGCGCCGGTTGCGCCATGGCGAGTCCGGCTTGGAAATCGCCCGCCGGCGCGGTCACGATCACCAGGCTGCCCCGACCGCGCGCGGCCATCGGGGCGACCAGCCGGTGGGCCAGCGCGGCATTGCCCGTCACCAGCGCGTTGAGTTGCCGTTCCCAGTCCGCCCAGTCGGTGGAGGCGAAGGGACCGAAGAGACCGCCGCCCGCGTTGAGCACCGCGAGGTCGAAGCAACCGCCGGCGGCCGACTCCGCGGAGGCGACGACCGCGCGCGCCGCGGCCGGGTTGTCCAGGTCGAGTTCGAGGGCGGTGAAGCCCGTTTGCCGAAACGGCGCGATGACCGTGCCGCGCGGCGCCGTGCCCCAGACCCGCACGCCCTCCGCCAGCAGCATCTCCGTGATCGCGCGACCCAGCCCGGACGAGACGCCGGTCACGAAGGCGGTGCGGTGGTGGGCGTGGAGTCGCGGCATGCGAGGGCGCGTGCAAACTGCGCGACGGCCGCCGGGCCCGCAAGCGCGCGCCGCGTGCTTTTGCTTGAGCCCGCGGCGGGTTTGCACGGCATTGGGCGCATGATCGAACACACCTCCAGCGTCCAGGTCCGCTACGCCGAGACCGACATGATGGGCATCGTCTACCACGGCAGCTACCTGCCCTGGCTGGAAATCGGCCGCACCGAGCTGCTGAAGGCCAACGGCATCCCCTACCGCGACCTCGAGGCGCAGGGCTTTTTCCTGCCGGTGCTCGAGGTGAACGTGAAATACCACCGCTCCGCACGCTACGACGACACCGTCACGATTCTCACGCGCATGGCGGAAAAACCCTCGGTGCGCATCAACCTCGCCTACGAACTGCGCCGCGGCGGGGAGTTGATCGCCACCGCGTCGACCCAACACGTCTTCATCGACAAGTCCGGCCGCCCCGTCCGCCCGCCGGAGAGTTTCACGCGCCGCATGGACGAGGTCTTCGGCTGAGAGGCCAGCACTTGTCAGGTGTAGGGGCCGAGCTTGCTCGGCCTGTCAACCGTGCGCCGGTGGATGAGCGTGGTTTCGCGTGACAACACGCAACGGGTCGAGCGAGCTCGACCCCTACGAAAACAGGGACGAGATCTTCGGGTGAGCCGCCCCGAGCCGTTTGTCACTTAATCCCGGATTCCGCGATTGGACCTCAAACGGTGAGGTTACCGTAGGGAGATGATGAGGTTTTTGCCGGCGAGTGATTTGGTCGCGGATGCAATCGCGGCGGGATTGCGCGGCAGAAGCGGGAGGCGTTTTGGATGAGGGGGATGCGTTGTTCCAGACCGCCCCAGGCGCGGCTGAGTTTGATCACGGGAGTGCGGCCGTCGGTGCCGGCGATCGCGCCG
>JAUWBF010000113.1 GCA_030601755.1 Verrucomicrobiota bacterium | reverse complement strand
TTCAGCAGGCGGGCGGCGGTCTGCTCCGGGGCGTCGATCTCGGCGTCGTCGATCGGCAGGCTGCGCAGGCCGATCTCGTGGTGGAAAAACCAGAGCGTGTCGGCGGTGACATGCGTCGCAAAGGCCGTCTGGCAACCGCCGCCGAGCGCCTTCTGAAACGCCCGCTCCAGCGTGACGTGACGGTAGGTGCGGCGGTCGAAGAGCGGACGGTATTTGGCGACATCCGCCGCGCGACACTGGATGGCGATGGCCGCCTGGCCGACGGCCGGCACCATGTGTTCGAGGCCGAGCACATGGAACTGCACGCCGGGCGCGCCGCCGATGCCGAGGCGCTTGAGGCCGGCCGCGGCGAGCACGGTGGCGTCAGCCACGTGGTCGACGCCGATCTTGCGCAGGCGGGTGTCGACGTTGCCGCGGATCTCGGTGAACTGCGCGTCGGGAAAGAGCATGCCGAGTTGCAGGCGGCGGCGCGGGCTGCTGGTGGCGATGGTGGCGGGAGCCTCGATGTCGTCGCGCATGACGAGCACGTCGCGTGGGTCCTCGCGCGGCAGGTAGCCGGCGACAACGAGGCCCTCGGGCATGTCGCCGGGCAGGTCTTTGCAGCTGTGCACGGCCACGTCGGCCTCGCCGCGCAGGAGCGCCTGCTCGAGCTCGGTGGTGAAGAGGCCCTTGCCGCCCTGTTTCTCCAGCGACCACTCGGTGCGCTGGTCGCCGGTGGTGACCATCTTGAGAAGCTCAGTCTCGACGCCGAGGGCGGAGCCAAGGTGGGCGGCGGCCATCTCGGCCTGGGCGAGGGCGAGCGGACTTTTGCGGGTGGCGAGGATGAGCTTGGACACGGCTGAAAAAGGGAGAAAACGGATTGGCCCACGAAACACACGAAAGGGCACGAAAAAAAGACAGGGAAACAATCCCACACCACCACTAAACAAGGCGCATTGAGATCAACGGGCCCGACCTTTTCGTGTCCTTTCGTGTGTTTCGTGGGCGAAAAAAAACGCCGCGGGCGGACCCGCGGCGTTGAGAGTTTTGCGAAGGGAAGACGGTGCCTTAGTAGGCGCCGGCGACGCCGGAGATGTTGCGCTTCGGCATCCAGGGCATCATGCCGCGGAGGTATTCGCCGGTCTTCTCGATCTTGTGCTTTTCGCCAGCCTTGAGGAGCTTGTTGTAGTTCTTCAGGCCGCCCTTGTATTCGGCGACCCACTGCTTCACGAACTTGCCGCTCTGGATCTCCTTGAGGATCTTCTTCATCTCGGCCTTGGTCTTGGCGTTGATGACGCGGGGACCGCGGGTGATGTCGCCATACTTGGCGGTCTCGGAGATGGAGAAGCGCATGCCGGAGATGCCCTTTTCATACATGAGGTCGCAGATGAGCTTCAGCTCGTGCAAGCACTCGAAGTAGGCCATCTCGGGCTGGTAACCAGCCTCGACGAGGGTCTCGAAACCGGCCTGGACGAGGGCGGAGGCGCCGCCGCAGAGCACGGCCTGCTCGCCGAAGAGGTCGGTCTCGGTCTCTTCCTTGAAGGTGGTCTGGAGAACGCCGGCGCGGGTGCTGCCGATGCCCTTGGCCCAGGCGAGGGCGGTCTTCTTGGCCTTCTTGGACTTGTCCTGCGCGACGGCGATGAGGGCGGGCATGCCCTTGCCCTCGGCGTAGAGGCGGCGAACCATGTGGCCGGGACCCTTGGGGGCGACCATGATGCAGTCGACGTCCTTGGGGAGCTTGATCAGGCCGAAGTGGATGGCGAGGCCGTGCGAGAAGAGGAGGGTCTTGCCCTTGGTGAGGTTGGGGGCGATGTCCTGCTCGTAGATGTCGGCCTGCTTCATGTCGGGGAGGCCGACCATGATGACGTCGGCCTGCTTGACGGCGTCGGCGGTCGAGACGACCTCGAAGCCGTGGGACTTGGCGACGGCGGCGGACTTGGAGCCCTTGTAGAGGCCGATGATGACCTTTACGCCGGAGTCCTTGAGGTTGAGCGCGTGGGCGTGGCCCTGCGAGCCGTAGCCGAGCACGGCGATGGTCTTGTCTTTGAAGAGGCCGAGATCGGCGTCCTTGTCGGTGTATACTTTGGCGGGCATGGTGATGAAAAAGGGAGGAGAGATTGAGGGAGTGAGGGACTAAAGGGCTCAGCGCAGCTGGGCGAGCACGCCGGTGCGGGCGAGTTCGAGGATGCCGAAGGGCTCGACGAGCTTGAGGAAGGCCGCGACCTTGCCCTCGTCGCCGGTGAGCTCGATGATGACGTCGCCCTCGGAGACGTTGACGATCTTGGTGCGGAAGATGTCGCAAATCTGCATGATCTCGGAGCGGGCGCTGCCGGCGGCCTTGACCTTGACGAGCACGAGCTCGCGGATGACGGCCTGGCCTTCCTTGAAGTCGACCACGTCGACCACGTTGACGAGTTTGCGCAGCTGCTTGATGCACAGGTCGAGCGCGGAGTCGTCGCCCTTCAGCGCCACGGTGATGCGGGAGAGCTCGGCATCGTGGGTGGGGGCTACGTTGAGCGAGTCGATGTTGAAGCCGCGGCCGGAAAACATGCCGGCGACGCGAGCCAAAACGCCGAACTTGTTCTCAACGAGGACGGAGATCGTGTGTCGCATGGGTGGAGGTTTAAGGAATAAGGAGGACTGGTGGACGCTGAGGGACTCGAACCCCCGACACCCTCGGTGTAAGCGAGGTGCTCTAACCAACTGAGCTAAGCGTCCGAGCCAAAGGGGCAGCTAAGCGGAGCGTTCGCGGGGGTGACAAGGGTTTATTTTGAGGGTGCAGGGCGGAAAACCGGCGACAAAGGAGGGCGGACATTCCTGTCCGCCCCGTGGAGGTTGAGGCGACCGGCACGACCAACGCGTGGCAAACGGTTTGGGACGGACAGGAATGTCCGTCCTCCATCAGACCGCGGCGGCGGGCTTGAGCAGGCCCTCGCGGATCATGAGTTCGGCGTTCTGGACGGCGTTGAGGGCGGCGCCCTTCCAGAGGTTGTCGCCGCTGACCCAGAAGGAGAGGCCGTTGTCAAAGGCGGTGTCGAGGCGCAGGCGGCCGACTCCGCACTTCACCTTTTGGGCGAAGTCGAGGGGCGTCGGGTAGCGCTTGGCGGCGGGCTCGTCGACCAGCTCGGCGCCGGGGAAGGCGGCGATGGCGACGCGGGCAGCGTCGAGATCGACCGGGCGCTCAAACTCGGCGCTGACGGAGATGGAGTGGGCGCGCACGACCGGCACGCGCACGCAGGTGGCCGAGACCTTGAGGTCGGGCAGACCCATGATCTTGCGGGTTTCCTGCGCCATCTTGGTTTCCTCGCCGGTGTAGCCGTTGGCGTCGAAGGTGTCGATTTGCGGGATGCAGTTGAAGGCGATCTGGTAGGGATAGACCTTGTGCTCCAGCGGCCGGCCGGCGGTGTGCGCCTGCACCTGCGCCTCGAGCTCGCGCACGGCGTCGGCGCCGGTGCCGGAGACGGACTGGTAGGTGGAGACGATGATGCGCTTCAGGCCGAAAAGCTGATGCAGCGGGTAAAGGCCCATCAGCATGACGGCGGTCGAGCAGTTGGGGTTGGCGATGATGCCGCCGTGGTTGCGGAGCTTGTCGGGATTGATCTCCGGGATGACGAGCGGGATGTCGTCGCGCATGCGCAGGGCCGAACTCTTGTCGATGACCACGCAACCGGAGGCGACGGCGTCGGCGGCGAGGGCGCGGGTGACGGAGCCGCCCGCGGCGAAGAACGCGAGATCCACGCCGGCGAACGCGCCGGGCTTGGCCTCCTCGATCACAAGGGTCTTGCCGGCGAACTCAACGGTCTTGCCCGCCGAACGCGCCGAGGCGAAGAGCCGCAGGCTGGACAGGGGAAAGTTGCGCTCGACCATGAGGCGGACGAGCTCTTGACCGACGGCACCGGTGGCGCCGACGATGCCGACAACGTAAGAGGAGTTATTCACGATGGATTCTGCTTGGGAGTTGTTGAACCAAACATGCGCCGGCCTGGGTATCAAGCCCACAGACCGGGTGCTGGTCGTGCGCATCGGGACGCAGACGCTGCAGTTTTTCCGCAAGGGGCAACTCGTCCGCAGCCATGTCGTCTCCACCTCGCGCCGGCCGCCGAGCAACATAAAGGCTTCGCTGGGAACGCCCCGTGGGCTGCACGCCATCGCCGAGCGCATCGGCGGCGAGCAACCCGCGGGCATGGTCTTCAAGGGCCGCGTGCCCACCGGGCGGCATTACCGCGAATACGACGCCGAGGCCGCCGCACCTGGCAATCTCATCACCAGCCGCATCCTCTGGCTGCGCGGCCTGGAACCGGGCGTGAACGCGGGCGTCAACGCCGAGGGCGACGCGGTCGACACCTTTGACCGCTACGTCTACATCCACGGCACCAATCACGAGGACAAGCTCGGCACCCCGCAGAGCGCCGGCTGCGTGCTCATGGGCAACCTCGACATCATCGCCCTCTACGACGAGGTGCGTGTCGGGGATCTGGTTTTGATCGTGGATTGAATGTGTAGGCCGCCTGCTCGCAGGCGCGTTCACCATTCCTCGCATGCAACGCCCATCGCGCCTGCGAGCAGGCGGCCTACGGGACCCGTGGGATCGCCGCGCTCACCGGTTCCTGCCCAGCAGCAGGCGCAGCGAGTTGAGGCAGACGACCACCGTGCTGCCCTCGTGCGCGACCACGCCAACGCCGAGCGGGATGACGCCGAAGATCGCGGCAAGCGCCATCAGCACCACCACGCCGAGGGATATCGCGAGGTTTTGTTTGATGATGCGCTTGGCGCGGCGACTCAGGCGCAGCGCGGACAACACGTTCTCGATGCGGTCGTGCATCAACACGACCTCGGCCTGCTCGAGCGCGGCGTCGCTGCCGCGGGCGCCCATGGCCACGCCGACGTCGGCGGCGGCGAGGCAGGGCGCGTCGTTCACGCCGTCGCCCACCATGGCGATGCGGCGGCCGGCTTTGCGCAGGTCCTGGATCGCGTTGACCTTGTCCTCGGGCGTGAGGCCGGCGCGGACCTCGTCGAGGCCAATCTCCTTGGCGACCGACTCGGCGGTCTGGCGGCGGTCGCCGGTGAGCATGACGGAGTGGATGCCGGCGGACTTCAGCGCGGCGAGCACGCCGGCCGACTGCTCGCGGATCTGGTCGCGCAGGAGCACGCGGCCGATGAGGTTTTTGCCAACCACCCACACCTCGGCCAACTCGGGCGAGGCGGCGGGCAGGTCGCGCGACCAACCGGCGAGCGGACCCTTTTCCAACAGCTCGCGGCGACCGATCATGACCTGCGCGCCACCCATGCGACCGCGCACGCCCTGACCGGTCATCGATTGAAATTCCTCGATGCCGTATTCGCGCACGCCGCGGGCCTTGGCGTCGCGCACGATGGCGCGGGCGAGCGGATGGTCGGAGTTGTTTTCCAACGCGAAGGCCAGCTCCATGACCTCGGTTTCGCGACCGGGCGGGAAACTCTCGTAGGCCTCCACCGCCAGCTCGCCGGTGGTCAACGTGCCGGTCTTGTCGAGGGCGACAGCGTCGATGTCGGCGAGTTTTTCGATGGCCGCGCCGCCGCGGAAGAGCACGCCGTGCTTCGCGCCCCACGCAATGGCCGCGAGGATCGCCGACGGGATCGAGAGCACCAGCGCGCACGGGCTCATGACCACGAGCAACGTCATCGCGCGATAAAAGGCGGAGTTGCTTTCCACGGTGTTCTCGAACGCCGGCAATCCCAGCGCCAGCCACCACACGAGGAACATCACCGCGCACACGCCGAGCACGAGCCACGTGTAGCCGCCGCCGAACCGGTCGGTGAAGCGCTGGCTGGGCGCGCGCAGTTTTTGCGCGGTCTGGATGAGGCGGATGATCTTTTGCAGCGTGCTCTCGCCAGGCAGCTTGGTGACCTTGAAGTCGACCGCGCCCCACAGGTTGAGCGTGCCGCTGAAGACGTTGTCGCCGACGCCTTTTTCGACGGGCACCGACTCGCCGGTCAGCGCCGACTCGTCGCTCGCGCTCTTGCCGGCGAGCACCGTGCCGTCGGCGGGAAACGCCTTGCCGGGCTTCACACGCACCGTGTCGCCGATACCGATCTCGTCGATCGGCACCTCGCGTTCCTTTCCCTCGGGCAACACCAGCAGCGCCTCCTTCGGCGCGGACTTGAGCAACGAGCTGACCTCGCGATGCGTGCGGTCCTGCGCGTAGGCCTCCATCGCGCCCGACGCGGAAAACAAAAACAGCAGCAACACCGCCTCGCTCCACGCGCCGACCGCCATCGCGCCGACCGCGACCGCGAGCATCAGGAAGTGAATGTCGAGTTTTCCACGGCGGATGTTGTGCCACGAGTCCACCGCCGCATCCCACGCGCCGGCAATCAACGCCACCGCGTAGAGCGCCTTGGGCAACCACGCCGGCCCGACGCCAACCTGCTGGCAGACAAAACCCGCCAGCCCAAACACCGCGCAAACCCCCGCGAACCCCGCCAGCTCCTTCCACTCGCCCTCGCCGTGGCTGTGGCCGTGGTCATGCCCGTCGTGGTCGTGATCATCGTGTTCATGGCCGTGCCTGCCGTGCGCGTGGCCGCGACCGCCGTGCTCGTGCGGATGCGCGCCCTCCGGCCAATCAACCTCGTTCCAGTGCCACAACTTCGGCGCGGTCTCGCA
>JAUWBF010000024.1 GCA_030601755.1 Verrucomicrobiota bacterium | reverse complement strand
CCCCTGACATCCCATGAATACGACCCACCACACCGCCAAGACCTACCTCGTCACCTTCGCCGCCCTCGTGGCCCTGCCCTTCGCCCTGCACGCCGGCGGCGACAGCGACTACGAGCGCAACCGCGCGCAGGACTCCAACGTCGCCCGCACCGACGTCGCGGCCGATCACTCCTCCATCGACCGCTCCGGCCACTCCGCCGACGGCCAGACCCGCACCGGCCCCATGGTCGACCGCTCCTCCCGCACGCCCAACGGCGTTGCCCGCGAGCCCAACGAGTCCCGCGCCGAGGCGCTTGATCGCGCCAACCAACCCGACGCCACCACCCACCGCTACACGGGCACCGAGCATGACCGCCAGCAGGAGCCCAACCTCAACTACGCCGACCGCGACTACATTGAGGACCGCACCCCCGCAACCCAGGTCGACCTCAACCGCGACAACGCCGTCGCCATGCGACTCAACACCCGCACCACCACCCGCGACATCGAGTCCGCCGAGTTCGCCAACCGCGACCGCGCCATCAACATGGCCGAGTCCGGCATGAGCCAAGGCAAGCAGATCGTCCTCGCCCTCCGCACCGGCACCACCACCGACGCCGACGGTCGCAAGGACATCGACAAAGCCATCCGCGAGGTCGAGCAGGCCGAGCGCGAGCTGAACGGCGCCATCACCGAAAGCCGCGGCGCCACCGCCGCCCGCTGGGACAACGCCCGCGAGGAACTCGCCGAGCGCTACGAGGAATACGCCGAAGCGCTCGAGGACGCCCACGCGGTTGCCGTCGACAACGGCATGCGCTTCCGCTCCCAGGTGAGCACCGGCTCCGACCTCCCCTCGGACCGCAGCTAAGCCCCCGTGGCCAAGGAGCGCCGGTTTTCAACCGGCGCCAGACCGACGGCCAACCGCCCGGACCACCGGGCCCAATAAACAAGCGACCAAGAGGGCGGGCACGAGTGCCCGCCCTCCTCGCCTTGTGGCCCCGAGCGTGAGCTCGGGGATCCCTCCACGACAGCCCGCCAATCCGTATCAGACAAATCACTACGCCGCCCTACGGCACCCGTGACAGCGCCAGCTTCAGCGCGTCCATCGACAGCGGCTTGCTCAGAAAATCGTCCATGCCCGCCGCCAGACACCGCTCCCGTTCGCCGCGCAGCGCGTGGGCCGTCAACGCGATGATGTAGGCCCGCGCGTCGCCCTCCACGCCGGCGGCCTCGCCCTCGCGGATGCGACGGGTCGTTTCATAGCCGTCCATCACCGGCATCTCGATGTCCATCAGCAGCGCGTCGAACCGCTCCTCCGCCAGCGCCGCCAGCCCCTTGCTGCCGTCGTCGACGAACCGCGCCTCGTGACCCAGCCGGTTCAGAAACGCGCGCATCACCCGCTGGTTGACCGCGTTGTCCTCGAGCACCAGCAGCCGCAGACGACGCCGCGGCGCCTCGACCGCCGCTCCCAAGTCCACTGGGGCGACCACCGCCGCGACGGGCGCCGTGCGCGCGGCCCGCACTGTCGCCACGAACGTCGAGCCGCGCCCCGGCTCGCTGGTCAGCGTCAACGAGCCGCCCATCAGCTCGCAAAGCCGGCGCGTGATCGACAGCCCCAGCCCCGTGCCGCCAAACCGCCGCGTGGTCGACGCGTCCGCCTGGCTGAACGGCGCGAAGATCCGCGCCTGTTGCTCTAGGTCGATGCCGATGCCCGTGTCGGTGACGCGAAACTCCAGCACGCCCTCCCGCGGCGCGCCGATCTCCAGAATCACCCCGCCCTCCTTCGTGAACTTGATCGCGTTGCCCAGCAGGTTGGCGAGGATCTGCTGCAGGCGCACCGGGTCGCCGATCACCGCCTCCGGCACCTCGTGGGCGACCCGCGTTTCCAGCGTCAGACCCGCGCCAGCCGCCGTCGGCTGAAACAACCGCTGCGCCTCGTCGGCCAGCGCGCGCGGCCCGCACACCACCCGCTCGATGTCCATCTGGTCGGCCGCGATCTTGGAGTAGTCGAGCACGTCGTTGATGATCACCAGCAGCGACCGCGTGCTCTGGTCGAGCAGCCGCAGGTATTCGCCCTGCTCGCTGTCGAGCGGCGCGTTTTTGAGCAACTGGATGAAACCCACCACGCCGTTCAGCGGCGTGCGCAGCTCGTGGCTCATCGTCGCCAGGAAACGCGACTGCGCCCGCTCCGCCGCCTCGGCCGCGTCCTTCGCCTGCCGCAACTGGTTCTCGGCCTCCTTGCGACGCGTGATGTCGCGCAACACCAGCACCCGCGCCCGCGGCCGCTTGTCGCCCTCCTCCAACACCGGGATCGACGAGGCCTCGAACACCGCCGGCCCGATGGCAAGCTCCAGGGGATCGTCGCCCGACCCGTTCACAAACGCCACCAGTCCCGGCCACGCCGCGAAGACCTCGCCCGCCGCCCGACCGCCAACCGCGTCGCGCCGCGCCAAGCCCAGCGTCCGCGCCGCGGCCTCGTTGCAATCCACCACCCGCCCCGCCGCGTCCAGCACCACGATGCGGTCCTCGAGCCGCTCGATCAGCGCCGACCGCGCCACCGGCGCGAGGTTGAGCATGCGGTGGCGCAGCAACGCGTAGGCGATCAGCGTGCTCGTGATCGGAAACAGCATCGGCGCGTAGTTGAGCCCCGCCGGCGAGGTCACCCCGAACAAATGCAGCAGGTCCGCCGTCCAGCCGATGAACGCCGCGCACAGGAACGTCAGCCGTCCGCGTCGCTCCCAGCGCGTGTGGCTGCGGCGCGGATAAAACAGCAGGAAGATGACGACCCACACCGCGTAGTTGTAGAAATAATACACCTGCCCCATCGGCCCCAGCGCGTTGCGCAGCACCGCCAGCCCGCCCGACGTGTCGATCCAGAACGAGTGGCGCAGCAGCGGACTCTGCCCCGGCCCCGGGAACCACAGCAGCGCCAGCGACACCAACGGCACCAGCAGCACGCCCGCCGCCGTCCAACCCCGCAGCAACGGCCGCCCGCGCGTCATGCGATGCGCCAGCTCCAGCCAGGCCGGCGCGTAGAAACACAGCACGCTGCACCGCAGTTGAAAGGCCAGCTGCTTGCCCTCGAGCGTCGGCAACGCCAGGTCGACCGCGTAGCCCAGCGCCCAAAACGCGTTCAGCAAGAGCGCCAGGCAAAACGGCCCCGACGCCGGCGACCTCAACCGCGCGCGCACCAACGCGAGCATCACGAGCTCGAAAACGGCGGAGAACAAAAACCCGGTGATCTGCCAAGGCACGTCCGCAAACGACGTGAATGTAAAAAACATGCCAAGTGTATTCCCCCCGCCTAGGGTGTTCACTTCAATCACCGCCCTGCGCGGCGACGATGTGGCTCACGCCGTCCCGCCCCGCCCCGCCCGACGGCCGCCGCCCGCCCCGCCGAGGTTTTCTACAAAAGAAAACGAAGACAACGAAGAGGTATGGAGGTCATCGTCCACCGGAGAGCATTCGTTTTCTTCGTTATCTTTTGTGAACCAATCGAAGGTGTCAGAAATGCCGTCAACGGGTGCCCCGCATCAGACGTTGCCCGAAGCGACCAAGCGGGATTGGCTCGGAGCCCGTTCACTCGCCATGACCTCCGCCCCACGCCGTCCCGTCCGCCTTCGCCGCATCGACCCCGGCGACTTGGCAAAAATCCTCGGCCTCGCCGCCTTCGTGCTCTCGCTGTTGCCCGCCGTGCTCGCGCTGATCGCGGGAGTCGCGGGCCAGGCCGTGCATTTGAAAGGCTTTTTCAGCTACCGCGCCGTCGGCCATTTTCACCTCGCCGCGATAATGGCGTATCCGTTCGTCAACGCCCTCGGCGGCCTGATCACCGGCTTCATCCTCGCCTGGCTCTACAACGCCCTCGCCCGCCGCTTCGGCGGGGTGCGGGTGGTGCTCGACTAACTCTCATGGCCTACAGCACGCGCATGTCGGTCGGCTTCCTTGTGCTCGTCACGACCCTGTCGGCGGAGCTCTCCATGGAGGCACGCGTCATGGCGACCGGTCGATTTGAAAACGGACAAAGCGCCATTCTGGTGCGAGCCACGATCCGCAACCACGGCCCCGGCAACGAGGAACTCCGCTTCATGAGCTGCAGTTGGTATCAAAGCTGGCAACCCACAGAAAACAGCGGCTGGCAAATCATGCCGTGGGAATGCCTCGCCAACTTCAGGACGAAGCAAACACTGGCCGAAGGCGAATCCATGACCTTCGAGTTCCCCCTCTGTCCCACCAAGCCGGCCGCGGGATTCGACAGCAAGCCCGAGCCGTTGCGCGTGGGCTTCGCCAACCACGCTGAGCCCGCCGCCGACGCGCCGCGCTTATGGAGCGAGCCGCTGACACTCCCGCCCGCGGGTGATCGGATATTACCCGCCAACGGCACGCGCATGGCACCGCCGCCACCAACGGCCGACTGCCTGACCGCGCTTGACACACTGCTCGACGAAGCCGGACACCGCATGACCGATCGTTTTTACGTTGGCCCAATCACCAGACAGCGGGGTGACCGGACTATGCCTGGGTTTATTGGCAGGAGGGACAACAACTGATCCTTTGGGAAATAGACCGGGAAGGACGCATCCCCGACCTGTCATTCTCACGACGGGTCCTCGATCTGCAGAAAGACGTCGTGCCGACTCCCAACGACATCGGCGACAGCACCTACTTGGTCGATGCGAAATGGGCGCGACAGACGGTCGACGACTGCAAGACCCTCGGGCGATTGGTCGATCCCGCCGTCCGTTGATGTCGGCGGGATGCAAATCCCTCCACTCGACAAGGCAACCCGCTCCACCGCGGACGGCACGAACCAAATTCCGGCACTACACAAGCGTTACTGCCAATGCAGCAGGAGCTTCACAGCTCCGTATACTTGTCCGAGCGGCCCTTGGCTTTTTCGACGGGGTATTTGGCAGCGTTGGCGGCCATTTTTTTCTCGATGGCCTTGGCGACGTCGATGCCGGTCATGTTGGCGAACTCGAGGGCGTAGATGATCACGTCGGACAACTCTTCCTCGATCTTGGCGCGCTTTGCGGGGTCTTTCACTACATCGCGCGAGGCTTCGCTGGTCGCCCACAGGAAGTGCTCCATCAATTCGCCGGCCTCAGCGGCGAGCGCCATGCTCAGGTTCTTCGGCGCGTGAAACTGCTCCCAGTCGCGCTCCTTCGCGAACGCGAGGATGCGCTCTTTGATTTCAGCCAGCGTGGTGGACGTATCCGAAAAGTCGGCCATGCCCGCGGAGACTGCCGTTAAATCCATGGCCGGCAATCTCGATCGGTTTAACGCAAAGGCGCTAAGTCGCTAAGGTTCCTGAGATTTCCAGAACAGAGACATCGGCCGCAAAAGGCACAGAAAGCGCATAAGGGTATGCTCAGGTTTTTGCGTCTTTTGTGCATTCTATGGCCAAGCTCCGCTTTCCCCGACTCGGAACCTTTGCGAACTCCGCGCCTTTGCGTCTTTGCGTTAAAACTCCGATCCGCTGCGTTATCCTGTCGCGTCGAGCAGCGCCTGCGCGGCGGCGACGACCGGCAGGCGTCCGTCGGCGACGGCGCGCTCGGTGGCCTCGAGCTTGGCCTGCACTTCGGGGGATTCGTAGAAACGTGTGCGCAAGCCCTCGGCGATGAGCGCGTGCATCCACTCGACCGTCTGCTTGCGGCGGCGTTTGGCGAGGATGCCGGAGCCGGCGACGTTCCGCATGAAGGCGTCGACCGTCGCGGCGACGTCGGGCACACCCGTGCCTTCGCGGGCGGAGGCGGTCAACACCGGCGTCTCCCAGCCGGGTGTGGCGGGCTGGATGTAGTGCAGCACACGCTTGAGTTCGGACTGGGCGGCGGTGCAGCGGGGGAGGTTGTCGCCGTCGGCCTTGTTGACGACGAACAGGTCGCCGAGCTCGACCACGCCTTTTTTGATGCCCTGCATCTCGTCGCCGGCGCCGGCGATCATCACGACCATGAAGAGGTCGACCATCGAGCGCACCGCGACTTCGTTTTGGCCGACGCCGACCGTCTCGACGATGATGGTGTCGTATCCGGCGGCTTCACACACGAGGATGACCTCGCGGCTCTTGCGGGTGACGCCACCCAGCGAGCCAGCCGAGGGCGACGGGCGAATGAAGGCCTCCGTGCGGCGGCCAAGTTTTTCCATGCGGACCTTGTCGGCGAGGATGCTGCCGCCGTGGACCGAGCTGGACGGATCGACCGCGAGCACGGCGACGCGGTGTCCCTGTTCGCACAGGTGGTCGCCAAACGCCTCAATGAACGTGCTCTTGCCGGCGCCGGGGATGCCGGTGATGCCAATGCGGCGCGCCTTGCCGGTGTGCGGCAGGAGCTTTGAAAGGAGTTGCTGGGCCAACGCCTGATGCGCCGGCGCGTTGCTCTCGACGAGCGTGATGGCGCGGCCGAGCAACGCGGGATCACGGGCGAGCACGCCGGCCGCGAGCGTGTCGACATCCGGCGGCGAACGACGGCGCGGCACGTTGCCCGGCGTGGCTCCGGGCGCCGAGGTCGCGGGCATGATGCGCGTGGTGAACCCGGGGCCGGCGTCGGGCGGCACCCACTCGGGTCGGTCGGAGGGAGGCGGCGGGTTCATGGTCAAGGTGTCGGATTTTGGGCCACAGAGAACACTGAGCTCGGACACAGAGTTCACGGAGTTACGGAGTTGGGCCACAGAAGGCACAAAAAGCGCAAAATGGGTTTCTGAACTTTTGCGTCTTCTGTGCTTTTTGTGGCCAAAAATTGCTAACTGGATCGGGTGGATTGGCTCTGTGTTCTCTGTGTCCGAGCTCGGTGCTCTCTGTGGCTATAACTCCGGTTCAAAAAAGATGCAGGGCGCGGTTGGGAACGACGGAGGGGAAAGCAACTAAAGCCCGCCGCGCGGCGATCGCGCCCTGCAAAGTGTGGTGGTGATTGGCTTGGCGATGTCAGGCGGCGACCGGATCGCGGCCCTTCATCAGCAGCTCCAGCGTGTTGAGCGTGGAGGCTGTGATGACCGTGCCCGGGCCGTAGATCGCGGAGGCGCCGTTGGCGAGGAGGTAGTCGTAGTCCTGCGCGGGGATGACACCGCCGCACACGATCATGATGTCGTCGCGGCCGAGGTCATCGAGCGCCTTGCGGAGCTGCGGCAACAGGGTCTTGTGACCGGCGGCGAGCGAGCTCATGGCGACGACGTGCACGTCGTTCTCGACGGCCTGGCGCGCGGCTTCCTCCGGGGTCTGGAAGAGCGGCCCGATGTCGATGTCGAAGCCGAGGTCGGCCATGGCGGAGGAGACCACCTTGGCGCCGCGGTCGTGTCCGTCCTGGCCGAGCTTGGCGACAAGCAGGCGGGGGCGCCGGCCCTCGGTCTGCTCGAACTTGGTGATGAGCTCGCGGATCTTGGCGACGGTCGCGTCCTCGCCGAACTCCTGGCGATAGACGCCGGAGATGGAGCGGATCTGCGCCTGATAGCGGCCGAAGATGACTTCGCACGCGTCGGAGATTTCACCGAGCGAGGCGCGGGCCTGCGCGGCGGTGACGGCGAGCTCGAGGAGGTTGCCTTCGCCGGTGCGGGCGCACTCGGTGATGGCCTTGAGCGCGGCCTGGCACTTGGCCTCGTCGCGGGTGGCGCGCAGCTCTTGCAGGCGCTTGATCTGGGCCTCGCGCACTGCGGTGTTGTCGATGTCGAGGATCTCGAGGGGGTCCTCCTTTTCGAGGCGGTATTTGTTGAGGCCGACGATGGTCTCCTTGCCTGAGTCGATCTTGGCCTGGCGGCGGGCGGCGGCTTCCTCGATGCGGAGCTTGGGGATGCCGGCTTCGATGGCCTTGGTCATGCCGCCGAGTTTTTCGACTTCGTCGAGGTGGGCGCGGACCTTGGTGATGAGTTCGGCGGTGAGCGCCTCGACGTAGTAGGAGCCGCCCCACGGGTCGACGACGTTGCAGATGCCGGTCTCCTGCTGGAGGTGCAGCTGGGTGTTGCGGGCGATGCGCGCGGAGAAGTCGGTGGGGAGAGCGATGGCCTCGTCGAGCGCGTTGGTGTGCAGCGACTGGGTGTGGCCGGTGGTGGAGGCGAGGGCCTCGAGGCAGGTGCGCGCGACGTTGTTGAACGGGTCCTGCTCGGTGAGCGACCAGCCGGAGGTCTGCGAGTGGGTGCGGAGGGCGCGTGACTTCGGGTTCTTCGGGTTGAACTTGCCGACGATCTCGGACCAGAGGGTGCGGGCGGCGCGCATCTTGGCGACTTCCATGAAGAAGTTTTTGCCGATGGCCCAGAAGAACGAGAGGCGCGGCGCGAAGGCGTCGATGTCGAGGCCGGCGGCGACGCCGGTGCGTAGATACTCGAGGCCGTCGGCGAGCGTGTAGGCGAGCTCCAGGTCGGCGGTGGCGCCGGCCTCCTGCATGTGGTAGCCGGAGATGGAGATCGAGTTGAACTTGGGCATCTTCGTGGAGGTGTAGGCGAAGATGTCCGCGATGATCTTCATCGAGGGAGTCGGCGGGTAGATGTAGGTGTTGCGCACCATGAACTCCTTGAGGATGTCGTTCTGGATGGTGCCGGAGAGGTCCTCCAGCTTCGCGCCCTGCTCGAGGGCGGCGGAGATGTAGAACGCCATGACGGGAAGCACGGCGCCGTTCATGGTCATGGAGACGGAGACCTTGTCGAGCGGGATGCCGCCGAAGAGGGTCTGCATATCCAGGATGGAGTCGATGGCCACGCCGGCCTTGCCGACGTCGCCGACGACGCGCGGGTGGTCGCTGTCGTAGCCGCGATGGGTCGCGAGGTCGAAAGCTACGGAGAGGCCGGCCTGACCGGCGGCGAGGTTGCGCTTGTAGAAGGCGTTGGACTCCTCGGCGGTGGAGAAGCCGGCGTATTGGCGGATGGTCCAGGGCTTGGCGACATACATCGTCGAGTAGGGTCCGCGGGTGAAGGGCGCGGCGCCGGGCACGGTGTCGAGCACGGCGGCGTCGGGCAGGTCGGCGGCGGTGTAGACGGGCTTGACCGGGATCTGCTCGTAGGTCTGCCAGACGGGCGCCTCGCGCGCAGGCACGGGGGCGGCGGCCGCAAAGGCGAAGTCGTCGTAGCCGAGTTTGGTGAAGTCGGGATTGGTGTTCATCTCAGAGGGCTCCGATTTTCTTGAGCAGGTTGGCGAGGGTGGCGCGGACGTTTGACTTCACGTGGATGAAGTCGTCGAAGCCGGCGGCCTTGTAGGTCGCGGCGAGCGTCTCGTCGGCGGGCATGCCGGCGAGGATGATGGTCACCGCCGGGGCGACGGCGCGTAGTTCCTTGGCGAATACCGGCGCGATCTCCGGGTAGGTGTCGTCGGTCGAGCAGAGCACCGCGACCTGCGCGCCGGAGGCGGCGGCGGCCTTGGCGGCGGCGACGGCGTCGGTGAAGGTCTCCTTGCCGGCGGCCTTGAATCCGCCGACCGAGAAGAAGCCGGCGCTGAAGTCGGCGCGGGGCTTGTGCTGTTTGACGGGGCCCATCTTGGCGAGGAAGACGGTCGGGGCCTTGCCGTTCTGCTTTTCGAAGGACTTGGCGGCGGCGCGGAGTTGCTCGAAAGGCTGGGCGGCGCGCACCGGCACGAGGGCGGCGATGGCGTCGCAGCCGGTGAAGCAGCGACCGTGATTGTCGGAGGCGGGAGCGGCGAGCGGGGTCTCGTTGAGGTTGGGGAAGAGGTTGGTGCCGATGAGGCCGGCGCGGCGACTGTCGAGGGCGGCGGCCTTGTCGGCGGCGACCTTGTTGACGAGGCGCTGGGGCAGGCCGGCGCGGAGGGCGGCGGGCAGGCCGCCGTTGGCCTCGACCTCCTGGAAGCGTTTCCAGGACTGGCGGGCGAGCTCGTCGGTGAGTTTCTCGACATACCAGGAGCCGCCCGCGGGGTCGGCGGTCTCGGTGAAGCCGAACTCCTCGGCGAGGAGCGTGTGGACGTTGCGCGCGATGCGGCGCGAGAAGTCGTCGGTGGCGCCGGAGAGTTCGTTGAAGGGCGCGACGTGCAGGCTGTCGACGCCGCCGAGCACGGCGGAGAGGGCCTCGGTGGTGACGCGCAGCATGTTCACGTGGGCGTCGTGGAGGGTCTTGTTCCAGCGGCCGGTGCGGGCGTTGACCGCGGGCATGTTGGCGGGAACAAGTGGAACGCCGAAGCCGGCCAGCACGCGCGACCAGAGCAGGCGGAAAGCGCGGAACTTGGCGATCTCGGTGAAGAACTGCGGCCCGATGGCGAAGGAGAAGCGGATCTTCGCGGCGGCCTTGGCCGGCTCGACGCCACGGGCGGCGAGGGCCTTGAGCAGGGCAGCGCCGGTGGCGAGCGCGAAGGCCAGTTCCTGGTCGGCGGAGGCGCCGGCGTCGGCCCAGGGCGTGGCGTCGACGCCGATGGTGCGCAGCGCGGGAGCGGTCGCGTCGGCCTTCTTCACCCAGGAGGCGAGATCGTCGAAGAGTTCGTCGAGCGGAGCAATCAGGCTGCCGCAGCGGAGCCAGCCGGCGAACAGGTCGACGGTGACGCTGCCGGTGAGCTTGGCGGGGTCGAGGCCGCGGGATTTGACGAGCTCGAGCAGCGGCTCGGCGACGTAGCCGGCGCGAACGCCCGCGGCGACATGCAGCGGGATGGCGTCGAGCGCGACCTCGTTGAGCGCGGCGGCGAGATCTTCCTTGCGCCAGCAGGAGGCGACGGAGGGGAGCACCACGCTGTCCTGCCCGAGCATGAGGTCGGCGAGCAGGCGGCGGTTGAACTCGGCCGGAGTGGCGGCGGTGATTTCCTGCGCGACCTCCCATGACTTGTGCTTATAGCCGTCGGCGCGAACACCGCGCAGAAACGGTGCCTGGCCCGGGACGGTCGCCGGCGCGGTGCCGAGACCGGAGAGGTCGGCGCGGGTGTAGAGCGGCTGCAGCGCGATGCCCTCGGGGGTGCGCGTCACCAGTTTCTTTTCGAAGGGAACTCCCTTGAGTTCCGCCTCTACGGTTTTTCTCCAGCGGGCCAGGCTCTCGCTGAGAGCGGCGTCGGCCGGTGATTCGGTGGCGGTGGACATGACCATGGCGAACGGGTTCGGGGACAGTTGTAGTTGAGTTTACATGACAACTATATCCGAACGCCGGTGAACGCTCTCCGCAGATTTTGGCAAAGGATGACTGCCTTTGACCAAGGGATGCGAAGCTGCGCGGAACGCTTTCGGGCACACTGATCAGCGACAACCGCAACCAGTCGATTTTACCAACGCCATGATCACCCGCATCGACCACCTCGGCATCGCCGTCCGCTCCCTGGACGAAACGGTCGCCTACTACGAAAACGCGCTCGGCCTGCACTGCGAGCACCGCGAGGAAGTCCCCTCGCAAAAGGTGCGCACCGCCTTTTTCTCCGCCGGCGAGACGCACATCGAGCTGCTCGAACCCACCTCCCCGGAAAGCCCCATCGCCAAGTTCCTCGAGAAAAATGGCGAGGGCATTCACCACGTGGCCTTCGCCACCGACGACATCGCCGCCCAGCTCAAGGGCGCAGCCAACGCCGGCGTGAAGCTCATCCACGAGGTCCCCTTCGAGGGCGCCGCCGGCAAGCTCGTCGCCTTCCTCCACCCCAAGTCCACCCACGGCGTGCTGACCGAGTTCTGCATGCCCAAGGCCGACTGATTCCCGCCCAGCCCGCGCAACCGCCCGCCCCCTTACCGCCATGCCCATCGCCAAAGAATTGCTCGACCAACTGGCCGCTTATCGCGAGACCGCCCTGCTCGGCGGCGGCCAAGACAAGATTGAGGCCCGTCATCAGAAGGGTCTCATGAGCGCCCGCGAGCGCCTGCTGGCCTTCTTCGAGCCCGGCACCTTCATGGAGATCGGCATGCACGCGCAGCAGCAGTGCGTCGACTTCGGCATGGCCGGCAAGTCGATGCCCGGCGACGGCGTGGTGACCGGCGTGGGTTACGTCGACGGCCGTCCGGTCGCGGCCTACAGCCAGGACTTCACCGTCGGCGGCGGCGCCGTCGGTCGCATCCACGCCAAGAAAATCTGCGACCTGATGGAATACGCCCAGCAGGCCGGCATGCCCGTCGTCGGTATCAACGACTCGGGCGGCGCGCGCATTCAGGAGGGCGACGAGTCCCTCTCCGGCTACGGCCAGGTGTTCTTCAAGAACGTTCTCCTTTCCGGCGTGGTCCCGCAGATCTCGATCATCGCCGGCCCGTGCGCCGGCGGCGCGGCCTACTCCCCCGCCCTCACCGACTTCCTGATCATGACGCGCAACAACGCGAACATGTTCATCTGCGGACCCGAGGTCATCAAGGCCGCCACCGGCCAGACCGCCTCGCTTGACCAGTTCGCCACCGCCGCGGCCCACGCCTCGGTCAGCGGCAACGTCCACTTCATCGCCGAGGACGAGCACCACGCGCTCGAGATCGCCCGCAAGCTCCACTCGTTCCTTCCCTCCAACAACGTGATGGACCCGCCCCACCAGCTCACCGGCGGGCTCACCATCAGCTCCGATCCCGGCATGAACGAGCTCGTGCCCGACAACCCCAAGGCCCCGCTCGACGTGCTCCAGGTCATCGCCCGCCTCGTCGACGGCGGCGACTTCCTCGAGGTCCACCAGGAGTTCGCGAAGAACATCGTCGTCGGCTTCGCCCGCATCGAGGGCATGGTCGTCGGCATCATCGCCAACCAGCCCACCGTGAAGGCCGGCACGCTCGACATCGACGCCTCCGACAAGAGCTCCCGCTTCATCCGCTTCTGCAACATCTTCAACATCCCGCTCGTCACCCTCGTGGACGTCCCCGGCTTCATGCCCGGCCTCGCCCAGGAGCGCGGCGGCATCATCCGCCACGGCGCCAAGATGCTCTTCGCCTACGCGGCCGCCACCGTGCCGAAGATCACCGTCGTCCTGCGCAAGGCCTACGGCGGCGCCTACCTCGCCATGTGCAGCCGCGATATGGGCGCCGACCTCGTCTTCGCCTGGCCCACCGCCGAGATCGCCGTCATGGGCGCCGAGGGCGCGGTCAAGATTCTCTACAAGCGCGAGATCGCCGCCGCCGAGGATCCCAAGGCCGCCGACGCCGCCTTCGCCAAGGACTACCGCGAAAAATTCGCCTCGCCCTACCGCGCCGCCGGCAAGGCCATGATCACCGACGTCATCGAGCCCGCCCAGACCCGCTCGGTCGTCGCCATGGCCCTGCGCAACACGCTCTCCAAGCGCGAGACCCGCCCGCCCAAGAAGCACGGCAACATCCCGCTCTGACCGCACGGCCGCCAACTCCGTATTCAAACGATCATGACACCGCTTCTGGCAACTCCTCCGCTGGCCGTCTCCCCCGGGCACCCGCTGTTCGGGAACCAGTGGCTGGCGTTGCTCGTCATCCTCGCCGGCGTCGCCGTCTTCGTGTGCGCCGTCGCCGCCTTCGGACGCTGGCTCGCCGCGACCCATCCGCCGGCCTTGGAAAAAATCGCCCCCGGCCGCGCCGCCACCCCGGCCTCATCGGGGCTGCGGCCCGAGCTGCTCGCCGCCATCTGCGCCGCGGTCAACAGCGACCTCGGCCCCGGCGCGCGCATCGCCTCGGTGCGCCCCGTTCCGGTCAAGCCTCCGTCCGTCGAGGGCCTCATGCTCCAGTGGGCCGTCGAGGGCCGCCGCCAGATCTATTCATCCCACAAGCTCCGCTAACTCAACCGAACCCCAATTTGTCACCATGAAAAAACTACGTGTTACCGTCGAAGGCAAAACCTACGAAGTGCTCGTCGAAGTGATGGAGGATTCCTCCGCTTCCCTCTCCGCGGCCCGCCCCCCGGCGTCCGCCTCGATCGCCCCGCGCCCGGTCGCGCCGGTCACCGCCCCCGTGGCCGCCGCACCGGCCCCCGCGGCCGCGGCCTCCGCCGGTCCCGGCGATGTGCCCAGCCCGCTCGCGGGCAAGGTCGTCTCCATCGACGTGAAGGTCGGCGACACCGTCGCCGAGGGCGCTCAGGTCGCCACCGTCGAGGCCATGAAGATGAACACCTACATCTACGCGCCCAAGGCCGGCAAGGTGTCCGCCATCCACGCCAACCCCGGCGACGGCATCGAGGAGGGCGCCCCTCTGCTCACCATCGCCTGATCCCGCATCACCGTGAAATCCGCGCTCCTTTTGTCACTCGGCGTCTACGCACTGGCCTTCGGCATCTCGATGATGGTCGCGCTGATGATCAAAGGACTCTTCGGCCTGCTCCGCCGGTTCTCCGGCGGGGCGCGCTGAGACCGCCGCGCCATCCCCACGCCCGCCATGCACGCCTCCCAGATCCTCGACCTCTTCCAGGGCATCACGACCCTCATCGACTCCGACCCGCTGATCCTCGCGGGCCGGATCGGCCTGATGGTCCTGGGCGCGTTTCTCGTCTACTTCGGCAAGAAGGGCGTGCTCGAGCCCCTGCTGATGATCCCCATGGGCCTCGGCATGATCGCGGTCAACGCCGGCGTGCTCTTCCTTGATCCGACCACCGCCGCCGCCGTCACCGAGTCGGCGGTCAACTCCGGCGACAAGGTCCACGGCACGCTCTTCATGGCGCCGCTCGTGCAGCAGACCGACAACCTGATCTACCTCATGCAGGTGGATTTCCTCCAGCCGGTCTACACGTTCGCCTTCAGCAACGGCCTGATCGCCTGCTTCGTGTTCATGGGCATCGGCGTCTTGCTCGACGTCGGTTTCCTGCTCGCCCGCCCGTTCCTCAGCATGTTCATCGCGCTCGGCGCCGAGTTCGGCACCGTCGCCACCTTCCCCATCGCCATCGCCCTCGGCCTCACGCCCGGCGAGGCCGCCTCGATCGCCATGGTCGGCGGTGCCGACGGCCCCATGGTGCTCTTCACCTCGCTCACGCTGGCCAAGCACCTCTTCGTGCCGATCACCGTGGTCGCCTACCTGTATTTGGGACTCACCTACGGCGGCTTCCCCTACCTGATCCGCTTCCTCGTGCCGGCCAAGCTGCGCGCGATCAAGATGCCGCCCAAGAAGACCCTCAAGGTCACCGCCGACGAAAAGCTCGCCTTCGCCGTCGTCGGTTGCGCGGTGCTCTGCCTGCTGTTCCCCTCGGCCGCGCCGCTGTTCTTCTCGCTCTTCATCGGCGTCGCCGTGCGCGAGTCCGGCATCAAGGTCTTCATGCAGGTCATCGACGGCCCTCTGCTCTACGGCGCCACCCTCTTTCTCGGCCTGCTGCTCGGCGTGCTCTGCGAGGCCTCGACCATCCTAAATCCCAAGGTCGTCATCCTGCTCGTCCTCGGCATCCTCGCGCTTTTCCTCTCCGGCGTGGGCGGCATCTGCGCCGGTTTCATCGCCTACCTGCTGAGCGGCCGCAAGATCAACCCCGTCATCGGCATCGCCGGCATCAGCTGCGTGCCCAGCACCGCCAAGGTCGCCCAGAAGGAGGTAAGCAAGGTCGCACCCGATTCGATCATCCTGCCCGAGGCCCTCGGCGCCAGCATCAGCGGCGTGATCACCTCGGCGATCTTCACCGGCATCTTCGTCACGCTCATCCCGCTCCTCGACCAATGAAGAATCTCTCCGTCAATCCCCTGCCGTGGCTGGCCGGCACGACCATCGCCCTGTGCGGCGTGGTGCTGGCCCGCCTCGGGCCGGAGTGGATCGACGGCCACTCTCGTCTCGTCGTGTTCGCCGGCCGCCTCGTCGCGGTCGTCGGCCTCGGCGTGATCATGCTCGGAGTCCGCAAACGCATCCAAAGGGAGGAGACCTCCTCTCCCGAAAGCTAAGCGGCCCGTCCCAACCGTCCGTCAAGACAACCTCCAACCCGTTCTTGCCTTGAATACCGCCCTCACCCTCCCTCTCGCCGCCTTGCCCGAACACCCGGAGATTTCCGAGACCATCAGCTTCCAGCTGAGCGGTCTGGTCGTCGTGTTCCTCGTGCTGGGCAGCATCTGGTTCCTGCTCGAGATTCTCGGAAAGATCTTCGCGCTCAGATCCAAGTCCGCGGCTTCCGCAAGCAAGACGACCACCATCGTCTGCCCAGGCGCACCGGCCACTCCGGCCGCGAAGCCTGCTCCCTCCGCGGACGACGCCCTCGCGCCCGAACTCGTCGCGCTGATCGCCGCCGCCGTGCACCTCACCGTCGGCGCCGGCCACCGCATCGTCGCCATCTCGCCCATGCCTCACAACGCGCACTGGGCCATGGAAGGCCGCCGGCAGATCTTCGCCTCCCACCGCCCTCGTTAACCCCCTCCGAATACAGACCCCACGGCCATGTTGCAGAACCTCCTCGATTACCTCACCACCACCGGCTTCCAATTCATCACCTGGCAAATGCTCGTGATGTGGGGCGTGGTCGCGGTCCTGCTCTGGCTCGCAGTCGCCAAGGGCTTCGAGCCCCTGCTGCTCGTGCCCATCGCCTTCGGCGCGCTCATCGCCAACCTGCCCACCCGCGGCGTCATCACCAGCGAGCTGCGCCCCGACGGCGTCTATGAGACAGCGACGTTCAACGTCGAGATGTCGCCGCATCAGGCATCGCCCGACGCCCCTGCGGCTCACACCCCGGCCCACGCCTCGCAAACCTACAAGGTCGAGAAGGTCGAGGGCGGCCTCTACGACTTCATCTCGCAAGGTATCAAGCTCGAGCTGTTCCCCCCTTTGATCTTCCTCGGCGTCGGGGCGCTAACCGACTTCGGTCCGCTCATCGCCATGCCGCGCACGCTGTTCCTCGGCGCCGCCGCGCAGGCCGGCCTGTTCATCACCTTCATGGGCGCGTCGCTGATGGGCTTCACCTCCAAGCAAGCCGCCGCCATCGGCATCATCGGCGGCGCCGACGGCCCCACCGCCATCTTCCTGTCCAACAAGCTCGCTCCCGAACTCCTCGGCGCCATCGCCGTCGCGGCCTACAGCTACATGTCGCTTGTGCCGCTCATCCAGCCGCCGATCATGCGGCTGCTCACCACCGACAAGGAGCGCAAGATCCGCATGAAGTCCCTGCGCAAGGTCTCCAAGCTGGAAAAGCTCATCTTCGCGGTGCTCGTCATGATGGTCTGCATCCTCCTCGTGCCCGACGCCTCCGCGCTGATTGCCATGCTCATGCTCGGCAACTTCCTCCGCGAATGCGGTGTCACCGAGCGCCTCGTGAAGTCCGCGCAAAACGAGATCATCAACGTGCTCACCATCTTCCTCGGCACCAGCGTCGGCCTCACCATGCGCGCCGACAGCTTCCTCGCCGGCGGCACGCTCAAGATCATCGTGCTCGGCGTCGTCGCCTTCTGCGTCTCCACCGCCTCCGGCGTGCTCGTGGCGAAGCTCATGAACTGCTTCTCGAAAAAATACCCCATCAACCCGCTCATCGGCTCGGCCGGTGTCTCCGCCGTGCCCATGGCCGCCCGCGTCTCCCACAACGAGGGCCAGAAATACGACTCCGGCAACTACCTGCTCATGCACGCCATGGGCCCCAACGTCGCCGGCGTCATCGGCACCGCCGTCGCCGCGGGCTACTTCATCTCATCGTTCGCCAACTGACCGCCAACTCCCCTTCCGCCATGGTCGCGCCGCACGTCACCGCCTCTCCTCTCTCCCCGGCCACGCCGGAGTGGACGCTGCACCTGCACACCAAGGCCGTCTCGACCAACGACCTCGCCGCCCCCCTGCCCGGCTGGCACGCAGTCGTCGCCGACCGCCAGACCGGCGGCCGCGGACGCCACCGCCGCGCCTGGGTCTCCGACGAGGGCGGCCTCTGGCTCTCCGCCGTGCTGCCCACCCCCGGCCCCGTCGCCGACTGGGCCATCCTGCCGCTCGCCGCCGGCTGGGCCGTGCGCGCCGCCCTCGCCGACCTCGGCGTATTCAACATCCGGCTACGCTGGCCCAACGACGTCATGGTCGGCCGCGCCAAGCTCGCCGGCATCCTCGTCGAACGCTTCCGGCCCGACACCGCCGTCGTCGGCCTCGGGCTCAACCTCGTCAACCGCCCCGAGCTCCACGACGACACTCTCGCCGGCCAGACCACGCGCCTAGCCGACCTGCTCTCCCCAGCGCCCACCCGCGCCGTCGTGCTCGACACCATCCTCGCCCGCCTCGCCCACGCCCAGCACCTCGTCGCCGACCGCTCCGTCGCGGACCTGTTGCCCACGCTCAACACCGCCTGGACCGGCGCGCGCGTCTCCATCGACCTCGACAACCGCGCCACGCCGCTCGTCGGCCGCCTGACCGCCGTCGACGCGCAAGGCCGCCTCCAGCTCGACGCCGACGACGGTGCGCGTCATGTTCTCTCCCCGTTGCAGGTCGCCCGCCTGCGCGAGGCCTTCTGAGGCCATCAGCCATCTCCCATCTTCCCTTTTCGCATCTCCCTATTCGCCATGACTCCCACGACCTATCCTGTGCTCTCCCCGGAAGAGGCCGCCGCGATGATCCATCACGGTGCCACCATCGGCTTCAGCGGTTTCACCCCCGCCGGCGCCGCCAAGGCCGTGCCCAAGGCCCTCGCCGCGCGCGCCTCCGCCGAGCACCAGGCCGGTCGTCCCTTCCAAGTCGCCGTCGTCACCGGCGCCTCCACCGGCGACTCGCTCGATGGTGAACTCGCCCGCGCCGACGCCATCTCCTGGCGCACGCCCTACCAGAGCAACAAGCACCTCCGCGCCAACATCAACGCCGGCAAAACCAAGTTCTTCGACATGCACCTCTCCCACCTGCCCCAGCAGGTGCGCTGCGGTTTCCTCGGCGAGTTCGACTGGGCCATCGTCGAAGCCGCCGACATCACCCCCGACGGCCAGATCGTGCTCACCACCTCGGTCGGCGCCTCGCCCACCTTCCTGCGCTGCGCCAAAAAAATCATCGTCGAGGTCAACGCCTTTCACTCGCCCCGCCTGCGCGGCTTCCACGACATCTACGAGCCGCTCGACCCGCCCTACCGCCAGCCCATCCCCATCGTGCGCGCCACCGACCGCATCGGCAGCCCCGTGGTCAAGGTCGACCCGGCGAAGATCGCCGCCGTCGTCTACACCGATCTGCCCGACGAGACCGGCGGCTTCGACCCCACCGACCCCGTGACCGCCCGCATAGGCGCCAACGTCGCCGATTTCCTGGCCAACGAGATCACCGTCGGCCGCGTGCCCCGCGAGTTCCTGCCGCTCCAGTCCGGCGTCGGCAACATCGCCAACGCCGTGCTCGGCGCCCTCGGAACCAACCCCGACATCCCGCCCTTCGAGATGTATTCCGAGGTCATCCAGGACTCCGTCATCGACCTCGTGCGCAGCGGCAAGATCCGCTTCGCCACCGGCACCTCGCTCACCGTCGCGCAGCCCGTGCTGCAGAAGTTCTACGACGACCTCGAGTTCTTCCGCCCGCGCATCCTGCTGCGCCCGCAGGAAATCACCAACAACCCCGAGATCGTCCGCCGCCTCGGCATCATTACCATCAACACCGCCATCGAGCTCGACGTGTTTGGCAACGTGAACTCGACCCACGTCATGGGCTCCAACCTCATGAACGGCATCGGCGGCTCCGGCGACTTCACGCGCAACGCCTACATCTCGATCTTCACCTGCCCCTCCTCCGCCAAGGGCGGCAAGATCAGCACCATCGTCCCGCTCGTCTCCCACATGGACCACAGCGAGCACTCCGTGCAGATCGTCGTCACCGAGCAAGGCGTGGCCGACCTCCGCGGCAAGGACCCGCTCGAGCGCGCCCGACTCATCGTGGAGAAGTGCGCGCACCCCGAGTTCCGCGACACCCTCATGCGCTACGTCGAACTCACCAAGGACGGCCACACCCCGCAGACCCTGCGCAACGCCTTCCGCATGCACGAGCAGTTCCTCAAGACCGGCGCCATGTCCGCCACCGAGTGGCAGGCCTGAGACGCGTAGGGGCCTCGCTTGCGAGGCCCGTTCATCGCCATACTGCAGATAGACCGTCAACCTCCAGCCAGCGCGCAACGGGCCTCGCGAGCGAGGCCCCTACGCGCTGCCCCCCTTCCCCGAACCTCCTCGCCGAAGTCGACCTCGGACGGCCGAGGCCGGTTTGACCGGCATCCGTCGCCGGTTATCGTGATCCTAGCATGAGCACGCTCGAATGGCTGGAGGCCCTCAGCTACGTGGTGACCGTCATCGGTCTGCCGCTCGCCATCGCCGTCTTCATCATCGAGCAGCGCAAAGAGCGCCTCAACGACGACGAGGAGCTCTACCTGCGCCTCTCCGACCGCTACACCCAGTTCCTGCAACTCTGCCTCCAGCACGCCGACCTCGGCCTCATGAGCCGCGCCCGTCCCCCCGTCGACCTCACCCCGGAGCAGATCGAGCGTCGCAACATCCTCTTCGAGGTCCTCGTCTCCATCTTCGAGCAGGCCTACATTCTCGTCTACGAAGAGCGCATGAGCCGGCAGGCCGCCCGCCTCTGGCAAACCTGGGAGGACTACATGCGCGAGTGGTGCCGCCGCCCCGATTTCCGCGAAGTCCTGCCCGCCCTTCTCGAAGGCGAGGACCCCGACTTCTCCCGCCACATCCTCGCCATCGCCCGCGACAAAACCCCGCGTCCGCCCGAAAAAGACTAACGTGTCTGGTTAGCCTTTTTCTCCCTCTGCCAAGCGGTCCATATCCGCCTAAATCCGAAATAAAAACTAACGTGTCTGGTTAGTCTTTTTCCGGGCGTGGTTTGGCGGTTGCGCGGCGGGGCGCGCGCGGGCATTGCTCGGTTTCGTCATGCCGGAGCCGACGCCGTATCCAAAACTCGACGACAACAACCGCCTGCGCAGCCTCGCGGTCGACGAACGGCCCCAGGAACGGCTCCAGCGCCTCGGCCCGTCCCACCTCTCCGACACCGAGCTGCTCGCCATGCTGCTGCGCAGCGGCACCGCCGGTCAGGACGTGCTCACGCTCGCCGGACGCCTGCTGGCCGAGGCCGGCTCACTCGCCAAGTTGACCCGCTGGACGGCCAAAGACTTTCGCCGGCTCAAGGGCATCGGTCCGGTCAAGGCGTTGCAACTGGTCACGGTCATGGAGGTCGCCAAACGCGTCGCCCTGCAGGGGCTCGGCCAGTCCCCGATGGTCGACTGCCCCGAAGCCATCGTCGCGCAGATCCAACCCCTCGCGATGGGCCTCGCGGTGGAGAAATTCTGGGTGCTCTGCCTCGACCGCAAAAACCGCCTGCAACGCTGCGTCGAGGCCACCTCGGGCATCGCGAGCAGCGCGCTCGTGCACCCGCGCGAGGTGTTTCGCATCGCCATCCAGGAGGCCGCGTCGGCCATCGTCTGCGCGCACAACCACCCGTCCGGCGACCCCGCCCCGAGCAGCGCCGACCTGCGCTCCACCCGACAGCTGCGCGAGGCAGCGGAGGCGGTGCAGATACCGTTGCTCGACCACGTGATCATCGGCCGCGCCGAGGTCGACCCGCTCGGGCTGGGTTACTACAGCTTCCGCGAGGCGGGCGTGCTGTAGGTGCTCGTGTCCGGCGTCACACGACGCGGATGCCGTGCTGCGTGATCACGATCCGGCGGGCCTTGAAGAGCGAACCGATGGCCTGCTTGAAGGCCTTCTTGCTCATGCCGAAGGCCTCGCGGATTTCCTCCGGCGAGCTGTCGTCGTGAAACGGCAGGCGGCCGCCCGCCTTGGTGAGCGCGGTCATCACGCGTTCGGCGTTGGTGTCGATGCGCGTGTGCCCGGCTTGGTCGAGCGCGAGATCCAGCTTGCCGTCCTCGCGCACCGTGCGCACGAAGCCGTCGAAGCGTTCGCCCTTGCCCAGCGGACCGGCGAGATCGGAGCGGTAGAGCAGGCCGACGTGGGCGTTTTCCACGATCGCCTTGTAGCCGAGCGGCGTCTCGCCGGTGACGAGCAACTTCACCGCCTGTCCCTCGGCGTAGGTCGGCCGGTCGGGGCTGAGATGACGTTGCAGGCGCTCGCTGGCCATCAGGCGCTGGGTGCGCTCGTCGAGCGTCACAAAGACGATCAGCCAGTCGCCCGTGCGCACGCCCTCGGTCTTCAATTCGCGCATTGGCAGCAGCAGGTCCTTGGCGAGGCCGATGTCCAGAAACACACCGATGCGCGGCGACAGTCCGACCACGCGCAGGCACGCGAACTCGCCGACCTGCGCGTAAGGCAGCTCCGTGGTCGCGACCAACCTGTCCTCGGAATCCCGATACAAAAACACCTCCAGCGCGTCGCCGACCTTCGCGCCGGGCGGGATCAACGAGCCCGGCAGCAACACCTCGCCGAGCGTGCCTGCGTCGAGGTAGTAGCCCGGAGGCGCGGAGCGAAGGACGGTGAGCGTGTTGCGTTTGCCGATGTGAGCCATGTGGCCCCCACCCTGCGCCCTTCCCCCGCCCGTGAGGAGCCAAATCCACCGCCGTTTCACCGGACCAGCCCAGAAAAAGACTAACCAGCTACGTTAGCCTTTTTCCACCTCGGAGGCGGGGCCCGAAACCGTCCAAATTCGAAATAAAAACTAACGTAGCTGGTTAGTCTTTTTCCGGGGGTTTTCGACGGAGTGCTGCGGCGGGCACGGCTAGAGGGTCAGGAAACGGTGATCCGGATGGCGGCGGCGGTTGCGCGGGCGCGGTCGCGGGCCTCGTCGGCGGTGTCGCCGGTGGCGACGGCGACCGCGAGGCGGCGGTGGCCCTTGCAAACGGGCTTGCCGAAAATGCGCAGCTGGCTCTCGGGAACGGCCAGCGCCTCGGCGACACCGGACACAACCGGAACGCCGTCGCCGTGGCCGAGCAGCGCGACGCTGTGCGCGTAGGGACGAACCAAATACACCGGTGGCACCGGCAACCCGAGGATCGCGCGGGCGTGCAGCGCGAATTCCGACCACGCCTGACTGCCGATGGTGACGAGGCCCGTGTCGTGCGGACGCGGGCTCACCTCGCTGAACATCACCTCGTCGCCGCGCACGAAACACTCGACGCCGAATAAGCCGTGGCCGCCGAGGTTGGCGACGACGGCCTTGGCCACGCGCTGCGCCTCGGCCCACGCCGCCGGCGACATCGCGCACGGCTGCCAGCTCTCGCGGTAGTCGCCGTCGATCTGCACGTGGCCGACCGGCGGGCAGCACTGGATGCCGTTCACCGCGGAGACCGTCAGCACGGTGATCTCGTAGTCAAATTTGATAAAGCCCTCGACGATGCAACGCCCCGCGCCGGAGCGCGCGCCTTCCTGCGCGTAGCGCCAGGCGGCGGCCATGTCGGCGGCGGTCTTCACGACGCTCTGGCCGTGGCCGCTCGACGACATCAGCGGTTTGAGCACGCAGGGGAAGCCCAGCTCGTCACCCGCAGCGAGCGCCTCAGCCTCGGTGGCGACGAAGCGATACGGCGAGGTCGGCAGCCCCAGCTCCTCGGCGGCGAGCCGGCGTATGCCCTCGCGGTTCATGGTCAGGCGGGCGGCGCGCGCGGTCGGGATGACGCGTTGTCCGGCCGCCTCGAGTTCAACGAGCACGTCGGTGGCGATGGCCTCGATTTCGGGCACGACGAGGTCGGGCTTTTCCTCGGCGATCACACGGCGGAGCGCCTCGCCGTCGAGCATCGAGAAGACGTGCGAACGATGCGCCACCTGCATGGCGGGCGCGTTGGGGTAGCGGTCGCAGGCGATCACCTCGCAGCCGAGGCGTTGCAGCTCGATCACGACCTCTTTGCCCAGTTCTCCCGAGCCCAGCATGAGGACGCGGGTGGCGCGTGGTGAGGAAGGCGGTGCGAAGGTTCCGGGTTGCAACATGACGCCGCCAAGCGAACGCAAAAAAGCCCGGCTTGCCAGTGCGATCACCGGCCGGCCGGGCTTTGACGTAGGGGCTTCGCTCGCGAAGCCCGTTCGATGTCGACGATGCAAATCGACCGCGTTCGTCAAACGGGCCTCGCAAGCGAGGCCCCTACAAACGATTCCTTTACTCGATGCCGATCAGTTCGACCTCGAAGATGAGGGTGCTGGCGGGCGGGATCGGGCCTTGGCCGCGGTCGCCGTAGGCGAGGTCGGAGGGGATGTAGAGCTTCCACTTGGAGCCGACGCTCATGAGCTGCAGAGCCTCGACCCAGCCGGGGATGACGCCGGTGACGGGAAACGAGATGGTCTCGCCGCGCTGCACGGAGCTGTCGAACACGGTGCCGTCGATGAGGGTGCCGTGATAGTGGACCTCGACGCTCTGGCTGGACTTGGGCTTGGCGCCGGAGCCTTCGCGAAGGATCTCGTATTGCAGGCCGGAGGCGGTGGTGACGACGCCCGGGCGGACCTTGTTCTTGGCGAGGAAATCCTGGCCGGCCTGAGCCTGCGCGGCGGAGCGCTGGGAGTTGATCTTCTCGATGCGCCCTTGGGCCTCCTGGAAGGCGGCCTGGAGGTCTTCCTGGCTGACGCGGGGCTTGGCGCCGTTGAGGCCGTCCTGCAGGCCGGCGAAGAAGGCGGTCATGTCGATTTCGACGCCACCTTGGCGGGCGATGTTGGCGCCCATGTTCATGGCGATGCCGTAGCTGACGCGCTGGTCGGTGGTGTCGAGGGAGAGTTCGGGTGAAGACATAAGCGCCCACCCCACAGGGCCGGAGGGCAAAGCGCAACGCCCGAAACACGAGGGCACCGCCACCGGACGCCCCGGCGCGACTCAGCCTGCGAGAAAGTCCCGGATTTCCGTCTCCATGCGTTCGTTTTCCGCGGGGGTGCCAGCGTGGTCGAAATGCCCGGTGCTTTGCACGAACAACCGCTTGGGGCCGCCCAGTGCATGATAGACCGCAAATTGCCCAGGCGGCGTCACCGCGGGATCGAACACCGCCGCGCCGACGTGCACCGGGATCCGGATGTGGGTCGCGGCCACCGCCGAGTCAAAGTAGGCCAGCACTGAACGGATTTCCGGGCGCGCTTGAAACAGCTGGCGCACGCTTTCGCCGCTGCCGGTGCATTGCAGACCGAGGCGGACGTCGTGGTTGCCAAAACTCGGCACGGTGAGGTGCGCCGCCACGAAACGATCGTCCCACGGCAAGGCCAGCGCCCCGATGCCTCCGCCGAAGCTGCCGCCGCGGTAGTCGAGTCGCGCGGCCGTCTCCGGCACGGCCTCGAGCAGCACCGACGCCGCGCGCCAGATGTCCATGACCGAATAGCGATGCGAGTAGGTTTCGCGAGACTCGATGCCCGAGATCACGTGCGAGCCGCCGTTGTCACCGATGGTCGGATGCGGGCTGCGGGTCGGCAGGCCGGTGCAGACGGGGAAAATCGCCGCCACATCATCGCCCGGCAGATTAAACTGCGGCTCGTCGCGGCCGCCGTAGCCATGACCCCAGACCAAGCCGCGCCGGACAGGGCGGCCGCGCGGCTTGACGAGCCAACCGCCCACACGGTGCTCGCCGGCCATGCCGGCAAAGCTGACGTCGAAGACCTCCCACCCTTCGTTGCCCGGATGGCTGACCGACGGCTCCAGGTGCCAGTCGAGCGAAGCGGCCATCGCCTCGGAAAACGTAGCCCGCCAGAAAGACGCGAAGTCGGGCGGTTCGGGCGGCAACGGGGCGACCGGGCCGGCAATCAGGGCCTCGGCGGAATAACCTCCGGTGGGATCAAAGGGGAAATCGTGTCGCATGACTGCGGACCACGCTTGCATGCACATCCCGGCGTTGGCGAAGCGAATCGCGTCTCCGCGTCGATTGACGCCGGCCGTCGCCCCGCACCACACTGCGCAATCAAGCCATGGCCGTCCAAACGCGCTTACATTCAGGCATCATCGAAGCGATCTTCCGCGGTTCGGTGGATCTTTCGCAGATGTCCGAGGTCGTCCGCGCGATGGTTGCGCTGGAGCGCGCCCAGGATCATTCGCCGCCCACCTTGTGCGTGCTGGACTCGGAGACCGACATCCGGGCCAACTTCATGGACATCGACAGCTTGGCCGAGAGCTGCCGGGGCGTGACGCTGCGCAACCCGGTGCGCTCCGCCATCGTGACGCCGACCGCCGGGCAATTCGGTTTCGCGCGCATGCTGCAGACGCTCAACACCCATCCGCTGATCCAGATCGGGGTGTTTCGGGAAAAGGAGAAGGCCGTCGCCTGGGTGAAGGGCGGCCCCGGGTCGGGCGGCTCGATCCTGTGACAGACGCGGCGTCGTGACGAGGCGCGCGACAAACGTCTCGTCACGCCGACGGTGCATGCGACGGGCCGCCGCTTACTGCGCCTGCTTGGCGACCTTGTATTCGCGCGGCTCGACGCCGGGCGGCAGGGCCAGCAGGTCGTATTCGTGGAAGCCGGTGATGACGACGTCGTGGAATTCGCCGACCTTGAGTTTTTTGTCCACGTAGACGCGACCGTCGATGTCGGGGGCGTCGGCCTCGCCGCGGGCCACGCCGGGTTCCTCGACCAACACGCGAAGGGCCTTGCCAACGTAGCTCGCGCTGACCTGCGCGGCGATGTCCTTCTGCAAGGCCATCAAACGGTGCCAGCGCGACTCCTTGGTCTTCTTGGCGACCTGCTCCTCCATCTTGGCGGCGCGGGTGCCGTCCTCCTGCGAGTAGCGGAAGACGCCGAGGCGCTCGAACTTGGTCTGCTCGATGAACTCGGCCAGCTCGTCGACGTCGGCCTTGGTCTCGCCGGGAAAGCCGACGATGAAGGTGGTGCGCACCGCGATGCCGGGGATGCCGGCGCGGATGCGGGCAATGAGATCGCGGATGTAGTCGCCGCTGGTCTCGCGCTGCATTTTTCCCAGCATGTGGTCGCTGATGTGCTGCAGCGGGATGTCGATGTAGCGGGCGACCTTGGGGCACTCGGCGATGGTTTTTATCAGTTCGTCGGACCAGTGCGCGGGGTGGGTGTAGAGCAGGCGTATCCAGAAATCCCCTTCAATGGCGTTGAGTTCGCGCAGCAGCGTGGTGAGCGCGGTGCCGCGGCCGGAGTCGACGGGCGTGCGGGGGTTGGGACGCTGCTCCCAGGTGTCCATGCCGAAGTAGGTCGTGTCCTGGGAGATGAGATTGATCTCTTTGACGCCCTCGGCGACGAGTTGGCGGGCTTCCTTGACGACGGACTCGACGGTGCGCGAGCGGTGGCGGCCGCGGATCTGCGGGATGATGCAGAAAGTGCAGGGATGGTTGCAGCCCTCGGCGATCTTGATGTAGGCAAAGTGCTTCGGAGTGAGGCGGAATCGCGGCGTGTCGTAGTCGGGAATCCAGGTCGAGCGGCCCTCGTGGAAGGTGACGGGCTTGTCGCCGGCGGCGCGTTCCTTGGCGTAGATGTCGTCGATGATCGGGACGATCTTGGTGACCTGGTCGAGGCCGATGAACGCGTCGACCTCGGGGAGGGCGTCGGGCAGGTCCTTGTTGAAGCGCTGGGCCATGCAGCCGGCGACGATGAGCTTCTGCGCCTGGTTGCGTTTGCGCATGCCGCGCTGCTGGTTGACCTCGAGGATGTGGTTGATCGATTCCTCCTTGGACGAGTCGATGAACGAGCAGGTGTTGACCACCACGACGTCGGCCTTGTCGGCCTCGGGGATCACGGACATGCCGGCCTGGTGCAGGTGGCCGATCATGACCTCGCTGTCGACGAGGTTCTTGGCGCAACCGAGGGAGATGATGCTGACTTTAAGGCTCATGGCGTGGTCGGGAAAATCGGCGGAGTCAGCCCGAACGGATGATCGCTGGCAAGCGCGGCGCGCAAAGCGTTGCAGAACAACAACGCGTCCCGACAACGGCAAATTGTCACGATGTCAACGCGGCACGGGTTTGGTATAAATCGTCACACCGGAATCCGCAGCGGTGAGGTCGCCTTTCTTTTCAGGCTCCAGCCATAGGCTGCCCAGCGCGTTCGGGACGCTGTATGAAAAGACGAAAGGTTGATCGGGCATCAGATCCGTAAAGGTGAACCAGCCGTCGACGTCGCTAACCGGGCCGGTGCCGTGACGTGCATAGCTTCCGTTCGGGATTTTGGTGTAACTATAGTTGATGCTAATGCCAGCGACACCAGCCGATGTATTCGGATCGACGATACGCGCGCGGAAGATGGCCGCCGGCGGCATGACAATGACCGGTCGTCCAGACAAGTCTCGCGCCGCGAATTCCCGATTCACTCTGGCGTATCCCGAACGGGAGGCCTCGACCAGAAGCCGAAGGCCGTCCCATTGAGGAAAATCCACGCCCGCCTCGAAAGTCACGGCCCCGTCCCCGGCGCTCGTTCGCTGCAGGTGTCCGAAAGGGACCGACCGGTGCATGTCGCTGTCAAAGCGAGCCGTGATGGTGCAGACCACCGCAGGCAACGGCTTACCCTCATCATCGGTGATATAAACCCGATAGGTGCGTGTCTTCGGCAACGTAACCACCACGTCGACCACAGGCTGACGCTCAGACACTTTGACCGCCGGCCCCCGAGCGAAGACCAGTCCTTCCGCCGCCCAGATCGGCGTGCGCCAAAACGAGAACTCCACCGGTCCGGATATCTGCCACTCGCCCATGGACTGATTGCCGGTGAAGACGATGTAGCGCTTTCTGGACTCATTGTCCGTTTCGTTGGCACCGCTGATGCCAGCCGAGCGCAAGAGTTCTCCATCGGCACTGCGCACCTGGGCACGCACGAGGCCGGCCGGGGTGACCGGCACGACGATTTCCGTGAGACGCTCATCGACGACGAACTCACGTTGTTCATCGATGGCGTCGGGCGATACTTTGGCACCGATCATTTGGCTGGCGTCGGTCAACCTCAGCCGCGTGCCGGCGGGCCACTCGGCATGGAGCGCTTTGCCGGGCTCCAATGCAAACGCGTCGCCGTCCCAAGAGCGCTCAGTCGCCTTTCGGTGGATAAAAAACCGGCCGGAGGGAAAAACCTCCCGACTGCCGTCCATGAAGCGGATCGCGACACGGTGCCGCTTTACCTCGACGGCATCCGCAGGCGGTTGGGAAAAATCGAACTCCACGACCTCGCCCAACTCAGCCACCGACTTGGCCCGCACGGTCCAGGCCGCCCAACGCTCGTCCGCGAAGCGCAACGTCACCGGCCCGGCATCACGCAATGACAATACAACACTGGTGGTGCCGTCGGACTGGGGCCGAAGCGGCGCGGCCCACCGTCCGCCCCCTTGCTCCAGCCAAAGCGTCATCGAGTCCGACCGAAATTCCTCGGGAAGGTTTTTCAATTTTACCGTGATCTTGCCGCCTTTGCGCAACCGCACTTCCTGTTCGACCGCCGGGGCGTTGACCAAGGGGAGTTCAACATCTGTCAGCATGGGCGCTTCGACTCTCAGCCGATAAGACGTGTCCGGCCGCAGGTGGTTTAGCACCACACTGCCCTCGGCATCCGTCGACAGGCCCCGGTAGTTCCAACTCGGGTGCGGATACACCCCGGGCGACCAACGCGGCTGCAAACTCTCCACCCGCACCCGCGCCTTGGCCACCGGGTTGCCGCCGTCATCGGCAACCACGCGTAGCGTCACGGAGCGACCAGGTATCATGCGGATCTCCGCCGGCGTGCGGCCAGCGAGTTGGTCGCTCGTCAGAGGACCGATGCCGACCGCCGCATAGCCATCCGCCTCGGCGCGCACGTAAACCGGTATGTCCATGGGCAAATGCGGAATCACCACACGCCCGTCGCGATCGCTGACCGCTTGATCCGCATCGCGAGGCGCGAATACGTCCAAGTTCCAATCCACCCTCGCTCCCGCCACCGGGCCGCCCGCCTCGTCAAGCACCCGCACCGGCACTGACAATCCATCGGGCATGATGATCGCATCGGCCAACTCCGCCTCATCGGCGTTGACGTAAGCCCGCCGCATCGCGACGCCGTCCGCCTGCACCCGCAGTTCCGCCGGACCGGCGAACGCACGCCGCGCCGCGAAGTTGCCATCGACGTCGGTCTTCACCGAACCGCTCGTGCGATGATCCCCGGTCCAAATGGAAATCCGCGCCTCCGCCACCGGACGACCACGCTCATCGACCACGCGACCCGACACAATGCGCTCCGGGCGAACCTCGCTGACGGGCTGCGGGACCCAAGGATTGGCCGCGACATGGGGTGCCGCCACGTCATCGAGCAGGGCCACCCGTTCTGCGTCGCTCAGAGAGCGCGCTCCCCACCGCAACGCCACGCCATACGCCGCCAATCCGCACAGGATCAGCGCAAGCACGCCGACCGTCCCCCGCCAGGTCAGCGCACGCCCCGCCGACACGCCACCCAGCAAACGCTCAACCCGCCGCAGCAGGCCTCCCTCCAGCCCCAGAGCGCCCGTCGCAGCCGGTTCAGACTCCGTCAATCGGCGCGCCCAGGCGGCCAACGACTCGGCGACCGCCTCTCCCGAGCACTGCAAACGCTCGCAAGCCCACGCATCGCAACAGGCCTCGCGCTCCTCACGCACGCGCGCGGTCAGCAACCAAACGAAGGGGTTGAAGAACAACACCGCCTCGACCACACGCAGCCCGATCTCCACCAGCCAGTCACGACGCGCGACGTGCGCCAACTCGTGAGCCAGAGCCACCCGGGCCATCTCCGGCGTGATACCCGCGCAACTGGCCAACGGCACCACGATCACAGGTTCCAGCAAACCAACCACCATCGGCGCGCCGGCCGCCTCGATCGCCACCAGTCGCGCCTTCAATCGCGCGGCGATTACCTCAAGCCGGCCTTGCCACGCCGACAACCAGACCGCCGGCAGCTCGCCGACGGTTTGACTTCCCAGCCACCGCGTGCCGCCCGCGCGCAGCCCATGGACCAGACGAGCCAGTCCAAAACAAACTCCGAGTGCCCACGCCCATTCCAGGCACCATTGCACCATGACCATGCGATCAAGGCGGCGCAACCGCTCCCCCACACCCGCGCTCCTCTCCCGCGCCAAGGCCATGATCGGCGCTTCCGCCGGGGCCGCGACGGACACCGCCTGATTCACCACAAGAACTGACTCTGGCGGCACCACGACAGTGGCCACCATCGTCGTCCCTCCGGCCCCGGCGCTCGCCATCATCCAAGCCATGCCCCAGCCCGTAAACAGCAGGACCGTCGCCCCCACCGCCAGTCCATGCCTCGCCTCCGTCGAAAGCCTTCCGCCGCGCAACGTGACCCGCAGCACCAGCCACAGCACCAAGCCTATCCAAAGCGAATGCAGCAAAGACGTCAGCAGCGGGCTCATTGACGCTTCTCCCGATACTCGCGAATGACACGCTCTATCTCCGCGAGCTCCGTCTCGTCCACCTTGCCGACATCCAGCAAGTGCTGGACCGCCACCGACGGACGCCCGCCGGCAACGCGCGACAACAACTGTTTCCAATAACCGCCCACCGTTCGCTTCTCACGCAACACCGCCCGCCAGCGATCACTCTGCCCCTGCCGGGTGCGTGAGACGAAGCCCTTGCGCTCCATGATCTGCAGCGTGGTGAGGACGGTGGTGTAGGCACGCGCCTTGCCATCATCCAAAGCTTCAAGCAGCTCACGCGCCGTGCCGGGACCGGCCCGCCACAAGGCTTGCAACAATTTCAACTCAAGGTCGGACGGAGTGGGCGCGGCGCTCATCTACTAATTGATTAGTAGGAATACCCGCACCACTGTCAACGCCACAAACGCCGGCAGCGCCCATCGCTCACTTGCGACGCGTCTTTTGGAAGAACTGCCTGGCGGGCTTGGGGGCGGGGCCGCGGGACGGCTTGGAGACGGGCTTGGGACCGAGCTGGCGGTAGCCGGGCACGGTGGAAGCGTCGGCCGTATCGGGAATCTCCATACCGCAGGGGGCGGTCTGCGCGCCGGGTTTTCCGTGAGACTGCGCGCCTTTTTTGCCGAGGGCGGCGGCGAGGCGTTGGCCGGGCTGGCCGCCGCCGCAGGGGGTGATGTGGGGCGGCGGGGTGACGTCGACGGTCTTTTGTTTGCCGTCGAGCAGGCGGGCGGCGACGTCCTTGAGGCCGAGCTTGTTGAGCGTGGTCCGCAGGGTCTTCTTCATCTCGGGCTTATACCAGAAGAAGAAGCTGCGCTGGGTCTGCTTGTCCTCGGGCGAACGGGCGACCTCGAGCTCCTTGCCGTCGTAGGGGTGCATGCCGGTGACGTAGATCTCGGTTGCCACGGTCATGGGCGTGGGCGTGAAGTCCTGCACCTGCTCGAGGCGGAAACCGAGGTCCTTGGTCTTGAGGGCGAGCTCGGCCATGTCCTCGGGACGCGAACCAGGGTGCGAACTGATGAAATAGGGGATGACGGGCTGGGCGGGCTTGCCGGCTTTTTTGGAGGCGGCATCGAACTTCTCCTTGAATTTGTAGAAGAGGTTGAAGGTGGGTTTGCGCATGACGCGCAGCACGTGGTCGCTGGTGTGCTCGGGGGCGACCTTGATGCGACCGGGCACGTGGTGGGCGGCGAGTTCCTCGATGTATTTCTCGTGGCTGGCCTTTACCTCGGGCGTGGCGCCCTTGTCGTGCAGGAAGAGGTCGTAGCGGATGCCGCTGGCGACGTGGGCGTGCTTGATGCCGTCGGTGTTGCGCACGCTTTCGTAGATGTCGAGGAGGGCGGTGTGGTCGGTGTCGAGGTTGCGGCAGACGTCGGGCCAGATGCAGGAGGGACGCACGCACTCGTCGCAGATCCACTGCTGCTTGCCCTTCATCTTATACATGTTGGCGGAGGGGCCGCCGAGGTCGCTGATGGTGCCGCGGAAGTCGGGCATCTGTTTGATGGACTCAACCTCGCGGAGGATGGAGGCCTTGGAGCGGGAGGCGACGAACTTGCCTTGGTGCGCGGAGATCGTGCAGAAGCTGCACCCGCCAAAACACCCGCGGTGCATGTTGATCGAGTGCTTGATCATCTCGTAGGCGGGGATGGGCCCGCGCTTGCGATACTTGGGGTGCGGCAGGCGCGTGTAGGGCAGGTCGAAGGCGGCGTCGATCTGCTCCTCGCTCATGGTCGGGAACGGCGGGTTGACCACGAGGAGGCGGTCGCCGATTTGCTGGAAGAGGCGGCGGGCCTTCACGCGGTTGGACTCGGTTTCGATGTCCTTGAAGTTGCGCGCGTAGTGCTCGCGATCGACGAGGCAGTCGTCGTGCGAGTGGAGCGTGAAGTCGTCCCAGCTCTTGTTCTTAGGGGCGTCCTTGCCGGGCGGCATGAGCACCGCGGTCTGGGGGATGGTGGTCAGCGAGGCGAAGGGCACGCCGCGCTTGAGCAGGCGCACACACTCGCGGAGCGGGAGTTCGCCCATGCCGTAGACGAGCAGGTCGGCGCGGCTGTCGGCGAGGATGGAGGGTTTGAGCTGGTCTGACCAGTAGTCGAAGTGGGTGACGCGGCGCAGGCTGGCCTCGATGCCGCCGATCATGACGGGCACGTCGGGGTAGAGGTCCTTGAGGATGTTCGAGTAAACAGTGACCGCGTAGTCGGGTCTGAAACCGTGTTGGCCGCCGGGCGTGTAGGCGTCCTCGCTGCGGAGCTTCTTGGCCGCGGTGTAGCGGTTGACCATGGAGTCCATGCAACCGGAGGTGACGCCGAAGAAGAGGCGGGGCGGGCCGAACTTTTTGAAATCGCGCAGGTCGTCGCGCCAGTTGGGCTGGGCGATGATGGCGACCTTGAGTCCCTCGGCCTCGAGCATGCGGCCGACGGCGGCGGTGCCGAAGGCGGGATGGTCCACGTAGGCGTCGCCCGAGACGATGATGACGTCGAGCTGGTCCCAGCCGCGCGCCTCGACCTCGTCGCGGGTCGTGGGCAGCCAGCGGGCCGGGTCCCAGAGGGGCTCGCGGGAATAAATCTTTTGACTGTCGTCGGGTCGGGTCACGGTGGAGGCGATGCAGTGAGACGATGCGGCCAAGCGGTGCGAGCGCAAAGCCCGTTTTGACGTGTGCGGTGCTCGCCGGCGCGCGGGGCCACCGGGTGCGGTGGATGGCGGCGGAGACGGCGGCGGAGGGCGAAAGCGCGCAGATGGCGGAGACGCCTCAGGCGGTCGTCAGGTCGGCGAGCTTGCGTTCGCGGGCGACGAAGAAGAGCGGCTCGCCGGCGTCATCCAGGATGGGGTCGATGCGCACATCGACCGTGTAGGCGGAGCCGTCCCGGTGGTAGTTGACGAGGGTTTCGCGGCATGGCCGGGCGGCGGTCAGCGCTTCGCGCATGCGAAAAACCGCGAGCGGATCGGTGGCGGGGCCCTGCAATAACTCCCCCGGCACGCGCCCGCGCAGTTCATCAAGATCGTAGCCGCACATGGCGGAAAAGGCGGGGTTGACCCACTCGATGCGGCGGTCGGGCGTGGCCACGACCAAGGCGTCGGGCTCGGCGGGACGCGAGGGGCGCGGGCCGAGGTTGGCGAGGATGCGCGCCCGCAGCGCGGCGGTCGGCGCCGGACCGGCGGGCGAGGCGGTGCGCGTCAACTCGGCCGCCGCCTCCCGCAGGCGGTCGACGTGACGACGCAACTCGACGCGATACTCCAGCAGCACCTCAAAGCTCTCGCGCTCCGGGGCCGTCATGGCTCCGGATACGTAGTCGGCGGCGAGTTCCTCGAGGGTGGCGGACAGCATTTTCAGGTCGTTTTGATGAATATACGGGCGCTGACAATCCTTGGACGCAACCGAACCGCGCGTTGATGGCTCAGGGTCACCATACCCTTGGCTCGCCCGCGCCGCTTTCAGCGCGGCGGCTGTGACGACGGTGGCCAAACCCCATGGGCCGGCGCACAAAGTAATTCGCTTCATGCAGATGATGAACGGCTTTTTACATATTTAATTTTTCTAACCCCTTGCGGCACACGCCCCCGCCAACGGAGGGCGGTTAAGGCGTTGACCATTTTTAACCGATTTTTGACATCTGCGCCTCATGAAAACACGCAACCCTCGCGGATTCACCGTGGTGGAGATCATGATCGCGGTCGTGATCATCGGTGTTTTGGCGTCGATCGGGATTCCGTTCGCGATCAAGTCCTATCAGAACGCCTTGGCGGTGCGCGTGGTGAACGATTTCAAGGTCGTCGGTGACCACTTCAACGTGCTCATCATGCAGAATCCCGCCCTGCCCGACGGGCTCTACAACGAGAAGGGAACCGGCACCGTGCCCGAGGGCTTTGATCCCGAGGAACTGCCCCTGCGGATTTTCAACCATCCGATCCACAAGGACACCGCCTACTACTTCGACCTGCGCAGCTCGCTCGTGGACTACAACCAGGGCGGCGTCGTGCTCACTCCGCTCAACGGCTACAAGATCGACCCGAAGCTGCTCACGATGATCGACGGGCGGCTCGACGACGGCAACCTTACCACCGGCAGCGTCAAGCTGCAGGGCGAGGAACTCGTCTACGTCTCCTACCACGACTGAGCGCGGGCGGGACGACGCATCGCCGCCCCTCCCCCGCCCTCCCATCGCGCCGACCATCGACGCGACACCGCCGGCGAATGCCGCGTAAATCTCGCCGCGCCCGCAAAATGGGTGCTCAATCCGCGTCCGCCGCGAGCCGATGCACAGTCCATGCAACTCACCTTGACCTCCGCCCTGGAAACCGGCGTCAAGCAAGTCGACGACGAACACCGCGTGCTCATCACCGAGCTCAACAAACTCGGCGACATGCTCAAGGCCGACCACATCGACGTCGCCGCCGCGCAGGCGTTCATGACCTTCCTCGGCACCTACACCGCGAAGCACTTCGCCCACGAGGAAAAGTGCATGCACGAGGCCCGCTGCCCCATGGCCACGGCCAACAAGGCGGCCCACACGCAGTTCATCCACATGTTCGTATCGGCCAAGCTGCGCATCGGCGCGGGTGCCTCCATGATCAAGCTGCGCGACCTGCACACCTCGCTCTACCAATGGGTGCAGTCGCACATCATGAAGATCGACACCGGCCTGCGCGGCTGCTCCGCCCACCACGGCGCCGCGCGGTGACGGCGACGTGTGGAGTTGACGGTGACAGCGACAGTGACGGCGACGGCGACGGCGACGAACGTAACGACGCTGGTTCGCACGAACCCAGCGCCGTCGCTCGTCATTACTTCTTGAATACAATCTCCCCGGCCTGCGGTTACCGTGAGGCAACGACGCCGCTTGGAAAGCGGCGCTCCTTGGCCGAACCGCCGGCCCGCCCGGCGGCCCGCTCTGCGACGGGTCAGGCTAGGTCGAAGCGGTCGGCGTTCATGACCTTGTTCCAGGCGGCGACGAAGTCCTTGACGAACTTCTCGTGCGCGTCGGCCGAGCCGTAGACCTCGGCGAGCGCGCGCAACTGCGAGTTGGAACCGAACACGAGGTCGACGCGGGTGGCCGTCCACTTGACGTCGCCGGTGGCGCGCTCGCGCACCTCGAAGAGGTCCTCGGCGGGCGAGACCGGCTTCACCACGTGGGCCATGTCGAGCAGGTTGACGAAGAAGTCGTTGGTCAGCGTCTCCGGGCGGTCGGTGAAGACGCCGTGGCGCACCTTGCCGTGGTTGGCGTTGAGCACGCGCAGGCCGCCCACGAGCACGGTCATCTCCGGGGCGGTGAGGCCGAGGAGCTGCGCCTTGTCGACGAGGAGCTGTTCGGCGGGGAGCTTGAAGCGGGTCTTCTGGTAGTTGCGGAAACCGTCGGCGACAGGCTCCATCACGGCGAAGGCCTCGATGTCGGTCTGCTCCTGCGTGGCGTCGGTGCGGCCGGGCACGAAGGGCACCTCGACGAGAATGCCGGCGGCCTTGGCGGCCTGCTCGATGGCGGCGGCGCCGCCGAGCACGATGAGGTCGGCGAGCGAGACCTTCTTGCCAGCGGTTGCCGAGGCGTTGAACGCGGCTTGCACGCCCTCGAGGGTCTTGAGGACCTTGGCGAGCTTGGCGGGCTGGTTGGCCTCCCAGTCCTTTTGCGGGGCGAGACGGATGCGCGCTCCGTTGGCGCCGCCGCGCTTGTCGGAGCCGCGGAAGGTCGAGGCCGAGGCCCAGGCGGTCGACACGAGGTCGGACACGGACAGGCCGGTGGCAAGGATCTGCTGTTTGAGCGCGGCAATGTCGGCGGCGTCGATCAGAGGGTGATCGACCGCGGGAATCGGGTCCTGCCAGATGAGGTCCTCGGCGGGCACCTCGGGGCCGAGGTAGCAGGCCTTGGGGCCCATGTCGCGGTGGGTGAGCTTGAACCAGGCGCGGGCGTAGGCGTCGGCGAACTGGTCGGGGTTTTCGAGGAAGCGGCGAGAGATCTTCTCGTAGGCGGGATCGAAGCGCAGCGAGAGGTCGGTCGTGAGCATCGTGGGGCGGTGCTTCTTGGCGGAATCGTAGGCGTCTGGGATGATGGCCTCGGCGTCCTTGGCGATCCACTGGTGGGCGCCGGCGGGGCTCTTGGTGAGCACCCACTCGTATTTGAAGAGATTTTCGAAGAAGTTGTTGCTCCAGCGGGTGGGCGTGCTGGTCCAGGTGACCTCGAGACCGGAGGTGATGGTGTCGGCGCCCTTGCCGGTGCCGTGGGTGCTGGTCCAGCCGAAGCCGAGCTCGGCGATGCCGGCGGCCTCGGGCTCGTGGCCGACGTGGCTGGCGGGGGCGGCGCCGTGGCACTTGCCGAAGGTGTGGCCGCCGGCGATGAGGGCGACGGTCTCCTCGTCGTTCATGGCCATGCGGGCGAAGGTCTCGCGGATGTCCTTGGCGGCGAGCACGGGGTCGGGGTTGCCGTCTGGGCCCTCGGGGTTGACGTAGATGAGGCCCATCTGCACGGCGGCGAGCGGATTCTCGAGATCGCGTTCGCCGGAGTAGCGGCTCTTGGGATTGTCGCTGAGGGCGAGCCAGGCGTCCTCGGAGCCCCAATACACGTCCTCCTCGGGTTCCCAGACGTCGGCGCGACCACCGCCGAAGCCGAAGGTCTTGAAGCCCATGGACTCGAGGGCGACGTTGCCGGCGAGGATCATGAGGTCGGCCCAGGAGAGTTTGCGGCCGTATTTTTGTTTGATGGGCCAGAGGAGGCGGCGGGCCTTGTCGAGGTTGGCGTTGTCCGGCCAGGAGTTGAGCGGGGCGAAGCGTTGCTGGCCGGCGCCAGCGCCGCCGCGGCCGTCGCCGGTGCGGTAGGTGCCGGCGCTATGCCAGGCCATGCGGATGAAGAACGGACCGTAGTGGCCGAAGTCGGCGGGCCACCACTCCTGCGAGTCGGTCATGAGGGCGTGCAGGTCCTGCTTCACGGCCGCGAGATCGAGCGTCTTGAACTCGGCGGCATAGTCGAAGCCCGCCCCCATCGGATCGGAGAGGGCGGAGTTTTGGTGAAGGACCTTCAGGTTGAGCTGATTGGGCCACCAGTCGCGATTGGTGCGCGCCGGGGTGGACGGGGCGGACGGGGCGGACGGGGCGGCGGGTTTGGCAGCGCCGCCGTGCATGTGGTGAAAGGGGCACTTGCCACCGGAGGAGGCATCGGCGTGGGGATTGGTGTGGTCCATGGTGTTTGTTGGCTGAAGTCGTGCGGTGGATTGGGCGAAAACGGGGCGTGTCGCGGGGGGCGTGCAGCGTTTGGGAACCGCCAGATTAACCCAGTCCCCGACCAAGGCGGAAATACTTACTTCCTCTTCTAGTGATAGGAAAACCCTATTAGCAAAACCACCGCTCCACGCGCGCCTGACGCGGAGAGATCAGCTCAAACGGACCCAGTCGCCCGCGCCCGATGGGGCGCCAGCGCACGCGCCAACGGGCAGGACGCCGCGTCCACCGGCAACCCCTGACGATAACGCGACAGCAGTTGCACCGAGCGTTGCGCCAGCATGCGGCGCACCTCGCGTCGGCGCCCCTTCTCGCGGGGTATGACCATATGGTCGTAGCCGGTCGTCTGGTGGCGCATCCAGGCGATCACCGCGGCCTCGGCGCGCTGCTCGATCGGGATGCGCTCGGTGCGAGCCACGGTGCCGCTGCCGACGGGCACCGCATGGTCGGTGATCAGACGCGCCATCGCCGCGGCGTCGTCGGCCCGCTCCGGGTGAAAATCCAGCCAAGCCAGCACCGCCGCGTAAAACTCCTCGACGTAGGCGGCCTGCTCGGCGGCGCGACGGTTGCGACCGGCCGCGAGTCGACGCTGATAGGCCGGATCCCGCAACTCCAGCGCCCGCTCGGCCCGGAGCGACGCGATGCGCTCGGCCGGAGCCCAGATGCCGCGCGAGAAACGTTTGCGGCCTTTCATCTCGATGACGGTCCAACTCGGCCCCGCCTCCTTTACTCGGCGGCTCAGCGCCGCGTCGCCCGGCGGCAACAGTGCCCACCCCGCCGGGATGGCCAGCACGCGGGTGTCGGCGGCGATGACGTGGCCGGGCTTGGCACAGGGGCGAACTTCACGGGTTTCGGTCGGCATGGCCCGCCACGAAAACGCCCCGCCCGCCGACGTCGAAACAATCCGCGGCGGATAACTCAGCCCGTCATTTCCCAAACGCCCCCCTACGCCCGCCTAGGCAGCCACCTGCGGCGACCGCCCGACCGCGCTCAGCGGCAGGCCAGTATTTGCGGATTTCGGCTCGGCCCCAAAAGACCGGTCGACTCGTCCGCCGAGCGTCGCCCACGGGAAAACGGCAGCACCAGTTCACGACCGACCAGCAGGCTCACGAGCAACGGCTCCAGCATGAGCACCACCGCCGCGACCATCCACGCGTCGAGCCGCAGCGCCATGAAACCCAAGGCACCGGCCCCCAGCGCGCCGCTCAAGAAATACGCCGACCATCCGCGAAACCCGACCAACGACACCACCGCGAGCACGACCACCAAGGCCGCGACCCACACGGGCAGCACCGCGAACACCAGACCCGCGCTAAACCCCACCGGCGCCAACACCACCCCCGCCTTGCGCGAGGTGCGCATTTGCACGAGCAAGGCCAGCCCCATGACCGCCACGGAAATCGCCAGCGGCAAATGTCTGCCGATGCCCTCCAGCGGCGGCTCGATCGTCCAGGCATTCCGCACCAGCCAGCCACCCGCGAAAGCCCTCGGCACATCGACCAACAAACTCGGTTGCAGCCACCACCGGCGACCCGTCCGCCCGCGCCGCTCGCACAACCTCTGGTAGCTGCGCACGGACACGTTGCCGCGCAGAAAAACGTCCAGCGGGCAGATCAACAAAACCAGCCCCGCGACCAAGAGAACCCAGTGAATTTGCATGCCTCGCCCCCATCGACCCTGCCTGGGAAAACTTAAGCGCCGGCCCCAAAAGAATCGGGCAAAATGATCCCACACCCCGACGCCGCGCCGACCCGACGACAGAACGACGCCGGCCGCCGGTTGACTCGTCTCCCCTCCCCTGTCAGACGGCTGACGCGAGCATGCCCCACACCATCCAGCTCATCGACGGTGTCATCCACACCCACCTCACCGGCACCATCCGCCGGAGGGATTTGGCCGAACTCATCACCCGCCTGGAAGAATTGGAGCAGTCCTGCGATCCGTCGCCCAACCGGATCTGCATCCTGGGTCACGACACCATCATCGACCTGGACTTTCTGGGCATGGAATCCATCGCCGCGCGCCGCCGGGCGACCACGCTCAAAAACCCGGTGTGGTCGGCATTGGTCGCGCGTCAGCCGCATCAATTCGGCTTTTTGCGGATGTTTCAGACCCTCAACACGCACCCGCAGATCGAGATCCAGGTTTTCTCCGACGAGGAGACCGCGCTGGCCTGGGTGACCGGTGCGCGCTGAGCGGGAACGGCGGGGGTGCGCGACCGGTTCGCCGATGGCGTGACGGGATCAAGCGGCCGCCCGCGGCGCCTGTTTCTCGTCGCCCACGAGCGCGGCGGTCTCACGCCGCAGGGCCCCGGTGTCCTCGGTCAGTGCGGTCGTGGCCAAGCGCAATTCGCCGGAGGCCCGGTCGAGCCCGGCCGCGGCGTCGTTCACCCGAGCCATCTTGACGGAAATCCCCAAGGTCGACTGGGCCACGTCGGCGATGCGACGGGCGATTTCCTCGGTCGCCGTCACCTGCTCGTTGATTGAGGCGGCAATGGCCGACGCCACCGAATCGATGCGCGTGATCGACTCGCCCACGCCGCCGATGACCTCGGTGACGTTGGCGGTGGCCTCGCGCATGGACTGCACCTGCTCCGCGATCTTTTCGGTCGCGGCGGCGGTGTCGCGGGAAAGGTTTTTCACCTCGCCGGCCACGACCGCGAAGCTGCGCCCGTGCTCGCCGGCGCGGGCGGCCTCGATGGTGGCGTTGAGCGCGAGCAGATTGGTCTGGCGGGCGATCTTGCCGATCACATCCACCACGGTGCCGATGCGGCGGGCGGCCTCGCCCAGCGCCTCCATCGCCTGACGCGCACGCTCCGCCTCACTGACGGCGCGGTGGGTCAGTTCGTTGGATTCACGCGTGCGGCGGGATATCTCGCCGCTGCACGCCGTCAGCTCCTGGCAGGCGGCGGCCACCGCCTCGGAGTTAATTCCCCGACATTCAGGTGGTCCAAGTGACGGCCGGCCCACGGCGCCGTGCCGCTGCTATATTCATAATCGTGCACGGCGAGCAGCAGCCAACGATCCTTTGCAAACGCGTTGGACGGCAGCGGTTCGGTCTTCTTTCGGTCGGCCGCCGCGCACACGAAATCCTTTCGCACCAGCTTCAGAAACTCCGTGTCGGGAAGCGGCAGACTCGCCATCAGCTGACGATGAAGCTCTGCCAAATACGTTTGGTCCTGCTCGCTCAAGCGGTCAAACGGCAGTGTGAACCGCGCCATGTCAGCCTTGCGCACGAGTTCCACGCTGTCAGACGACACGCCAACGATGCGCGCATCCAGACTGCGTCCATCCGCCGCCGTTAAAACGCGCTCTATCGGCGGATTGAGTGGCAAGACCGCGCAACAGATTCAACGGCCAATGCAAATAGCACGAACAGGACGACGCAAAGCCTACGGGGCAATCGCATGGCCGAAGCTTTTGCCAATCAGTAATTAAGGCAAAGCCAATCTACGAACTACTATCTCACGAATGGAGTCAGGGCGCAAATCGCCAATTAGTCCCGGTAAATGAGAGGATAGCTCTCAGCATCCGAGAGAGAGCCCAGCTCCAAATCCACATCCAGCGTCGGCCAGCGGAGGTGCATACCGTGCAGAAGCTCGACGTTGTGGATATCCGCGACCTTGGCCTCGGCGAACCACGGATATTCGGCGAAGGGCAGCAGGTATTCCTTGTCTCCGACCAAGAGCCACAGGCCTTGGGTCGAGATGTGAGTCACCTCAACCGAAGTGTTTTTTCCACGCGGCTTTGATTTCGTCTTCATGGCGGAGGATTTGGGTTTGAGCGGTCTTAAGTTCAGCAGTTTTCAGTCCGGCGTTGATGGCCAGCTCCACTTTCGGGGTCAGCCAGAACTTAGCTTCTCCGTTGGGCGTGTAAACATGGACGTGCATTCTCGGCTCCTCACGAGAGAAGAAAAAGAACCGGAAGTTGCGATATTGGAAGATGGTCGGACTCAACGTGAGGCAGTGGAACGTATTTAAGGTGAGATAGCCATTTTAGAGAATGGGGTCAGGCCGTAATTTGTTAGTTTATCCCCAGCTTATACATCTTGAATCGCAGGCTGTTGGCGCTCGCGTAGCCCAGCGTGTCTGCGATCCACGCGTAGGCAGCACCTGTCGCCCGCAATTCCACCGCCAGCTCCCACCGCCAAACCTCTGTCCGTTGACGAGACTTCAGCGGCAAGAGATCTCCTCGGCCTTTCCCTCGTTTGCGCAAACCGTCATCCAGCACAGCATGCCAAGCCGCCTCGCGCAGATCCTTCGCCTCGTCTTGGCCGATACCCGCCAATGACAACGCATCAAGGCTCTTGGCGATCGAGCGCTTCCACCCTGCGGTGCCGATTGCCCAGCCCTTGCACATTTCCCCAAACCCGAGCCGTGCCTGCTCCGCCTCGTCCGCGGCGAGATGCTCAAGCCGCCGCAAATAGTCCGCCCACCCCTGCGGGTCGTCCGTCATCCCCCAGTGAGGCATTACCAAATCGCCCACCAGACCGCCCGGCCGCTCCCCACGTAGAAACCGGCGCAAACTCCCCCAGCGAAACCCCGCCAACTGCTCCACCGTCACGATCCCCGCCCGCACCGGATTGAGGTGAATGTAATCCACCACCACAGACAATGCCGCCGCGTCCTCCACGGCCAGCGCCTGATAGCGCCCCTGAAACAGGTGCCCCCGCTCCGACCTAAACCGGTTAAACCGCGTCGCGAACGCACTCTGCAACCGGTGCATTCCCGTCACCAAATTTGCCTGCGGCGTCTCCAACGCCAGATGGTAGTGATTGGTCATCAGCACATAACCATGCACCCGCCAACCATACTGCTTCACCGTCTCCCACAGCGCCGTCTCAAACGCCTGCGCCGCACCCACCGTCCCAAACACCGCATGACGATAATTCCCTCGGTTGATCACATGATACAACCCGCCCTCCTGCTCATATCTCAGCTTTCGAGCCATAC
>JAUWBF010000143.1 GCA_030601755.1 Verrucomicrobiota bacterium | reverse complement strand
TGGGACTCCGACCCCGACGACGATCCCTCCACCCCCTACGTGCCGTTCAGCGAGGCCGTCAAAAACGACAAGATGACCCTCGCCACCCTCGAGATCGACGCCGAGCTCAACTCCGGGCAGGCCGACGTCAACGGCTCGGCCGCCGTCGGCAGCAGCAGCGCCAGCGCCGTCAAGATCGGCACCCAAGGCTACATCGGCCCCTTCGGCACCCCGAAAGGCACCATCGCCCCCGGCGCGGTCAGCACCGACTTCAGCACCGATCTCACCGTGGCCTCCGCCCCCACCGGCGTCTCCTACACCAGCCTCGGCACCATCAACACCGACACCACGCTTCCCCGCGACGGTGACACCCCGGCTGACGGCGTCTACTACTACGACGCCGACGGCATCACTCTGACCGGAAAGACCCTCGCCATCTCTCCAGGACACAACGTCGTTATCAGGCTCGACAACGTGCTCGACGACATCTCGGTCGGCGGCGGCAGCGGTGCCATCGCCATCCAAGGCACGAAAGACCCTGACACCGGCGTGCTCACCACTTCGACGTTGAAAATCTACACCGCCGGCGACGTCGACATTGGCGGCAAGGGCTCGGCCAACGAAATCACTTGGACCGAGACCACCACGACCACCCAGACCGTGAAAAAACGCGTTCTACAGGCGGACGGCAAATACAGGAATGTGGAGGTGACCGAGGAAATCGCCGCATCCACCGTCATCACGCAGGCAGGCCAGCCCGAGAACTTCAAAATCTACGGCACCCGCACCAATGCGCAGGTCGATGTTTCCGGCTACCAAACCTTCAAGGTCTCCGGCAACGGCAGCCTCAGCGGCGTGGTTTACGCGCCCAACGCCGACATCGAGGCCAAGGGCGGCGGCAACGCCGGCTTCATCTACGGCTCGCTCGTCGGCAACTCGCTCAAGTTCACCGGCAACGACGCCTTCTACTACGACGAGTCCCTCAGCGACGACACCTCCGACGGTCGCTTCGGCATCGACAGCTGGCGCGAATACGTTTCCTACGCCGATCGCAGCACCTACGGTTCGCTCATGAACTTCTGAACGACAAACCACCAACATTCACGTCACGGCGCCGCTCTCCGCGAGGAGTCGGCGCCTTCGTTTTTCTTCGGCGGTCCTGCCGGCGGGTCTTCTCGACTGGATTTTAACGCAAAGACGCCAAGGAGCAAAGGTCGCCAAGAATAGTAGCGCAGGCTTCCAGCCTGCCATCGACATCAACGGCCGGCTGGAAGCCGGCGCCACCAACTTCCGCTCAGGGTATCCGCCGTCCCGGACACGAAGCGGCGTCGGCTATCAAAGAGGGTCTTGGTTTCGGGGCCATAAGCCGGGTTCTGTGTCTCGGTCGGCGTCGCCGCCTCCCGCTGATCGCCATTTATCTCCAGGACGCCTAACGACGCCCGGTCGGTTCATGCCCCGAAGGACCTCCCCGATGCGACTTACCCGTGGCCTTGTCGGGCGGGCCGCCCAGCCACCTATTTAGCCTTGCACCGGACGGGGTTTTTCGTGCCGCCGGCATCGCTGCCGGCGCGGTGGGCTCTTACCCCACCTTTTCACCCTTACCCCGCGGGCGAACCCGCGCGGCGGTATATTCTCTGTGACACTGTCCGTCGGTCGCGCCTTGAAGCGCGCCGCCCGCACTTGCGGTTAAACTCGTGCGGCATCCTGCCCTGCGGTGCCCGGACTTTCCTCTCCGTTGCTCAAAGAACATCGGAGCGACGATCCGGCCCCGAAACCAAGGGGCGGACATTCGCGCCCCCCCGCGCCAAACGCAACGCCGTAGTCACCCACCCCGCGCCCCTCCTGCACATTGTCACTTAATAAGTGACAATCGCCGGCCGGCCGGTGCTCACAACAGCCCGGCGAGCGGACGGCTCTTGCTCAACGCGAACGCCGAGCGCACCGCCGCGAACGCCTCCAGCAACTCCCGCGGCGACCCCGCGCGCGTGAACCGCATCTCCAGCGAGGCCCCGTCGCAAACCACCTCCGCCTCCACGTCCGGCACCGACAGCGTGCACGTGTGGCAATCCGACGGATAGTCCACGCGCAGCCCAGTCGCGTGATCCTCGTCGAGCCCCTCGACCGCGTCGATCACCGCCTCCACCTGCACCCCCTTGCGCAGGTCAAAACCCACCGCGGTGAACCGCCCGGCAAACACGCCGTCGAACTCCGCCGCCTGCACCAAGTCGCCGCTCTTCAGCGAGTGCAGCGTGCGCGTGACCACGTAGCTCGCCGGATCGGTCGGCTCCAGCGCGTAGTCCCATTCGAAGACAAAATCCTTCGCGGTCAGCACCGCGGTCGGCGAGCTCACGTCGAGCGACAGGTCCTTGCGTTTGTAGTTCATCGCCGCGCGCACCGCCTGAAACATCGCCTCGGCCTCCTCGGCCAGCTCGCCCGCGCATAGTTGCCCGAGAAACCGCCGCGTCGCCGGCGTGTCCGCGTCCGGCAGCGTGTGATGGCTCTTCTTGAAGCCGCCCAGCGCCTTCACCTGCCCGCCGCTCCAGCCGAGCAGACGCACGCGATCAACGTAAGATTTTTTGGCATCGCCCGACGAACCCATCCGCCCACTACAGCCGGCGCCCCCGCCCGATGCCAAACCGTTTCTGCCCCTGCCATCCCCGCCCCACCCGCCAATCCGCCTCCCCAGCCCCGCCACTTCACCCGTCAAATCCACTCCTGCCCTCGCCTCCGCCCCCCCTTCGCCCTTCGCCTCGCCCCTGCAAAGAGTAACCCATTAGGTTACTATCGATTGTATTCATTTCAGGTGATTTCTCCTCTGGGCGAGCCCGACGTCGCGGCAAAGAGTAACCCATTGGGTTACTCTTTGCGGGGGTTTGGACGAGGGCGGGCTTGCGCGGCGGGGACGCGGGCGGCTGCATCGGCGGACATGTCGTCGTCCGCCAATCCTGT
>JAUWBF010000093.1 GCA_030601755.1 Verrucomicrobiota bacterium | reverse complement strand
CTGCGATCAAAAGTGGACCACCTACCGCCTGCCCAAGGCGTCCCACTGCTGGGATCACAAGTGGCAGACCGAGTGGCCCCGCATCCGCTCCACCGAGCACGAGCGCCTGCTCATGGACCACCACGGCATGTTCTACGAACTGTCCCCTTGGGCCTTCGGCGGTCGCGTCTGGGGCATCCGCCCCATCTCCACCCACCTCTGGGTGCACGGCGACTTTTGCTCGTGGAAAGGCATGCTCGTCATCGGCGCCGACAACACCAGCCACGAAAGCGGCGGCAACCTCCAGAGCGCCGAGCCTCAGTCGGGCCTATGGTTCGGCAAGACCGACGACCTCTGGAAACTCGGCAAACCCAAGGGCTGGGGCGGCCCTTGGTGGGACACCTCGGTCAAGGCCGGCCAGCCCAGCGACCCGTATCTGATGACCGGCTTCGACCAGAAGTGCGTCCACCTCTCGCACGACGCGAAGAAACCCGTCGCCATCACCATCGAGGTCGACGCCCTCGGCACCGGCCGATTCCACGTATGGAAAACCGTTGTCGTCGCCCCCGGCGCGTCCGAAGTCGTCACCTTCCCGCCCGGCTTCAGCGCCCATTGGGTCCGCGTCCTCGCCGACAAGGCCTGTTCCGCGACCGCCCAGTTCCACTACACCTGAGCCCGCCTCCCGCGCTCCCGCGACGCGTCACCCCGTCGCAGGACACGGTGCGTTTCCCCGTCGGCGCCCGCCCCGCCCGGCGTCATCAGCCGTCCGACCAGATCGAACTCAGCGCCACCGTCTGCCGGTAGGCCGGCGGCCCGAACTCCCGGTTGCTCAACAACCGGTGCAGCAGGTTGACCGCCGCCTGCCCGATCACCTCGTAGCGCGCGACAAAGTGCGGCGTCCCCCGCGCGTCCGCCCTGTCCGGCGGCGACAGCAGCACCCGCGGCAGTCCGTCCAGCGCCGCCGTCATCTCCCGCAACGGCTCCCGCAACGCCCGCGGCAGGATCACCCCGTCCGGACGCCTCGCGCCCAGCCAGCGCGCGAACGCCTCCGGTCGCTCCGGATCGAGTTCGCAAAACGGTTCGCCTCCCCCTCGACCGCCCTCCCCATGCCGCCGCAGCAACGCGGCCTGCAACAGCGGACGCCGAAACAGATGCCCCACTCCCGGGTCCAGGACAAAACCCGGCCGCCGGCACCCCCGCCCCGCCAGCCATTCCAGCGCCGTGTCGATGTCGCTCGCGTAGTCGCGCCCCACCTCATGCAGCACCCCGCCCCCCGGCGAATGCCCGATCGACACCCACGAAAACCCCTCCCACGACGGAAAGGGCAACTCCGCCCGCCCCCGCCGAAACGGCCCCAGCAACACCCCGCGGATGCCGCGGGCCCGCCACACCGAGGCCAGCCGCCCCAACTCCCGCGGCGTGCCCCGGACGATCCGGAAATACTCCACCCCGTAGCCCAACCGCGCCCCGTAGTCCTCCACCGAGCGAAACAAGTCCGCCAGCCACGGCAACTCCCCGCGCGGACTGTCCCCGCACCACGCCAACGTTTCCCGGTAAAAACTCCTCTGCCGGATCCGAGACATCCCCGCCGACACCACCGGATCCAGTCGATAGCCCGCCTCCGCCAGCGCCGCCCGCACCCTCTCCGCCGTGGACCCGCGCACCTTGGAGTCGCGATGCAGGGCGCGCGACACCGTCGCGACCGACACCCCCAGCCGATCCCCGATCTCCTTCAACGAAACCTTCATGGATTGTAACCGTTACAAAAGCTCGATCATCGCGCAAGACGGAGGATGTCCGCATGCTGCCCCACCTCGGATGTTCCCTTCCGAAACGCCCCTCCCTTCTCCATGAGCTCCCTCATCACCCCCGCCTACCAAAAGACATGGTCGGATCCCGACCTGCAGGCCCGTATCGACGAAGGCATCCGCCTCCATCGTCAAAGCGACGCCGTCATCCGCGTGACCGACTACGACGGCAAACCGATCCCCGGAGTAAAAATCCGCGCCGCGCAACACGACTCCCCCTTTCATTTCGGATCCAACATCTTCAAACTCGGCGACTACGCCGACGATCGCCTCAACCGCGGCTACGAGGACGCGCATTGCGCGCTCTTCAACGGCGCCACCGTCCCCTTCTACTGGCGCACGCTCGAGCCCGAGCAAGACCGCCCCCGCTTCGCCGAGCACAGCGTGCCCATCGCCCGCCGGCCGCCGCCGGACCGCGTCGTCAAATTCTGCGAGGAACGCGGCCTGCGCATGCACGGCCACACCCTCGTCTGGAACTTCCGCAAATGGTCCGTCCCCGACTGGGTGCCGGCCGAACCCGACCAGGCCGCACCCCTCTGGGAAAAACGCATCCGGGAAATCGCCGGTCGCTATGGCCGCCACATCAAGCGCTGGGACGCCCTCAACGAGGCCGCGGCCCACTACGAACGCCGGCCGGGCGGCCTGCAAATGCAACCCGGCTACGAGGAGAAAGTCTTCGAATGGGCCGAAAGGCACCTCCCCGCCGACGCCCGGCTCGACATCAACGAAACCACCGAGGCGTGGAACAACGACCTCACGGAATACTCCGGTCTGATCGAACGCCTGCTCGCCGCCGGGCGCCGCGTCGGAGGCGTCGGCCTGCAGTTCCACCTCTTCTCCGACGACGAACTGCGCCGCACCCTCGCCGGCCGGATCTTCACCCCGCAGGCGCTCCTCGCGACCCTCGACCACTACGCCCGCTTCAAGCTGCCGGTCCACATCAGCGAGATCACCCTCACCTCGCCCGGCAACACGCCGGAAGGACTCGAGGCCCAGGCCATCGTCGCCCGCAACTTCTACCGCCTCTGGTTCAGCCACGCCGCGACCGAAGGCATCACCTGGTGGAATCTCCCCGACGGAGGCGCCGCCCAGGGCGAGAACAAGGTCTACTCCGGACTCCTCTTCGAGGACATGACGCCGAAACCCGCCTACCTCGCGCTGCAAAACCTCATCCGCCGCGAGTGGCGCACGCAGGCCGAGGGCGTGACCGACGCCGACGGCGTCTTCCGCTTCCGCGGCTTCCACGGGTCCTACCTCGTCTCCACCGAAAACGACCGGGCCGACTCCGGCATCCAGTCCGCCATCACCCTCGAACCCGGCAAAACCGCCGGACAAACCATCCACCTGCTGTGAAAATCGTCGATCTCAAGGTCCGCACCGTCGCCATCCCCCTCACCTGCCAGCTGCGCCACAACACCGGCGTCCACCCCGGCTACTTCCTCCGCACCATCCTCGAGCTGATCACCGACGAAGGCATCGTCGGCCTCGGCGAAGTCGGCGGCGGCGACCAGCGCGGAGCCCTGCTCAAGCTCAAGCCCCGCATCGTCGGCCTCGACCCCTTCCACCTCGAGACCATCAAGCTCAAGGTCCTGCGCTCGATCTACTACGTGTCGAACGCCCGCCTCTACGCCGCCATCGAGATGGCCTGCCTCGACATCGTCGGCAAGGCCGTCAACCGCCCCCTCTGCGACCTGCTCGGCGGCTCCGTGCGCGACGCCGTGCCCATGATCGCGTATTTGTTCTGGCGTTACAACCGCCCGGACGGCAAGGACGACGAACGCGCCGAGGACCTCGCCGACTGGTGCGTCGAGCTGCACGAGACCCTCGGCGTCAACGCCATGAAGCTGAAGGCCGGCGTCATGGAGCCGGAGGAGGAGGCCCGCGTCCTGGAACTTTGCCGCGAGCGCCTCGGCCCGAAGTTCGGCCTCCGCATCGACCCCAACGGCGTCTGGTCCGTGCCCACCGCCGTCCGCATCGGCCGTCGCCTCGAACCGCTCGGCATCGAGTATTTCGAGGATCCCTCCTGGGGCCTCAACGGCAACGCCGAGGTCCGCAGGCAGATCCGCATCCCCGTCGCGACCAACATGTATCCGGCGCGCTTTGACGACCTCGCCCCCGCCGTGAAGCTCGGCTCGGTCGACATCGTGCTCACCGACATCCACTATTGGGAAGGCCCGCGCGGCGTGAAGGATCTCGCCGCGATCTGCCGCACCTTCGGCCTCGGCGTCGCCATGCATTCCGGCGCCGAGTTCGGCATCGAGCTCGCCGCCATGCTGCACACCGCCAGCACCATCCCAGAGATGAGCTTCTCCGGCGACGCCCACTACCACTACCTCACCGACGACATCATCGTCGGCGGCCTCATGCGGTATGAGAACGGCTGCCTGCCCGTGCCCAAGGGCCCCGGCCTCGGCGTCCAGCTCGATCCCGAGAAGATGGACAAATACGAGCGCGAGTTCGAGAAACGCGGCGACTACTACGCCCGCTTCCATCAGGACCCCAAGCGCCCCGACTGGTATCCCATCGTCGGCGGCGTGTGAGTCAGCCTGAAGCGGGTCCAAGGACCCGCACCCCGCTCTCCATCCATCGTCCCTCGATCAGGATGGTCTGCGGGCGCAGCGCCGCGGCCGTCGCAGGATTCTCCAGCAGCGAGAACAACAAGAACGCCGCGGTGCGCCCCACCCCTTCGCCGTCGATCAAAATGCCCGGCCAGCGCGACCCCGTGTCGTAATTCGCCAGACTCACAAACGCGCGCGTCTTCTCCACCAGCGCGCCCAGTGAACGGTCCGGCGACAGCACCACGTCCGGCGTTTGCGCGCGCAGCCACGCCTCGAGACGCCGCTCGCGATCCGGCCCCGCGTCCAGCATCAGCACCGGCGGCGCCGCCGGAAAATCATGGCTCGCCCGGGCCAGATAGGCGCCGAGTCGCATCTCCAGCGTCCGCTGGTTGTTCATCGGATCCAGCACCAGACCCGGACGAATCCAGCCGCGTTCCTTCACCCGGTCGAGCGCGCGCGACATGTCCGCCACATGGTGGTCGGTGACGTGGTGCACCGGCGCGCCGGTCAGCGACAAGTCCAGCGCCACCCCGACAAACCGCGACCAGTCCAGCGGCAGCGTCCAGCGGCTCGCGTCGCCCGCCGGCATCAGCAGCAACCCGCGGATGCCGCGCTGCGCCAAGACCCTCGACAGCTTGGTCGCCGAAGCGTCGCGTCGTGTATCCCACCCCAACACATTCAATGCGTAACCACGCTCGGTCGCCAACCTGCGGATGCCCGCCAGACAACGACCGAAATACCCCTCGCCCTCGACCGGCGCCTCCGCGCCGCCATGCACCAACGCCACCGTCGCGTCCGTGCGCATACTGCGTCCCGTGCGCCTCGCCTGCATGAACGCGGCCAACTGCGGATTGACCCGGTAGCCCAGCCGCGCCGCCACCGCCGCCACCCTCGCCTGCGTGGCCGCCGACACCGTGTGGTGACCGCGCAGCGCATAGGACGCCGAGGCCAGGCTGACGCCCGCCTCTTTGGCGACATCGCGCAATGTTACCGCCTTGCCCGATATGAACGTGTTCATTTCGGGGCAGATTGAACCTATTTCAAACGGGCGCCAGCTTGGAACCCCGTATCCATCTTTCTCCGTTCCTCTTTATCTTTCTCATTCTCCCGAAGCACCAAACCACCGACCGGAGAGAAAGAGAACGAATAAGGAATAACGAGAAAGAGGCCTCGTCCAGTCCCCTGTCCCTCGTTCTCCACCATGCTCACCCGCCATCCCGCCAATCCCGTCCTCAAATACACCGACTGCCCCTTCCCCGCCACCACCGTCTTCAACGCCGGCGTCGCCAAATACCAAGGCCGCTACGTGATGCTGTTCCGCAACGACTACGGCACCTGGGGCGTGCCCAAGTTCGACGGCACCAACCTCGGCTTCGCCGAGTCGACCGACGGCATCAAGTGGACCGTGCGCCCCAAGCCCGTGCTCGACGAGGAGCGCGCCCGCGACGCCATGGCCCACCTCTACGACGCCCGCTTCGGTCGCAAGTTCATCAGCCGCGTCTACGATCCGCGCATCACCATCATCGAGGGCAGGCCCCACCTGTGCTTCGCGGTCGACACCGCCCACGGCGTCTGCGGCGTCATGGCCACCACCGACGACTTCGAGACCTTCAAATTCACCGGCCTGTCCGCCCCCGAGAACCGCAACATGGTGCTCTTCCCCGAAAAAATCGGCGGCGACTACGTGCGCCTCGAGCGCCCCTTCCCCATGTATCTGCGCGGCGGCGCCGAGGAATTCCCGACCTGGATCAGCCGTTCCAAAGACCTCAGCCGCTGGGGCGACTGCCGCCCCCTGCTCGGCCCCAAGGAACTGCCCTACGCCAACAGCAAGATCGGTCCCGCCGCCCCGCCCATCAAGACCAAGGCCGGCTGGCTCACGCCGCTGCACGCCGTCAACAAGGACCCCGAGAAACGCCTGCTCGGCTGGGAGGCCCAAGGCTGGTTCAAGACCTACTACGCCGGCCTCGCCCTGCTCGACCTCGAGGATCCGTCCAAGGTCATCGGCCTGATGCGCGAGCCGCTGCTCACGCCCGAGGCCGACTACGAGGTGGACGGCTTCCGCGGCAGCGTGATTTTCCCCTGCGGCTTCACCGCCGAGGACAACGGCGAGGCGCGCCTCTACTACGGCGCCGCCGACACCGTCATCGCCATGGCCAGCGCCCCGATCGACGACCTCATCGCGGCCTGCAAGCCGCTCTGAGCGACGCCTCCCTTACACGACGCGCGGCTCCAACAGCCGCGCGTTTTTCTTTGATCCGGGCTTTGCCCGCGCCGCCGGTTCGCTCAGTCTGAACCCCACCTCTCGCAGCCCCATCCGCCCCATGAATCGTTCCGCCGTCGCGCTTGCCGTGCTGTTGATCGCCCTGCCGTCGCCCTGCCTGCACGCGACCGAACCTACCCCGTCCGCATGGGTCGCCGTGACGAAGACTTCCGGCGAGCTCGCCTTCGTGCACGATCTCGCCGCCTATGCCCTCGCCTGCCCGATGGATGACTTCGCGCCGTCGCTGACCGGCGCCGATGCACTGCCCGCCGAGCGCCGCCAAATCGCCCGAACCATCCTCATCGCCGCCTGGGTCGAGCGCGATGCCGACACCGCCATCGCCTCGCGCCAATCCGCGGGCAAACAATGGACCGCTGACGACCTCGTGCCGTTTTATCAGGCTCTCGCCGGCCTGTCGCCCGACCGGGCCCTGCGCCTGATCGCCGCCGAAAACGATCCGATGGAGCGCGTGCGTTGTTTTTATTTCACGCTGCAAAAGCTCGCCGCCACCGACCCAGCCAAGGTCGTGCCGGCCATCCGCGAACACCGGCTCGCCGAGGGCGAGGACGGCCCGTGGTTTATCGCGCTGTGGGGCGAACTCTCACCCCCGGACGCCTTGCAGGCGACCCTCGAACACCCCGCGTCGCCCGAGCGCAACCAGCTCCAGCTCGGCGTCCTGCACGGCTGGCTCGGCAAAGACCCGGCCGCGCCCTTCGCGTGGATCGCCGGACACCTGGAAAACCCCGCCCGCGAAGAGTTCTCCACCCGGCTCGCCCAAGCGCTCGCCCATTCAGACTGGAACGCCCTGCGCAAACTCGCCGACGACACCCGCGACCCCGCCCTGCGCGCCATCCTCGAAAAAGCGGCGATCGACAGCCTTGCCTGGCAGGGCGCCGCCGCCCTCTGGGAACACGTTCGAACCAAGGGCTGGGACGGCGTCCCCGACCACGCCCTGTCATCACTCGCCGGATACGCCGCCAAGCTCCCCAAGGCCGAGGCCGTCGAGTTCTTTCGCGGCATCCCCCCGCGGATGATCGACGGCGAGTATGCGTCCGACGCGATCAGCGAACCGTGGGCGTTGATCGACCCCGATTCCGCCCTCGCCTGGGCGCGCGGTCTGCCCGACGCCTCACTGCGCGACTACACCCTGCTGCATATCAACTCCATGCTCACCGAGCTGGATTTCGACTTCGCCATCGCGCAGATCGAGCAAACCCCGCAGGGCCCCCTCCAGACCCGCCTGATTCGCAACACCGCCCTCGCCCTCGGCAAGACCGACCTGCCGCCCGCCACGGACTGGGTGCTCTCCCTTCCCGCCGGAGCCGCGCAAAACGAGGCCGTCGACGCGCTCGCCCTCATCGCCGCGCGCACCCGGCCCGACGTGCTCGCCACGCACATAAAGGACCTGCCCGCGGGTCCCGTGCGCACGCGGCTCATCGGCCAGCTCGCCAGCCACTGGCTGAAAGAGGATATCCCCGCCGCCACCGCCTGGGTTCTCGCGCTGCCCGACGGTCCCGAGCGAGCCGCCGCGCTCCGCCCCGCCATGGACGCGCTCGCCCGCCAAAGCCCCGAAGAGGCCATCGCCATGGCACCCACCGTCACCGACCCCGCGGAGCGCGCCCACCTCATCCGCCAGCTCGCCGAACACCAGGCCGCCAACCACATCGACGCCGTGCTCGCGCTCATCGACACCCTGCCCGACGGCAGCGAGAAAACCCGCACCCGCGACCAAGCTCTGCGCACCCTCGCCAAGGACGACCCCGTCACCATGTCCGAACTCATCGTCGAAGGCAGTTTTGGCCGCCCCACCAGCTCCGTCGTCGGCGCCGTGCTGGACAACTGGAAAGGCTCCACCGAAAGCGCCGGCGTCTGGGTCAAGCAACTGCTCGCCAACTTCCCGCCCGATCAGACCAGCCACGCCCGCGCCTACGTCTCCAACTTCGTCAACAACTGGACCCGCACCGACCACGGCGCCGCCCGAGCCTGGGTCGAAAGCCTGCCGGAGAGCAACGAACGGACCGGTGCCGTCGACGCGCTCGCCATCGGCACGAGCCGCCGCTTCCCCGCCGAGGGCTTCGCGATCGCCGTCGATCTCGACGCCACCGACCGCGGCCTGCGCGAGACCGTCAACGCCCTCTCCCGCAGCTCGCCCGAACAGGTCGAGGCTCTGATCCGCAACAGCCTGCTCACCGAGGCCCGCAAACAAAAAGCCCTCTCCTGGATCGCCCGATGAACCGCCGCCCCGCCCTTCCGTTCCTCGCGTTCGCCGCCGCCCTCGCCACCCTGCCCGCCGGCTGCGGCCGGCAGGACGCGCCGCCTCCCACCGCCATCGACGCCACCACGGCCGCAAGGGACGACGAACTCGCCCGCATCCAAGCCGAGCCCGGCGAGGTCCGCCGCCTGCAGTTGCTCGCCGGCTGGGTGCGGGACCACACCGTCGACGAGATCGCCGCGGCCCTGCACGACGCCAACCCGGCTCAACACGGCGAACTCGTCTGGCTGCTCCAGCTCAAACTCCGCGATCAAAACCCCGGGGCCGACGAACAAACCCTCTCGAAACTCCTCGGCCGGCTGCTCCATCGCCCTGATGAATCCATCAGCGGTCACGACCCCGACGGCGAAACCCGCGGCCTCCTCGAGCTCGCCGAAAAATCCCCCGACGAGGCCCTGCGCCGCCTCGTCGACACGCCGATGCATCCGAACAAACGCAACGACGTGCGCAACCGGATCCTCGGACGGCTCGCCGGCACCGATCCCCGCCGCGCCCTCGCACTGCTCGACGCCACCGTCGGCGACCGCCGCGACGGCCTCATCGCCATCGCCCGCGGCTGGGGCCGCGCCGACGCCCGCGCCGCGCTCGACTGGGCCGCCGGCCTGCCGGCTTCCGAATACAACCGCGCCCTGACCGGAATAATCTTCGAAGAATGGTCCGGCCAAGATCCCGGTGCCGTCGTCGAGCATATCAGCAAGCTCCCCGTCACCGCGGAAAGTCGTGAACGCTTTGTCGACCTGATCGGCAACTGGCTGCGCCAGGATCCCGACGAATCCGCAAAGTGGATACAAGCACGGACCGACCTCGACCCGCTGGTGGCCCAGGCCGCCATCGAGACGCTGACCTCCACCCACCCCGCGCTGGTCGCCCGCCTGCTGGCCGACTCCACCGACGAGACGCAGCTCCGCCGACACGGCAGCCGCCTCGCCGCCGACTGGGCTCGTGTCGACCCCGCCGCCGCCCGCGCTTGGATCCAGCAACTGCCTCCCTCCAACGCGAGCTACGGCATCATGCAGGCGTTCGCCCGCAACCTCGCCCACCAAGATCTTCCCGCCGCCCTCGCCTTCTTCGACTCGCTGCCCGACCACCTCGACACCGGTTCCATCGCCGCCGACATCGCCGGCGCATTCCCCACCGGCCAGGAAGCGCTTCGTTGGTTGCTGGCCCGTCCCGACTCGGACTCCAATCGCCGCGCGGTCACCGCCGCCATCGGCCGAATGGAGTTCGCCCGCCCCGCCGACATGCTGACGCTGCTCGGCCAGCTCCCGCCCGGCCCACGCCAGCTGCCCGTTTACCAAGCCACCGCCATCGCCTGGCTGCGCGAAGACCCCGCGGCCGCCGCGAAATGGATCGGCGGCCTGCAAGATCCCGAGGCGCTCGACGCCGTGCTCAAGGTCACGCGTTCCAGCTGGGCCGACCGCGACCCCGCCAGCCTCGGGGCCCTGCTCGCTTCCGTCGACAAGGACGAACGCTTCAGGGAACACGCCGGCCGCTTCGTCTCCGACTGGAGCCAAGACGATCCCGTGGCCGCCTCCGACTGGGTCGGTCAGAATCCCACCCTCCCGCTGCGCGAGGACGAGATACGCCGCCTCTTCGAAAACGTCGCCCGCCACGCACCCGATAGCGTTGAGCGGCAAATCTCCGCCCTCCCGGCAGACAGCCTGCTCCATCAGACCGCGCTCTATGGCGCCATCCGTGAAATTTCAAAGACCTCGCCCGAGCGCGCCGCCGCGCTCTTCACCGCCCACGCCGGCCGCAAGGAACGCCGCCCCCTCATCGACAACGTCACGCTGCCTTGGGCCAAGGTCGACCCCGACGCGGCCATCGCGTGGACCACCTCGCAACCGGTGAGCTCCACACGCGACGCCGGCTTCGAGGGCGTCATCCACTCGTTGACCCCGACCGATCCGCACCGTGCCCTGTCCCTTGCCGAGATGGCCAGCACGCCCGCGGCCCGCGAAAACCTGATCGGCACCGCCTTCTACGTTTGGGCACGCCACGACCGGACCGCCGCCCTCGCCGCCCTCGACCAGATCGACATCTCCGCCGAGCGCCGCGAGCGCATCCGCGCCAGCCTCAACCGCCGCTGACCGGCACGCATAACTTCGAGGTTAATCGCCTCCGCCACCATCACCTCCGCCACCGTCGCATCCGCCATCATGGCCGAAACCGCCGTCGCTCCAGACGCCTCCGCCGGCATCCCCGCCACCGCCGCCTGAACGGCCCGATTTGTCTCGGCGCACCGCGACTGCCACGACCACAAAAAACAGGCCGAACAACACCAGCATTATCCAAAACCCGCTCACGACGCCCTCCCTCCGTCGGCGGAAGCGTCGCCGCCAAACCGCCGCGTGCGGTGGCAGATTTCCAGCGGGTTGCCGGAGGGGTCGTCGAAGTAGACCGCGTAGTAAAACTCCGCCTCATGGTCCGGGCCCTCGATGTTGCGCGCGCCGAGTTCGCGCAGCTGCGCGGCCAACTCGTCGACGCGCGCG
>JAUWBF010000042.1 GCA_030601755.1 Verrucomicrobiota bacterium | reverse complement strand
GAGCCTGCGTGTGATGGCCAAGCCAAGCCCCGTGCCGCCGTACCTGCGAGAGGCCGAGCCATCCGCCTGCGCGAACGGCTCGCAAAGGCGCCGTACCTCCTCCGCGGCAATCCCAACGCCCGTGTCGATCACCTCTATCATCACGGCAGGGGCCTGCTGGCGCCAATCAGCCAGGAAGGTCGTGACGACCCGCACCCCGCCGGCCTCGGTGAACTTGATGCCGTTGCTGACCAGATTCACCAGCATCTGCCGCAGGCGTACTTCGTCGGCAAGAATCGTTTCAGGAAGCTGGCGGCATATTCCACCGACAGCGACAGGCCCCGCTCGTCGGCCCGCCCACCCCGCATGCTTACCACGTCGGCCACTACAGCCGGAACACAGCACCGGCCCGGCGTCAGAACAAGTCTGCCGGCCTCTATCTTCGAAATGTCCAGGATGTCATTAATCACAGTAAGCAGGTGCTGCCCGCTCCTTCTGATCGCGGCCAGGGCTTCCCTGCGTTCACAAGAGCTTTGATGCGGATCCATTGCCAGGTCCGCGTAGCCGAGGATTGCCGTCATGGGGGTGCGCATCTCGTGGCTCATGTTGGCCAGGAACTCGGACTTGGCCTGGGTGGCGTCGGCGAGCTTCTGGTTGAGCGCGTGCAGGGCGGTGTTGCTGTCGATGAGCTTTTGCTGGCTCTCGCGGAGTGCGCGGTAGGCCTCGTCGCGCTGCTGTTTGAGCAGCCAGGCCCGGGAGTGAAAACGCACGCGGGCGATCAGCTCGACGCGGTTAGGCAACTTCACGAGGTAGTCGTTGGCGCCGGTCTCGAAGGACTGGCTCTTCACCTCGGGGTCTTCCTTCACCGAGAGCACGATGATCGGCACGTCGGCCATGGAGGTGGATTCGCGGAAACGCTTCACCAGCTCAAGGCCGTCCATGCCCGGCATCACGAGGTCCTGCAGGATCACCGTCGGGCGGATCTGCTCGGCGACGGAGAGCGCCTTGTGCGGATCGGCGCAGTAGTGGAAATCGATGTCGGGGTGTCCGGAAAGACTGCGGCGCACGGCCTCGGCGACGATGGCCTGGTCGTCGACGAGCAGCACCATCGCGTGCATTGAACCGGGAAGGGCGGAGGAAAAGGAGGTATCGGACATGACGGTTCAGGAGTTGGTTTGGCCGGTCCGGAGGGCGTCGCCGGCCAGCTGGTGCAGACGCGCCGCGATGGCATCGAGCGGCAGCACGTGGACGGCCGCGCCGAGGTCGGCGGCGGCCTTGGGCATGCCATAGACCGCCGAGCTCGCGCGGTCCTGGGTGATGGTGGTGAATCCGGCCTGACGCAGGCCGAGCAGGCCGCGCGCGCCGTCCCGGCCCATGCCCGTGAGCAGCACGGCCGTGCCGGGCCGGCGCCAGTTGAGCGCCATGCTCTGGAAAAACACGTCGATGCTCGGCAGGTAGATGCTGTCGCGCGGCTCGGACACATGGCGCCAGCGGCCGTTTGTATCCAAAGTCAGGTGACGATCGCCTCCGCCCACGTAGACGCGGCCCGGCTCCGGGATCGAGCCGTCGGTGGCCTCGGCCACGGGCAGCCGGCTTTTTTGTCCGAGCCAGGTGACCAGACCCGGCACGAACGCCGCGTCGATGTGCTGCACGATCGCCACCGCGCCGGGAAAATCCGCCGGCAGCGCGGCCAGCAGGTCGGCCAGCGCGGCCGGGCCGCCGGCCGACGCGCCGAGGGCGGCGAGGAACCGCGCGGCCGGCCGATCCGTCGCCGGATTCGCTGCCTCGCGCGGGCGCTCGGCGGCCGGCTGCTCGGGACGGCTCGCGCGGATGCGGCGCTCGATCAGGTCCAGTTTCACCAGCAGCATGGAGGCGCTCTTGCCGAGAGCGGGCGTCTCCACCGCGTCGATGGCCCCCGCGCCAAGCGCCTCGTAAACCCGCGTGGAGTTGCCCTCCACCGTGGCGGTGACCACGAGGATCGCACAGGGAGCGGTCTCCATGATGCGGCGGGTGGCCTCGACGCCGTCCATGCCGGGCATGATGAGGTCCATCAGGATCAGGTCCGGCGTGTCAGCCTCGCATTTCTCCACGGCCTCGGCGCCGTCGCGCGCGACCCAGGCGACCGTGTGGCGGCCGTCGGCCACGAGGGCGCGGCGCAGCGCCTCGACGGCCAGCATCATGTCGTTGACGATCGCGATTCTCATGAAGCGTTCTCCTCCGCGGGGCCGATGAGGTCGGCCACGGACTCCAGCAGACTTTCGTCGTGAAAGCTGCCCTTGGTCAAATAGTGGTCGGCGCCGGCGTCGAGGCCGCGGCGGCGGTCCTCCTCGCGGTCCTTGTAGGAAACGATCATGACGGGACGCGTTTTTAGGCGCTCATCGGACTTGATCAGCCGCGTGAGCTCGATGCCGTCCAAACGCGGCATGTCGACGTCGGTGATGACGAGGTCGAAGTCGCCGGTGCGGGCCGCGTTCCAACCCTCCATGCCGTCGACGGCCACGGCGACCTCGTAGCCGCGTCCGGCGAGGAGCTTGCGCTCGAGCTCGCGCACGGTGAGCGAGTCGTCGACGACCAGAACGCGTTTGCGGCGGCGCTTGGCGGCGGTGTCGTCGGCACGCGTCCAGCGGCCCGCGCCGCCCTCGGAGGCAAGGCGGTCCATGGAACGCTTCAGGTCCTCGACGTCGAGGATCAGCACGGGCGCGCCATCGGCCAACACCGCGGCGGCGGCGACGTCGGGCACCTTGCCGAAGCGGGCGTCGAGCGGCTGGATGACGAGCTCGTGTTCGCCCAAGAATCCGTCGACCACCAACCCGTGCCGGCCGGCGCGGTCGCCGACCACGACCACGCGCCAATCCTCGCCGGCCGCGCCGCCCGCAGGCAACCCGAGCGCCTCGCGCGCCGAGACGAGCCCGGCGCGCGCGCCGTCGAAGGCGAAGTGCGGCCGGCCTTCGACGGTCTCCACCTGGTCGCGGGGCACGCGCAGCACGCGGGTCACCGAGGTCAGCGGCAACGCGTAGGGTTCGCCGGCGATGTCGACGAGCAGCGCGCGCACGACCGAGAGCGTCACCGGCAGTTGCAACTCGAAGGTGGTTCCCCGCCCCGGCTTGGTCGACACGCGCACGCCGCCGCGGAGGGCCTTGAGCATCGATTGCACGACGTCGAGCCCGACGCCGCGGCCGGAGATTTCGGTGACCTCGGACTTCATCGAGAAGCCGGGCAAAAACAAAAACTCCAGCACCTCCTGCTCGGAGAGTTTCGCGGCCATGTCCGCGGTGGTGTGGCCGCGGCGCACGACCGCCTCGCGCACCCGCTCGATGTCCACGCCGCGACCGTCGTCCGACACCGTGAGCAGGAGCATGCCGGCGCGGTGGCGGGCCTCGAGGCGCAGCTCGCCGGTCTCGGGTTTGCCCGCGGCGACGCGCTCGGCGGGCGACTCGAGGCCGTGGTCGACGGCGTTGCGCAACAGATGCGTGAGCGGCGCCTCCAGTTTTTCCAACACGTCGCGGTCGACCTGGGTCTGTCCGCCGCCAACGACGAGGCGCGCGTCCTTGTCGAGCCGGCGGGCGAGGTCGCGCACCATGCGGGGAAACGCCCCCGTGCCATCAGAAAACGGCCGCATGCGCACGGTCTGCGCCTCGCGGTAAAGCCGCGACGAGAGCTGCGTGGCCGCGCGGTCGAAGCGGTCGATCTCCTCGATGCGCTCCTGCAACATCGCGCCGCTCTCGGCGACGCGCGAGCGCACCTCCTGCAGGTAGCCGCGCACGCGATCGTCGGCGGCGTCGCCGAGCGTCTCGCGCAGGCGCTCGACCGAACGGCCAAGCTCCTGCTGCATGCGCTTGAGACGAAGCAGGCTGCGGTTGAAAGGTTCGAGGCGGCGCGACTCGACGAGCGATTCGCCGGCGAGGCCGAGCAGGCGGTTGAGCTTTTCCGGGGTGACGCGCAACACGCGGTCGACGGTCTCGGCAGCGGCGACCGACACGGGTGCGGGCTCGGCGGCGGGAGTTTTGGCCGCGGGAACAACGCGCGCCGGAGCGGGCGCGCCGGGGTGCTCCAGGGTGTGCACAAAGGCGTCGAGCGCCGCGGCGTTCGACTCGGCCCAAGCGGGCACGTCGGCCTCGGCGAGCTTTGAGATCCGCGCGAGCCAATCGACGCCTTGCAGGAGCGTGTCGACGGTGCCGCGGTCGAGGCGGCCGGGGTTTTTCTGCGCGGCGACGAAGCAGTCTTCCATCACGTGGGCGACACGCACGGCCGTATCCAGTCCGACGATACGGGCCGCCCCCTTGAGCGAGTGGGCGGCGCGCATCATGGCCTCGAGGGCGGCGGGCGCGGCGGGCTTGTGCTCGAAGTCGAGCAGGTGGCGCGTGAGCAGGGCGAGTTGTTCCTCCGCCTCGATGCGGAAGAGCTCGATCATCGAAAACGAGCCGAGGTCGTCGCTCACGCGAGGCCTCCTTCCAAGGCGGTCCAGAGGGCCTCGGCGTCGAGCAGGCCGACGGTGCGGCCGTCCTTCCACTCGACGACGTGGCGCACATGCGGCAGGCGGCCGGGCGCGGCGAGGCGGCGGGCGGCGTTGTAGCGGAAGAGCCCGTGCACCTCGTCGACAAGCAGCACGAGGCGGCGGGCCTCGGGGCCGGCCACGCAGAGGCGGCGCGTCGAGGGCGCGGCGGCGGAGGGAGCGAGGCCGAGCAGTCCCTCAAGCGCGACGCAGGGCAGGAGTTCGCCGCGGATGTTGACGATGCCGGCGAGGGACTTGCCGCGGCGGTGCGGCAGGCTGTGCACGGGACGCGGCGGCGCGATCTCGGAGATCCACGCGGCGGGCAGTCCGAGCCACTCGGCGTCGATGCGAAAGACGAGCGCGGAGTCGGTGGTGGTGTCGGCCTGCGCGGCGGGCCGCGCGAGGTAGTCGGTCCACTCGGCGCGGTAACCGGCGGGCGGCTCGCGATCAAGCAGGCGGGCGGCGAGCACGGGGTCGGCGCGACCGCGCGCGGGCTTGGGATCGGGTTGGCTCATGCGTCACCTCCCCGGGCGGCGGATTGCGGACGGCGCGCGCGTTGCCAGAGGCGGGCGGCCTCGGGCGAACCGCGTTTTTCGAGGAGCAGCGCGAGGTGGGCGATGGCTTCCTCGTGGCGCGGGTCGAGGTAGAGGACCTTGCGGTAGGCGGACTCGGCGAGGGCGGTCTCGCCGGCGGCGTCGTGGGTGACGCCGACCAGATAAAAGGCGGCGGCGCTGGGTCCGTGGGCGTCGATGTGGAAACGGGCGAGACGCGCGGCCTCCGCGAGGCGTCCCTGATCGGCGAGCGCGGCGGCCTCGGCCAGAGAATCGGCCGGCTCCGGCGAGGCGGTGGTCGCGGCAGCCGGCGTCATCACTACGTCGGCGAAGGGACGCGGCGCGGCTGGCGGCACGGCCGGACGACGCAGCGGCTCGGTCCGTTTGGCCGCCGGCGCGTTCGAGGCGGCCGGTTGCTGCACGGGCTGGCGCGTGAAGGCGAAACAACGCGGCTCGGGCAACGGGGAGAGTCCGGCGCGCAACAAGACGGCGGCCTCGGCGTGACCGACGAAGAACACGCCGTCGGGCCGGAGCACGGAGAGCAGCCGGCGGACAGCCTCGGCCTGCATCTCGGCGTCAAAATAGATGAGCAGATTGCGGCAGAAAACGATGTCGTAGGTCTCGGTCGCGGTGAAGGCGAAGAGGTTGCCCTGGCGGAAGCGCACGCAATCGCGCACCCGGGCGACGGGCCGCCAGCGTTCGGCGTCGGCGGCGTCCTTTTCGAACCAGTCGGCGGGCGGCGTGCGGTCGCCGTCGCGGAACGAATTGCGCCCGTAGGAGGCGCGACGGGCGGCGGCGAGCGCGGCCTCGCTGATGTCCATGGCGTCGACCGAAAACTCCGCGGGCGCGAGGCCTGCCTGCAGCAGCGTGATCGCGATGGCGTAGGCTTCCTCACCGGTCGCGCAGGGCAGGCTGAGCACGCGCAACGGGCGGCCGGCGGCGCGGCGGCGCGCGACAAGACGGCCGAGCAGAAGGAACGGCTCGCGGTCGCGAAAGAACCACGTCTCGGGCACGACCAGTTCCTCGATGAGCGCCTGGCGCAGGGCGCGATCGGCGGCGACGGCCTCGAGGTAGGCGCGTTCGTCGGCAAGCTCGGCGGCGTCCATGCGGCGACGCACGGCGCGGGCGAGCAGCCCTGGACCGAGCGAGGAGGCGTCGAGGCCGATCTCCTCGCGCAGGTAGGTCTCGACGAGCGGGTAGTTCATGCGAGGGCCTCCACGGCTTGGAAGAGCACGGAGCGCAGGTCCTCGGGGATGAGTTCGCGCACGCGGATGCGTTGCAGGAGGCCTCCGCCGGGGGTGGGCGCGGGCGCGACGCCGCCGAGCCAAGGGGCGGCGGTGACGCCGGACGGGGCGAGGTTTTTTTCGTCGAGACGGGCGACGCCGGTTGCGCGCTCGGCGACGAGGCCGAGCAGGCGTTCGCCGCCGGGGGCCGGGTAGCGCACGAGCAGCAGGCGGGTGCTGAGGCGGTCGGCGGCCGGGCGGCCGGTGGCGAGCAGCGCGAGGTCGACGACCGGCAGCGCCGAGCCCTGGTGGTTGACCACGCCGGCGACGCCGGGGGGCGCGCCGGGCAGGGCCTTGAGCACGGGCAGCGGACGCACGGAGGCGACCTCGGCCGCGTCGATGAGGTAGCGGTCCGCGCCGATCTCGAATTGCAGGAAGAGAGCCACTGGGCGGCGGGTGGGATTGCGAAAAAACGCGAGGGTGACGAAGGCGAGTCGCGAGGTGCGGCGAGGAGGTTGGTCAGCCCTTGAGCTTGAAGCGGGCGACACCGCTTTGCAGGTCGCGGGCGGCCTCGTTGAGGTGCTCGATGGCGACGTTGGAGTTGCGCAGCGACTCGGCGGTCTGCTGGGCGGCGTCGCTGAGCTGGGCGAGCGCCTCGTTGATCTGCTGGGCGCCGGTGGACTGGGACTGCATGCCCTCGTTGACGGCCTCGAAGCGGGGCGTGAGCGCCTGCACCTGCTGGATGATCTGGGTGAGCTGCGCGCCGACTTGCCGGACCTCGTCGACGCCGCGGCGCACTTCCTCGGAGAACTTGTCCATGCCCATGACGCCGGCGGAGACGGCCGACTGCATCTCCTTCACCATCTGCTCGATGTCGTAGGTGGCGACGGCGGTCTGGTCGGCGAGGCGGCGTATTTCCGTGGCCACTACGGCGAACCCGAGGCCGTATTCGCCGGCTTTCTCGGCCTCGATGGCGGCGTTGAGCGAGAGGAGGTTGGTCTGGTCGGCGACCTTGGTGATGGTGACGACGACGGCGTTGATGTTGGTGGCCTTCTCGTTGAGCACGGCGAGTTTTCCGGAGATGGTGCCGGAGGCGTCCATGATGTGGCGCATGGTGGCCTCCATGCGGCCGAGGCCGGTCTGGCCGCTGTCGGCGAGGCGGGCGGTGTCGTCGGCGACCTTGGTGACCTCGCCGACGGTGCGCACGAGTTCCTTGGAGGTGGCGGCGATTTCCCGCGAGGTGGCGCCGATCTCGGTGGTGGTGGCGGCGATCTCGGTGGCGGTGGCCTGCTGCTGCCTGGAGGTCGCGGCGATCTCGGTCGCGGAGGTGTTGACCTGCAAACCGGCGCGCTGCACGGCGCCGACGAGCACGGAGAGTTTCTCGATCATCTGGTGGTGCGCGTGGCCGAAGGTGTCGGCGGCGGACTGGGGCTTGACCGAGACGGTGAGGTCGCCCTGGGCGATGCGGGTGTTGATGCCGGCGACCTCGGAGAGCACGGCGCCCATGCGGCGGAAGCTCTTGGTGAGCTGGCCGATCTCGTCGGTGCGCTCGCCGGTGTCGGGCAGGCGCACGGCGGGATCGCCGGCGGCGATCTGCTCGGCGGCGGAGGTGAGAACGCCGAGCGGGCGGGCGATGCCGCGGGCGATCCACAGGCCGACGAGGAGCAGCAGCAGGCCGGAGAGCGGCGTGCCGACGAGGATGATGGCGCGCACGCGGGCGGCGTTTTTGTCGGCGATCACATTGCGCTCACTCAAGGTGGCCGCGTCCTGATCGACCATGCTGGCGGCGACCTCGCGGAGTTCCTCCATCACCCGAATGCCGCGACCGTCCTGCATGAACGCGGTGACCGAGGCCGAGCCGACGCCTTCGCGACGGGTAATCTCCAGCACGGCCTCGAGACGTTTGATCCGTTCGTCGAGAAGCGCGAAGAAGCGGAGCAACTGCGCATCCTGCGGCGAGTCGGGGGCGATGAGACGCCGGAGACGTTGGCGGGATTTTTGCAGGTAGGCCTGCGCGTTGCCGTAGTGGGTGAGATAGGCCTCGTTGCCAGTGAGCAGGTAACCGCGCTGGCTGGCGACCACGTCCATCAAGGCGAAGAGTATCTCGTCGGTGGCGATCAGGCGTTCGCCCAAGGTGGCCTGCGAGGCCCGGTTGGCCAGCAGCTCGTCAACGCTTTTGTAGGACGCGGCGCCGATGATCGCGAGCAACAGCAGCGCGACCAAGTAACCGGCGATGATTTTTTTGCCGATGGACCAATTCATATGCTTGGGTTTTGGAGAAACAATGGACCGGCCGGCGCGCTTGGCGCCCGACGTCCGAGGTGCACCGTAAGCAAGTCGTAAACCCGCGCGCTGCGTCAAAGGCAAAGGCCTCGCACAGGCGTGAGGAATCAACCCCAGACTCCGTCCGACAAAAAAACGGCGAAGGCCTCAAAAAAAGACCTTCGCCGGAAACAAACGCGGACTGGCAGACGGCGACTCAGCGCGTGAAACGGACCGAGCGCACCTGATACGGCCCCACCGGCAATGAGAGGCGACCGGCCGCGGCGGACGTGTCGGGCAGGGCTTGGTTGAGCAGGTCGGCGGGGGTCGCTTGCACACCATCGGCGAGCGCGAGACCAACCGGCCCACGACGACCAAGCGTCTCGTGCAGGCGCAAAACCCAGCCACCGTCGACGGGCTCGGCCCAGGACGGCACCACCGAGGAGAGGCCCTCGACGCGCTCCATGCCGGTGGAGAGAGACTCGGCGGCGCACGGCACGCAGGGCGTGAAGAGCACGTCGGCCAGCGCGGCGGGTTGCTCGTGGGCGGGCAGCTCCGGGGCGTAGCGACCGAGGGCCAGCTCGATGACCTGCCGGCCGAGATCGGAGTGCACCGGGCGGTCGGGCGTGTCGCGGATGGCGGGATGGTCGTTGGCCTCGGTGACGAGCGCGCTGCGCAGCAGGCTGACGCCGACGGTGCCCTCGCGGGTGGTGAAGCCATACTTGCACTCGGTGAGGATCGCCAAGCCGTCGCTCTGGGCGTCGTCGCAGACGGCCATCCAACGGCTGCCGGGGACTTCCCACTGGGCTTCCTCGCGCGGGTAGCCGGGCCACTGGCCGCGCAACAGGCTGCCAAAGGGCGCGCCGTAGCGGGCCTTGCGACCGCGGTAGTCGGTCTTGAAGATGCCCTTGAGCCAGTGCAGCGGGTCGCGCCAGTCGACCTCGTAGCGCACCCGCAGGACCGGCTCGCCGGCACGCACGGACCAGATCGCGGTGACGCGGCTGGCGCCGGCGATCTCGTATTCAAAAGCCAATGACGCGACAAGGCCGTCGTGGCTGGCGACGGGCCGGCCGTGAAGGCGGGCCTCGCGGCCGCTGACCATGTTGCCGCGATCCACGTCCCACGCGTCGAAGGAGGCGGGCTGGTCGGGATAGGCGCAGAGTTTGTGGCCGGTTACGGCGACGTCGTGGCCGTCAACGGACAGCGCGACGAGCGAGCCCTCGGCGTCGAAGGCGGCCCGCACGCGTTCGCTCTCGAGCGAGGTCGCGGTGGACTTGGGCGCGGCGACGGCGAGTTTTTTCAACGACGCGACGGGCGCGCCGGAAAGCGGGGCGAGTTCGTAGCAGGCGTCGCCGTCGATCCAGGTGCGCGGGAGCGGCAACGGGTTGAACCAGCCGGAGGCGGGGGCGGCGGCCGAGTCGCCGGCGCCGAGCAGCGTGCGCGCCTCGCCGATGGCCTTGGCGGCGAGGGTTTGCAGCTCGGGGATGGCCTCGGCGTAGACCTCCCAGATGGAGCTGCCGGGGATGTAGTCGTGGAAGTGCGAGAAGCTGGCGCGCTTCCAGTAGTGGCGGTCGATCGGGCCGAGTCCGCGCACGACATGGACCGCCTCGAGGATCTGCAACGCGCGCTCGAGTCCGCGGAAGGCGGCCTTGAGCGAACCGTGCGTGGTGAACACGCCGCGGTGCAGCTCAAGCATGAGTTCACCGGTCACGACGGGAAGCTCGTCCTTGATGCCGTCGAGACGTTGGAAGAACGGCTCGATGTTGCCCCACTCAACCTTGGGCATGCCGGCGAGGTTGGCGACGCGGCGGGCGCGCTCGAGCATCTCCTCGGTCGGGCCGCCGCCGCCGTCGCCGTAGCCGGTCGGGATGAGCTGCTCGGGATGGATGCCGGACTGCTGGTGGTGAAACACGCACTCGCGCAGGCGCTTCACGTCGACCCACTCGTTGTAGTCGTGGATGAGCACGACGTGAGCGTTGATCGCGTCGCCCTCGGGACCCTGCCAGCGGAAGCTGGTGTGCGGGAAACGGTTGACCGTGCTCCAGGAGAGCTTGGTCGTGAAGAAGCTCTTCACGCCGACGCCCTTGAGCAGCTGCGGCATGCAACCGCTGTAACCAAAGACGTCCGGCAGCCAGAACACTTCGCTCGGAGAGCCGCGCAGCGCGGTGAACTCTTCCTGGCCGATGCGCAGGCAGCGCAGGATGGCTTCGCCGCAGGGCACCTGGGTGTCGCCCTCGACGTAGGCCGCGCCGATGGCGTCCCACTTCTGGTCGCCGATGAGGCCTTTGACCTTTTGCAACAACTCCGGCGAACGGCGGCCGACGGCCTCGTAGCTGGCCGGTTGCGAGTAGCCGAAGCGGAACTCGGGATACTCCTTGAGCAGGCGCGTCTGCGTGGACCAGGAGTGCACAGCCTTGAACTCGCCGACGCGCTCCGGCCAGAGCCAGACGAGGTCGATGTGCGCGTGGCCGGTGAGCACGGCCTTGGTCGCGTCGGGCGAGGCGGGGAACTCGGCGTAGACCTTTTTCAACTCGGCCGCGAAGGGCTCAAGGCCGTCGCGGTCAAAGATGTCGATGGCGCGGTCGAGCCGGTCGCACAGGCGGCGGAAAAGCGGGCTCGCGCGAAACGCCGGCATGCTGTGGCGCACGGGGTCGGTCAGCGGTTTGGGCAGACCGGACTGCGCGGGTTGATACTCGCGATACTCGGCCTCCATCAGCTCGAGCATGACCTTCAGGTCGTGATAGACGGCCCACGCGGCGTCGTTGCGCTCAAGCAACGCCGGCGGCGCGTAGCGACTGCCCTCTTGGTCCAGCGCCTCGGCGATGCCGACCAGCCAGATGGCCGAGCGAATACACACCGCCTCGATCCACAGCTCGGTCACGTCCGCCGGCAGCGGAATCTGCCGGTGCGCCACGTCGAGACCCGAGTAGGGCACGCCATCGATGTAGGCCGTGGCCTCGCCTTGGTCGTTCCAGCGAAAATACCGCGTCGGCGAGCCCGCGGCGGCCGCCGGCAAGGTCACGCGATACCAACGTTGATGATACTTTGGGCCCCAGTGAAACGGCGCGTCGGGCAACGGGCCGAACTCCGACGCCTTTACCTGCGCGACGGGGCGCAGCTCGGCGGTCGGCGCGGTGGCCTCGACCTTGATGTCGGCCTGGAGCGGTTTCCAGATGCGCGCCTCGGCGCGGCGGATGGCCTCGCCCACGCGGGCGGGCACGAGCTGGGTCAGAAAAGTGCGGGGAAGCATGAGGGGAAGGATGGAAATTAAATGACCACTATCGGTAACTTAACCAGCTGCCTCAAGCGGATTGTTTTAGCGGCGCGCCCGTCGATTCCCCGACGAAGAGCGGGGCGTCCCGGGGTTGCACGAGGGTCGGCTCCGGCCACTCGACCCGGCGGGCCATCCACTCGACCGCCTTCGCCAGATACCGGCCGCGCGGCGGCGTGCGCAGGCTCGTCAACGACGGCACGAGAAACGGGCCAAGCCCCTCGTCGTTGACCGCACACACCGAGACGTCGCGCCCGACCCGCAGGCCCTGCTCGTGCAACGCCCGCATGGTGCCGATGGCCGCGTGCACGGTGGTGCCGAAGATCGCCGGGGCCGGCATCAGGCCGCGCTTCAGGCGGCCCGACACGAAGCGGTAGGCCGCCTCCAGCGAGCCGTGCCGGTCGGGTTTGCTGATCAATTCCCCCTGAAGCCCGTGCCGTTCGAGATAGCCGCGCCAGCCGGCGATGCGCGCCTCGATGACCGGGTTGCGCGCGTGGATGTTGAGACAGTCGATGCGCGTGTGGCCGAGGCCGTGCAGGTGCGCCAGCAGCTTGTCGCCCGAGGCGAAGGGAAACACGATCACCGAACGCAGCCCGACCGCGGTCTCGTCCTGGTCGAGCAGGACCACCCGTGCCGGCGAGGCGACCAGACGCCGCAGGAGCGGGCCGGGAATTTTTTCGTCGGTCAAAGGCAACAGGAACACGCCGTCGAAGCCATTGAGCGCGGTGCTGATGACCGGGTCGCCGTAGTGCGCGTAGCCCAGCGAACGCACCACCGCGTCGCGCAGCTCGGCGGCGTCGTGCACCCCGTCGCGCCAGAGGGCGCTTTCCCCGCCGATCCGGCCCGGATGCAAAAACGCGATCATCGGCGCGCGCAGCTCCGCCGACAGTTTTCCCGCGACGCGCAGGCGGCCATTGGTGCCGCGCGTGAGCAGTCCCTCGTCCGCCAATTGCTGGACGGCCTTGCGCACGGTGGGGCGGCTCAGGCCCAGCTCCAGTGCCAGTTGCCGCTCGCCCGGCAACGCGCCCGCCGGATGATCGCCATGCTCCAACCGCTTGCGAATCAAGTCCACTGCAAGACGGGTCTGGGTGTCGGGGCGGGCCATGCGCGCGTTTATGGACGGACGCCGCGTCAAAATGCAAGACGCCTCGTCCGCCGAACGAAGAGGCGAGCCAAGGCGGGGATTAAAGTCCACGGGGGTTTGACCCGTAAGGACATGAAGGCCAATATTCCGGCCTACCCCATGAAATCCCTTCGCCTCTTGCTTTGCGGCGCGAGCGCGCTTGCGTTCGCCGTCGTCTCATCCGCCCAGGTTCTGATGCTGGACTTCGGTCCGACCACCACCACCGGCGGCAGCTTGACCAACAGCCCCTACCACACGGCCGACAACACGTTCACCGGCACCAGTTGGAACAAGCTCGGCACCGCCGACGTCGCCTCCGGCCTACTCTGGTCAAACGGAGTCGCCGCGACCGGCGTCAGCGTCAACCTCGGCGCCACCACCACGGACGCCAGCCGCACGATCGGACTGGCCAACACCCCGTCCAACGGCACCGGGCTGTCCGGCAGCGCAATGACCACCGGGATATACGCGGACTCCTCGCCGGGTCGCGACGGCATCTTCACCGGTTCCAGCAGCGGCAACATCCGTGCCGTCGGCCTGCAGATCAGCGGACTCACCACCGGCACCTACGACATTTACATGACCGGCCGAAACACCAACACCAACGCCGGTCACACCCAAAATTTCTACGCGGGCAAAGCGGCGTCATCGGGTGACTTCACCTTCACCGACACCGGGACTTTCGCCAGCAAATCCATCACCTACTTTGCCGCACCCACCGCGCAAAACGACGCATGGTCCGCCACGACTCTGGCCAACTACGCGAAGTTCTCGATCACGATCACCAGCGGCGAGGTGCTGCAGCTCGCAGTCTTCGGTGGCACCGGCGACTCCCGCGGCTTCCTCAACTCCGTGCAGATCGTCAACACCGCGCCCATCCCCGAGCCCGCCTCCGCCGGTCTCCTGCTCGGTCTGGCGGCGGTCACCGGCGCAGTCTGCCTGCGTCGCGGACGCCGCGCCTGAGCCGATCAACTGAGCCGATCGTGCTATAAATTTCACCTCCGGTGAAGGCGCCCGTCGCGATCCGCCGCTAGAATGTCGGCAACATGCCCGCCCGTCCTACCGCCCTTCGCATCGAACACCTGCACAACCCGCTCGGACTCGACGAGCCCGCCCCCCGCTTCTCCTGGAAGCTCGCCGACACCCGTGCCGGCGCCGCCCAGACCGCTTACCAGCTTGAGGTCGTTGCCGCCGGCGACGACTCGCCCGTTTGGGACACCGGCCGCGTTGCCTCCGACGACTCCGTGCTCGTGCCCTACGCCGGCCCCGCCCTCGCGCCCCACACCCGCTACCACTGGCGCGTGCGCGTCTGGGATCATCAGAAACGCGACCTCGGCTGGAGCAAGGCCGCATGGTTCGAGACCGGATTTCTTTCGCCCGAGACTCCCTGGCCCGCCGCCGAATGGATCGCCCACCCTGCCTTGCCCAAGGCTCCCGCCGACCGCCCAGCCGCACGCTTGCGCAAGCGCATCCGCCTCGCCGCCACCCCTCGCGAAGCCCGCCTCTACATCACCGCCCGCGGCATCTTCGAACCCTCGGTCAACGGCCAACGCATCGGCACCGACCACCTCACCCCCGGCTGGACCGACTACCGCGCGCGCTTCGAATACCTGACCTACGACGTCACCGCGCAACTCCGCGCCGGCGACAACGAAGTCTCCGCCCTGCTCGCCGACGGCTGGTATTGCGGCTGGTTCGGCTTCAAACGCTGCCGCGACCACTACGGCGACACGCCCGCGCTCCTCGCCGTGCTTCGTCTCGTCGAGGCCGACGGCACCGTGCGCTGGATCGGGACCGACTCGAGCTGGAGCGCCTCCACCGGCCCCATTCTCAACGCCGACCTCTACGACGGCGAAACCTGCGACGCCCGCCTGGCCTTCGGCCAAAAGGAAAAACCCGCCAAGGTCCTCTCCTTCCCCTGGCTTCCCCTCGCCGCCAAGGCCTTCGGCCGCGTGCGCACCATCGAGGAACTGAAACCCGTCGCCCTCACTCGACCCGCCAAGGGCCGCCACGTCTTCGACCTCGGGCAAAACATGGTCGGCAACATCCGCCTGCACATCCGCGCCCCCCGCGGCACCCGCGTCACCATCCGCTACGCCGAGATGCTCGAGGCCGACGGCACGCTCTACACCGCCAACTACCGCTCCGCCAAGTCTACCGACACCTACGTCTGCTCCGGTCGCGGCGTTGAGGTTTACGAGCCCCGCTTCACCTTCCACGGCTTCCGCTACGTCGAGCTCTCCGGCCTCAAGACCAAGCCCCGCCTCGACGCCGTCACCGGCCTCGTCTGGCACAGCGAGATGGACTCCACCGGCTCCTTCGAGTGCTCCGATCCGCTGGTCAACCAGCTCCAGTCCAACATCCGCTGGGGCCAAAAGGGCAACTTTCTGGAAATCCCCACCGACTGCCCGCAGCGCGACGAGCGCCTCGGCTGGACCGGCGACGCGCAGGTCTTCATCCCCACCGCCGCCTTCAACCACGACGTCGCCGCCTTCTTCCGCAAGTGGACCCGCGACCTCGCCGACGGCCAGCACGCCACCGGCGCCTACCCCGACACCGCCCCCGACCTTTTCTTCAACATCTGGCCGACCAACGCCGGTGCCAACGCCGCCTGGGCCGAGGCCGGCGTCATCTGCCCCTGGGTCGTGTATCAGAAATACGGTGACACCCGCATCCTCGCGGAAAACTACCCCGCGATGACCCGCTACGTCGCCCACCTCGAAAAAACCTCCGACCGGCTCATCCGCCCCGACACCTGCTTCGGCGACTGGCTCTCCCCCGAGGCGACCAAACCCGAATGGGCCGCGACTCCCTGCGACCTCATCGGCACCGCCTACTTCGCCCGCGCCGCCGAACTCGTCGCAAAAACCGCCGCCGTCCTCGGCCGCGCCGCCGACGCCCGCAGATACGCCGCGCTGCACAAGCGCGTCCTCGCCGCCTTTAACCGCCACTACGTCACCGCCGACGCCCGCCTCGCCGGCGACACCCAGACCGCCTACCTGCTCGCGCTCGGCTTCGACCTGCTCCCCGGGAAAAAACGCCCCGCCGCCCTCGCCCACCTCGAGCGCACCCTCCGGCGCCGCAACGACCACCTCTGCACCGGCTTCGTCGGCACACCCCTGCTCTGCCCCGTGCTCAGCCGCTTTGGCCGCCACGACCTCGCCTACCAGCTCCTCTTTAACGACGGCTATCCGTCCTGGCTCTACCCGATCAAGAACGGCGCCACCACCATGTGGGAACGCTGGAACAGCTGGACCCCCGACAGGGGCTTCGGCGACGCCGGCATGAACTCCTTCAACCACTACGCCTACGGTGCCATCGGCGAGTGGCTCTACGACACCGTCGCCGGCATCTCCGAACTCGCCCCCGGCTACAAAAAAATCCTCCTGCGTCCCGTCCCGCACGAAAAGCTCACCCACGCCTCCGCCTCGCTCGACACGCCGCACGGCGTCGTCTCCAGCGCATGGATACTCAAGGGCAAGACCTTCTCCTGGACCGTCGTCGTCCCGCCCAACACAACCGCCGTCGCCGTGCCGCCCTGCGCGTCCCTCGCGGATGTTCGTATTGCGAACAAACCGTGGCGCGACGCGTCCGGCGTGACCGCCACCGTCCACGGCGGCGTCCCCGCGCTGGCGCTCGCCGCCGGCCGGCACGTGTTCACCGTGTCGGTGCCGACGAAAAAAGACTAACCAGCTACGTTAGTTTTTTCCGCGCCACTCACTCGGAGTGGCGCCGAGGCGCTTGCGGAACTGGCGGGCGAAGTAGTTGCCGTCGTTGAAGCCTGCGGCCAGCGCCGCCTCGGTCACGGTCATGTCCGTCTCGCGCAGCAGGTGGCACGCGCGGGCCAGTCGCGTTTGCAGCAGGTAGTCGATCGGCGAGGTGCCGGTGACCTCTTTGAACGCCCGCTTGAACGTGCTCAGCGACATGCCGGCCTTCCTCGCCAAGTCATCCAGTTCCACCGTGTCGGCGTGGTGTTCCTCGATGTGCCGGATCGCCTTCTGCACCGCGAGCAGCCGCCTCCCCGCCGGCGAGGCGTGCGCGCCGTAACAACGCGCCAGGCGCACCACCAATTGCGTGAACAAGGCCTCCACCAACGCCGCGCCGCCGCGTGCGTAGGTCTTCGACTCCGTCTCCAGCTCGCGCGCGAGCGTCGCCACCCGCTCCAGTTCGGCGGGCGGCAGCCGCAGGTGGCCCGCAAACCCCTGCGCGTCGCGGTAGCGCGGCTCCGATTCGAAGAGCGCCTGCCAGCCCGACATGCGTCGCAGTTCCTGCGGAGTCTCCGGCAGGCGCGCGGGGAGAAAGAGGACGTTGACCAGGCTGAGCCCGCGCGGATCGGCGAAGCCGTGGGGCTGCTCCGGCTGCACGAAGAACACGTCGCCGGCCCCGATGGGGTAGCGTCCCTCGGCGGTTAGATGCGAGGCCGCGCCACCGGTGACGATGGTGAGCTCGGCAAACTCATGCCGGTGCAACGCCATCGCCTGCTGCCGCTGCATGGCCCACACCGCGACCGGCAGCTCCGGGACATGGAAATAATCGGCGACACGCAGGCGGCTCATCGGGAGATGAGCCGATCGTGCGAACACCTCCGCGCGCGTCAACACCGCCCGGCGCGCTGCGCCGCGACCATCGCCGCCACCACGATCAGCGCGCCCGCGCCCATCAGCGGCGTGATGCGCTCGCCCTCGATCAGCAGGAGCGATTCCACCATGCCGCACAGCGGTATCATGAACCGATACGTCGCCAGCAGGTGCACCGGGAACAGCGTCGAGAGCCAGTTCCACAACGCGAACGCCGCCGCCGAAACAAACGCCAGCCACGCGGTGATCGCCAGCACGTATCCATCGAACAACGACACGACCTCCGGCCACGCCGACGCGCCGAGCACCGTCAGCACCAACCCGCCGATGAACAACGAAAAGCCCGTGCCCGCCCGCGAGCCCATGGTCTTGCCCACGTGCTGGTAGGCCACCAGCCCCAGCGCGCCGAAACCGTTGGCCGCCAGCACCAGCAACGCTCCGAGACGCGGGCTCTCGCCGGCCTCGCCCGGCGAATACACCGCCAGCGTCAGACCGGCCGCGCCGGCCAGCAGCACCAGCCATTGACGGCCCGTGGGCCGCGGCGTCTTCAACATCAGCGGTGCGAGCAGCATCCACCAAAAGCTGCCCGACGACACCAGCAGCGACGCCAAGGCCCCGCCCGCCAGCGCCAGGCCGAGGTAGAAACACACGTATTGGCCGACCGTCTGCGTCACGGCCATCGACAGGGTCCAGCGCCGCGGCGTCGCCCGCCATTCGCCCAACGGGTCGCGGGCGATGAGCAGCAGCGCCCCGCCCGCGATCACAAAGCGCACTCCGGCGAACAGCGACCGCACGCCAAAGTCTATCTCCACGCCGCGCTCCGCCCAGTGCGCGAAGGCCAGCTTGATCATCGGAAACGCCGAGCCCCACAGCAGCGCGCACACGAAGACCCACGCAGGCAACGGCACCCGCCGCGCCCAGCCCTCGGCCCGCGCCCCACGGTTGATGTGGTTGTCCGTGCTCACGCCTCGTGCCACGTCACCCGTTCGGCCAGCGGCGCGCGCACCGATTGCGGCGTCGGCTGACCGTCCGCGGGCCAACCAAGATAGACCAGCCCCAGCATGCGGTGCGTCTCGTCGAGCCCCAGCCAGCGGGCAAACTCCACGCAGCAGGCGGCCGGCGGCGTGCTCCAGTAGCTGCCGAGGCCGTGCTCGTGCGCCGAGAGCATCAGGTTTTGCGCCGCGCACGACACCGCCGCGACCTCCTCCCACTCGGGGATCTTGCCGCCCGGTTCCACCCGCGCGGCCACGGCGATCACCACCGGCGCGTGCCGCGGGGCCGCCGCGAGCTTGGCGCGTTTTTGTTCGTCGCGCTTCGCCGCCGGCGTGGTCGCGTCGTAGATCGACAACAACCCGTCGGCGAGCCGCGCCCGCGCCGCCGGTGTCGCGAACACCTGAAACCGCCACGGCTGCGTGAGCCCATGCGTCGGCGCCCAGTGGGCGTCCTCCAACAACGCCATGACCAGCTCGCGGGAAACCTCCCGTTGCGGGTCCATGGCCAGCGGCTTGATCGAGCGCCGCGTGCGGTAAATCGACATGCCGGCATCGTCCCAAGCCGCCCCGCGCCGCGCAAGCCGCGCGACAAGCCCGTCCGTCAGCGCCCGACGGCCAAGGACTTGAGTTCCGTCGCCTCGGCCAGGGTGTGGGCCGCCACGTGGCCGTCGACAAACAGGCAGTTGCCCTTGTCGGCGGAATGCCGGGGTGCCAGCGAGGCCGTGATACCGTCGCTGTCCACCACCAGCAGCGTGCGCGCCGGTTCGACCACCTCGTTGACGCGCACCCGGAAGTGATAGCTGTAGTTGCTGGAGCTGGACGAGTTCTTCAGCGCCTGCACCGAGCCGCGCATGGTGAGGAGGTCGTTCATGCCGTAGCCCCGGCTGACCACGCTCGTGCTGGTGATCTCGAACGCCGGACACTGCGCCTGGCGGTCGTTGTCGTTGGCCGTCGCCTGGATGTTCTGCTTCAGCTCCCGGCCGAAATATGGGCTGATCTCCACCTGCCAGTGCCCGAGCGTGTTCAGACTGCCCTTGGCCGGATCGGCGTTCCCGTTCTTGGTGACCGCCGGCAGAAAGCCCCGGTTGTCGGCCGCGTATAGCCTGAACGCCGCCCCCATCTGGCGCAGGTTGGACACGCAGACCGCCTCCCGCGACTTCGCCCGCATCCGACCGAGCAACGGCAGCACCAGCGCGGCCAGCATGCCGACGATGATCATCACCATCAGCAGCTCCACCAAAGTGAAGCCCCGGTGGCGGGCGGAGCGACGACGAGGAGACCGGCGGGGGTGCGGGGTTTTCACGACGGCATTCTCCCCGCGGCCGGCGGCCTGCGCAAGACGGGCGGCTTTCTACCCGTAGAGACAGGCGGGAGAAAATCAGGGCGACGGCGGACGGCGGCCCTTTGCCCCCGCCGGTCGCGCCCGCGCCGCAGCCGCAACGCGCACCGTCGTGCCCTGCCGCCACTCGCCCTCCACCAGCGTGCGGATCGGCACGTCCGGCAGTCCGCGCTCTCCCCGGTGCACCATGTCCACCAGGAAATCCACCGCCTTCCTCCCGATGGTGACGTTGTTCTGGTAGATGCCCGAGACCGTGCGGTTCCCCTCCAGCAGGTCGATGCCCGCGTAACCGATGTCCTCCGGCATGCGCAGGCCCATCGCCTTGAGATGCCGGTGTATCCGCCCGTAGGATACCACCGCGTCGGGCCGGTGTTTTTTCAACCACGCCTCCAGGTCGCCGCCCTCCCGGTCGCTGCTCAGCACGGGGGGCAGGTCGGCCAGTTCCGGGTGCAGCCATCGGGCCAGCAGAAAACTGCTCAGCCAGCTGTGGCCGACCTTGGCGTCCCAATCCTCGCCGACATACATGCCGATGCGGCGGTAGCCGAGCCCGTGCAGGCGCTCGAGCAGCAGGTTCATCGAATGCGCGTGGTGGTTGGTGATCACGTGCAGCCGCGGAGGCTGCAGGCTGTAGCCCAACGAGAGCGCGGAAAAATCCCGGTAGTCGAAGTCGAGCCACATCCCCGACCGCGGCTGCGGCGCGACGATCATCGCCTGGATGCCGCGGGCGTTCAGCACGCGGCGCAGTTTTTCCGGCGTCATCCCGCGCGCGTGCAGCCAGAACTCCTCGACGACGTAGCCGAGCTCCGCCGCCCGCTCGCAGGCACCGCGGTGGTATTCGCCGAACTCGGGGATCTTGAGCAGCTCGGCGCGGGCGGGCCAGTTGTTGATCCAGGCGATCGTCGCCTGGTAGTTCGGCGGTCTGCGGGTTTTCCGATAGGCGTTGAGCGCGGTGAGCATCGGGTCCGGCCGGTATCCCATCGACTCCGCCAGCTCCTTCACCCGACGCTTCGTCTCAGTGTTCAGCATCGGACTGTCGCGCAAGGCCAGCGCGACGGTGGTAAAATGCAGCCCGGCCTTGGCGGCGATGTCGCGGACGGTGACGCGTGGAGGCATGGTGGATTTCTACACGTAGAGAAAAACCCGCCAACCCCAAAGCGCGACCACGGCGCCAATCATTGGAGCTTGATGTAGTCGAGGACCAGTTGATGGCCGGAGCTGGCGGCGTTGCTGCCGGTCACCGTAAACACGAAGTCGCGGTCGCCGGTCGTGGCGAAGGTTTTTTCGCCCAGATCGAGCTCGGTGTAAAAGGCGGCGGCGGCGTAGTTGTCCTGCTCCGTCCCTTGGTTCGCACCGTCGATGGACAGTTGGAATTTTCCGCGTGTGTTTGCGGTCTTCACCCCGACCTTGATCCGGTGGGTGCCGGCCGGGACCGCCTCCAGGGTGAAGCGCGCGTAGTGCCCGGCCGTCGTGGCGTTGAGCCGGCGCACCTGCCCGCCGCTGGCCGCGCCCTCCGAGAGCGTCGAGACCGAGGGCGAGGCCGCGGCGAGCGTCGCCGATTCAATCTCGTAAAAATGAATCGCCGGCAGACGGGGAGCCAGCGTGATGGTGTCGAACATCAGGCTGTGACCGGGGCTCGCCGCGTTTTTTCCGGTGACGGTGAACGTAAACGCCTTCGGGCCCGAAACCGGGAAGGTCTTCTCGCCCAGCTGCATTTCCGAATAGCCGGAGACGGCCGCGTATTGGTCCTGCTCCTCGCCTTGGTCCACGCCGTCGATCGACAATCGGAACCGGCCGCGCGACGAGTAGTTTTTCCCGCGCACGACGACGTCATACACGCCCGCCGGCACGTCCGGCAGCGTGTAGGTCACGTGGTCGCCGACCGCGCCGGCCTCGAGCTTTTCCGCCAGGCCGCCGCTCGCGGCCGCCTCGGCGACCAGCCGCACGGTGTCGGACGCCGTCACCGCCGCGATGTCCTCCACCTCGAAGGCCAGCTCGGCGTAGCCGGGCGACACATAACCGATGCCCGCCGCGCCCGCCGGAACATAGTCGCCGCCGGGAGGAGGTCCGTCATAAATGCCGCCCGTGACAAACCCGAGCCCCGGCCAGGTCAGAAATTGATCGGCGAGCACCGGACGCGCCGTCGGGTCGGTGTTGGCCGGCGACGGCGCCACGGCATATGGCAACGTGTCGCCGGCGCGGATCTCCGCATGGAAGTTGGCGATCTGCGTGGGCACCGGCCCTCCGACGCTTCCGCTCAACCCGCGGTCCAGCCAGATGACGTCGCCGCCGCTCGCGCCCGGATACCACTCGGGCTCGATCTCGAGGTTCACGTTCCTGAAGTCGAACGCGGTGTTGCTGTTGTAGTTCGCGATGAGAAAAAAGCCTTGGTAGTTGCTGCTGCCGCTCAGGCGATCCACCCGCAAGGCCAGCGACCCGCCCCAGGGTTGGATTACGTCCGCATGGTTCGAATCGCCCGCGCCCTGCAGATGCTCCGCGCGGAAATTCTGCACCTGCACGATGGTCGAGGGCGCGGCGATGGACACGGCGTCGCCCTCGCCCGTGGCCGTGTGCGTCACCAAACACCCCTCGATGTGCACCACGCGACCCGGATCGCCTTCAAGCACGTAGAACGCGTTGTTGCTCGACGACAGTTCCACATGGCCGCCCACGATCACGACGTTGCGCCCGCCCTGGATCTGCACCCGCGCGGTGCGCTTCACCGCGGGCAGCGTGATCAGGTAATCGGTGCCCGCGCTCAAGGCGGGCACGGCGTTGGTCGCCCCGAGGTTGATGCTCACGGGGTTGTCCAGAAACGGCGGCGCCCACGTCAGTTTGCCCGAGGGCGAGAGACTGACGTTGTCCAGCCACACATCCGCGGCGTGGCCTCCGACATGGAAGGCCAGGTAGGCGCCGGTGTGCGTGGACGGCAGCGTGAACGCATACTCATGCGTCGCCGGGGAGACGCCGGTGGCGATGTCGGTCTTCGACCAAAGAACACTGCCGGCCGCGTCATGCACCGCCACGTCGAACGTCCGCCCCGCAGCCGCGTGCACGTCAAACGAAAGCACCTGTCGCACGCCTCCGACCATGTCCGCGAAAACCCCCTGCTGAAGCTGGATGTCCGCCTTCGCCGATCCCGCGGCGGCGATGTCGATCCCGCCCTCGCCCGCGGTATTCGTGAACACCGCCGAGGCGACGCCGTCCACGGCCAGAACCCAGGATGCGGCGCCGTCCGAGAAGTCGCCGTTGGCGAGCACGTTCCCGCCGGTCGAGGCGGCCGTGATGTTTGCGCATAAAACGGAGAGTATCCAGATTCCAGGGAAACGAAAACGACGGGGGGCGGGGTTCATGGGGTTCAGGTTCATGGGGTTCATTGCAGGGTTGGGGTTGAAAGCGGAATGAAAGCGGAAAAACGCCTAGGGGCCGGACACTCGCGCCCGCAGTTCCGCGTTGGTTGCAAATTCCTCGGCGAAGACGAAGTCCGCGCCTTGCGCGATCAGGAAGTCCACGATGCGCACGAAGTTGTCGTAGCGCTCGTCGTTCCACTGCATCGGATGGCCCTGAAGCACGAAGTAACCCGCCCCGCGATTGTGCGCGTAGCCCTCGATGAACTCAGCGTGGTTGGCCACGAAGGTCGGCTGCTCGATGTTCACCGAGTAGGCGCGTCCCAGCACGATCTTGCCCGCGTCGGCCCCGGCCGGACCATACATCCACACCCGGATGTCGTCGTCCTCCCCCAGCACGCGGATCGTCGTGTCGTCCGTCGCGTTGTAAGGCGCGCCGAACGCCACGAACGGGAATCCCAGTTTCTCCCGCGCCAGCCGCTGGCTGTCCTCGAAATGCTTCTTCTGGTGCGCGTAGGTCGAGCCGGCGAACTCGAACACCCGCTTGCCGTCCTCCCTCCACTCGGCGTGGTCCCAGCCGTGAAACCAGAATCCCACGCGGCCCGTGGCGCGCTGGTCCTTGATCCACTGGAAATATGCCGGCTTGTCGCCCTCAAGCGAGTCGCAGACCACGCCGAGGTCGACCTTGATCCCGCGCTCATGCGCGAAGTCCACGACCCGCCGCCAGCGCGGGTGCACCGTGCCCTGGCGCTCCTTGAGATCGTCGAGCTTGAGCACGACGGCCGGCGGCGGCGCGCCGCGCGCGCGCCCGGCCTCGATCTCGGCCAGCCACTCGTCCGTTCGCGACGGCGGCACTTCGCCCTCGATCTCCTCGGACAGGCGGATGTCGTCGATGTCGACCGCGCGCAGCTTGCGCATGATCGGCGTGATCGCGACCTGGACCGTGTGGGCCCCGGTGGGCGCGACGGCCTTCGCCACGGCTTTGTCGAACCAGACCGGGCCCGTCTTGACGGGCACGCCGGGCCAGTAACGACGCTCGGCCTTTTCGGACTTCAGCCGTCCACCGGCATCATCCAGAAAAAAGATGCTCACGTTGATCGCCCCCGGCTCGCCGCGTCCCCTCGCCCAGTAACTCATCGCATAGACCGTGCCCGGCCTCGCCGGCAACGGCGCGCTAAGCAACTGCCACTTGCCGTTCGATTCGTCGTGGACGCGCAGTCCCTTGGCGCCGATCGACGCCGCCTCCGCGGCGACGTGCAGCACGCCGGCGTCGTCTCCCTCGAAACGCCATCCGGCGAGTCCGTCCTCAAAGCCGCCGTTGGCCAGCGGCAACGCGCCGGCCGAGGCCGTGGCGCAGGAAATCAAGGTGATGAGCAGATAACGTTTCATAAGGGCGATGTCGGGGGTCGGGGGTTCATGTCGCGGCCGGCGCCGCCGCGGCATGACGCCGGGCCAGCTCGGCCTTGATCTCATACACTTTCTCTTCGCCGAGTTCGTAGCGCTGCATCAGCAGCAACGCCACCAGCGCTCCGAAAAACGGCATCGCGAAATAGCTGAACTTCATCAGCCGCAGCGTGTGCTCCGTCTGCGGCCCGAGCTTCGCGTCGAACCCGATCCACAGGAGAACAAACCCGCCGAGCAGCGACCCGAGCGAGCCGCCGACCTTGTCGAACCAGCTCATGATCGACGCGAGGAACGCCTCGTTGCGCCGTCCGTGCCGCCACTCCTCGTAATCGGCGATGTCGCCCATCATCGCGGTGGCCATCAGCCCGATGCCCGAGCCCGCCGCCCCGTTCGTGACCAGCACGACCAGCTGCAGCCACGGCAGACCCGGATGATAGACGAAGAGCTTGGATACACAGCCCGCCATCAGCACGAGCGCGGCGAGTTGCAGGGTCCGGCGCTTGCCGATCCGGCGGGACAGCCGCGGATAGACGAACACCGAGCACGTGATCGCGGCCGCCATGTAGGCGGTGCCCAGATAACCGTAGAACCAGCCGCCCGCCCTCACGTCGCCGCCGAACACATAGTAGGTGTTCATGTAGATCCCGAGCATACCCACGATGTTGTAGCCGAAGCTGGCGACCACCCGCGCCACGATCAGCCGCATGAAGGGCGGGTTCGCCAGCACGTCGCGAATACCCTCCCTCATGTTTATCTTCGGCTGCAGCGACGCCACCCGCGCGTAGTTGCGCTCACGGCACAGGAAAACGGGAGCCAGGCCCGCGATGAAAAACACCGCCGCGCACCCGCCCGTGACCCAGCGCAAGCCGGTCATCGGATCGGAAAAAATCGCGAGCTGCGTGAGCGGAAATATCCACTGACTCAAAACCTGAAACGCATACCCGAACACCATCAGCACGGCGGCGATCCGCGTGCGCTCATGGTAATCGTCGGTCGCCTCCAGCACCAGTCCGGTGAGCGGCATCGCATACAGCGTGTGCGCCAGATGAAAGACCACGAACATCCCGAGCAAAAACCAAAACAGGCCCAGGTCGCCCAGCCCGGGAGGCGTCCACCACAAACCCGCGAAAAACAGCGCGGTCGGCAGCGCCGCGACCGCCAGCAGCGGACGACGCCGCCCCCAACGCGAACGAAAGTTGTCCGAATACTGGCCGCAGACCGGATCGGTGACCGCGTCCCATATCCGTTGGATGAACACGACCGTGCTGATGAGCGCCGGGTTCATCCCGAGCGTCATGTTGTAGATCGGGCTCAGCAGCACGTGAATCGTGCCGCCGCTGCCGTCGGCCGCAACACGACCCAGGCCGAGTCCGATTTTTTCGCGCAGGGAAACCCGGTCTTCGGCGCGGGTCTGATGGGGAGGTGGACGGGAAAGTGACACGGTGATGCGATGCCCGCGCCGGCGCATGCCCGGGCGGAAAGGAGGAGGGGCGAATCCGGAACAGGCGCGCGCGATCAGCCGCGGCGACGAGAGACCATGACCGCCGCCAGCCCCGCCAGGCCGGCGAACACCGCCGCGGCGGACGGCTCGGGGATCGACGAGACCGACACCGTGAGATCGCCGCTGCCTTGGTTGAAGACGAAGGTGGTATCGCCCGAAACGCCGCTCCACACGCCCGCGCCGTTGTTGGTCAGTTCGGCGACATAGCTGCCGGCGATGGAGACCTCGGAAAAGCCGCCGGCGGCGATGCCCGCGCCCAGATCGATCAGGTCGAAGGTGCCGCCCTCCGGGAAGATCCCCGTCAGGTCAAGTTGCAGGGAGCCGCCCAACGTCAGCACGCTCCCGCCAAAGGTGATCTCGCCGTGGGTGCCCGCGGCGGCGTCGATGCCGATGGCGTTCACGCCGCTCATCGCGAAGTCCTGCGAGATCGCCACGGTCCCGCTCGAGACCGCCGTGCCTCCGGTGTAGGTGTTGGCCCCGCCGAGGGTGAGCACGCCCGTGCCGGCGTGGACGATCCGGGTGGTGCGGGTGCCGGTGTCGCCGTTCCTGACCACGCCGTTCAGGTTTACCGCGCCCCCTCCCGAAATGGTGAGGCTGCCGCCGCCTGAGTGATACACGAAGACCGGGGCGTTGACCGTCAGCACGCGCCCCTCGGCGACCGAAATGGTCGAGGCCGCCCCATACATGCGCAACGCGCCGAAGGAGCCGCTGCTGTTCACGGTGAGGTTCCGCGTCGCCGACGACAGGTCGATCGACCCGCCGACGGAGTTGTTGACGCCGATGGAAGACGTCGAGTTGCCCAGCGTCAGCGTGACGTCGTTCCCGGGGTTGATGATCCGCAAACCGCGCATCGAGGCGCCTCCGACGACGATGGTGTCGGTGGTCGTGGCAAACGTGTCGTCGAAGACGACCCAATCGGCGTTGCTTGGCGTGGCCAGGGGATCGGTGTAGCTGCCGGCGGTGTTGAGCGCGGTCGAGTTGTCCGCCTTGATCAGATCGGCGGCGGACAGCGGAACGGCGATGCCAAGGGCGGACAACAGCGACAGGGGGAGCAGTGACTTGGTTTTCATGGAGCAATGGGGCATGTCGCGACGCTGCCGGCTTCCCGAACGCGGCGCAATCAACCCGGATCTCTACGTGTAGAGATGAGCCGGGTGCATCCCCGTTCCCCCACCGCTCACGTCATGCGCGCGAACGCCTCGGGCGTCACCTCTCCGCTCAACGGTTCTCCCGCCAGGTAGCGCCGCAGATTCTCCAACGCATGATCGCCGCAGGTCGCGTAAGCTTCCAGCGTGGGGCCGGCGATGTGCGGGGACAGCAGCACCCCCGGCGCCGTGCACAACGGGTAGTCCGCCGGCAACGGCTCACGGTGAAAAACGTCGAGGCCGATGCGCAGCCGCCCCGACGCCGCCTCCGCCAGCAACGCGGCCTCGTCCACGATCTCGCCGCGGCCGACGTTCACGAAAACCGAGTCGTCCGCGAGCCGGCGCAGGACGCGCGCATCGACCGAGCCGCGGTTTTCCGGAGTGAGGCTCTCGCAGCAGATCAACACCTCGCTCGTCCCATACAATTCCTCCAGGATCTCGCACGGCTCCACGCCGTGCCGCTCGATGAACGCCGGCGGCACCCCGCGCGAATAAGCCCGGATGCCCGCCGGCTTGAACGGGACCAACATCGCCGCGATCTCGCGGGCGATCGAACCGAAGCCGTGCAGGCCGACCCTCCGCCCGCGCAAGGCGCGCGTGCGCAACCGTCGCACATGGTCGACCGTCCAGCCGCCGCGCCTGATCGCGTCCGCCCAGCCGACCGCGCCGCGCAGCAACGCCAGCGTCAGCAACAGCGCGTGCTCGGCGATGGTGTGGTTGATCGACGTGCCCCAGTTCGTCACCCGCAGGCCGCGCAAAAACGCCTCGCGCGTCAACAGCGACGTCAGCGAGCCGGTGACGTGGCACACGTATTTCAAAGAAAACTCCGGCGAGCCCACCCAGTCCGGCGGCAGAGGCTTCGCGCTCCACGCCGTCACGATGACGGTGGGATGCCATTCGCGCAGCACGCGCGCCCAGTCCTCCGGCCCGGTCGCGCCCGTGTCGATGGACGAATACGCATGGCCGGCGAACTCCTCCATGCGCAGCGAAGGGAGAAACAGCGCCCGCTCCTTCGGCGTGAGCGCGAAGAGGATGCGCTCGGCGCCGACGGCGGGAGCGCGGGCTTCGGCGAGCGGTTTCATGGCCGCGCGACGAGACGCCGCGCGAGTTGGTCAAGATACAACGAGCGCGGCACGAGATCGCCTCCCCGTCCCTCGCCCTCGACAAAGTCGCCGGAGTCCACCCTGGACGCCGGCCCGCTCGTGCCGATCACATAGCCGTCGCCAAACTGGTGCGAATACACCAGCACCGGCCGCTCCGCCGAGTAGCGCAGCCCCCGCGTGTTCCAGAACACCGACTGCGTCGTGGTGACACCGTGCACCGGATTGCCGCCCCACGGACGAAACGCGCGCGCCTCCAGGAAATCGCCGTCGCAGGTCACATTGTCCAACAGGTTGGCCAACGAGAGAAACATGTGGAAATCCGAACCGAGTTTCCCGTCCTTCGCCAGGCAGTCCAGGATCACGTTGCCACTGGCCGACATCGTGCCGAAATCGTAGTTGTGCCGCATCCCCTCGACGTGGCAGTCGCGGATGAGGCTGTCCTGACCGTTGATCATGAAGCCGTAGCCGTTGCCGCCACCGCCGCGATACTGGGGAAACCTGAAATCGCAGTCCGCCACCGTGACCAACCGCGTGCGCCAGAGTTTCAGCGCGCTGGACAGGACATGCACCCGCGGATCATTGCCCTCCGGCGCATAGGTGTGCACGCGGCGCACCCAGCAGTTTTCCGCAAACGCCAGAGTGATCGCCGTCGAACCGTGCACACCGTGGCCCGCCGTGCCGGGCCTCGACCAATCCCCCTCGCCGAGCCCCTCGCCCGGGTGCTGCCGCATCCCGATGGAAAAATCCTCCAGCCCCGCCTCGCCGATCATGCGACCGGAGACCTTCACGATCCGCGCGTTGTCGGCCGTATAAAGGAAGCCGCGCAGCGGCACATCCACCATCACGACGCCCTCGTTTGTATCAATTCCGGTGATACGCCGGCAATAGGTCAGCGTGCGGTTGGGCGACTGCGCGGGCGTCCACTTGCCGCCCATGCCGATGAGGTCGATGAAGTGCCGCGTCAGGTCGTTGCGCACCACGATCAGGTCGCCGACCGCGAAGTCCGCCGCGTCGTCGATCGGGATGCGCGACGCCGGCCCCGGCAGATCCTCGCGGAGCCGCGCGCCCTCGACCGCCCTGCCGTCCGCGTTCCACGAAACGGGGTCGCGCGGTTTCAGCTCGATCACGCTCCTGCCGGCCATCGTCGTCGCGTCGTTGAAGACGAACGTCCTCCCCGCGCCCGCGCCGCGCAGCACGACCCCGTCGCCACGCACGAAGAGCGCGGCCCGCGCCCCCTCGGGCGGGGAAACCCGGTAGGTGCCGGCCGGCATGAACACCACGCCGCCGCCCGCGTCCGCCGCCTCGTCGAGCGCGCGCTGGATCGCCGCCGTCGCGTCGCCCCGCCCCGTGGCGTCCGCCGAGAACGGCGCGCGCGTGACGTCGATCACACGGTCCGCCCGGTCGGGAATCGGCGTCTCGCCCCTCCGGTAGCCGGCGTGGGAGAAATCGTGCAGAAAGCGCCCCGCGTCGTCCGCGTGACCGGGACGCCAGCCCTCCGGATACAACGACGATCGCCACGCCTGCGCGCGCGCGTCGGCCAAGATGAACAAACAACACGGCAACAGGATCGCCTGCAGGAAACCGGGGGAATTCGGGGACACTCTGGGAAACTAGGCCCCCGCCCCGTTGCCGTAAACCAACGAGGCGAAGTGTTTATTGCTACCCGTAGAAATCGGTCCGTCCACAAAACGCGCCACCTCCCTGAACGCACCGCACCCCGTGTCGGACAAGATATCGACTGCCTCAACCATCCCCCTGCGGCGAGGAACCGGCCTGCGTGGTCCTGCCCTGACCGGCGGAGTTCATCGCGAATTCACGCTCGCTTCATCCTCCCTTCACGCGCGCCTGCGAGTATGCGCGCATGAACCCCGCCACCAAGTCGCACGGCTCCATCTGGGCCGGCCTCATCGTCATCACCGGTCTGCTGCTTTTGCTCGCCGCGGTTCTGGTTTCGGCCACTCGCAAGACGAACTGCGGACTGCGCGGCGCAGCCG
>JAUWBF010000135.1 GCA_030601755.1 Verrucomicrobiota bacterium | reverse complement strand
CGAGGCCATGACCATGGGCGACCGCATCTGCGTCATGAAGGACGGCAACATCATGCAGGTCGCCGCCCCGCTCGAACTCTACAACACCCCGGCCAACATGTTCGTCGCCGGCTTCATCGGCTCCCCGCCCATGAACTTCTTTCGCGGCTTCATCCAAAAGGACGGTGACACCCTCCGCTTCGTGGAGAAGAACGACAAGGCCGCCCCGGTCGCCGTTACCCTCGCCGGCGAAGTCGCCAAGAAGGCCGCCGATCACGTCGGCAAGAACATCGCCTTCGGCATCCGTCCCGAAGACGTCGCCGACACGCTCTCGTTGGAAAATCCCGCCGCCGGCGCCACGGTCGAAGTCACCGTCGAGGTGTCCGAGCCCATGGGTTCCGAGACCTACCTCTACCTCTCCACCGGCGCGACCTCGTTCATCGCCCGCGTCAGCCCCACCGACCGCTTCGAGCCCGGCCAAAAGGTCAAGGTCACCTTCGACCTCGCCAAGGCTCATCTCTTCGACGCCGAGACCGAGAAGGTCATCGCCTGAGCTCCAAGGAGCACCGCGGAGAACGCGTGCCTGATGTCGCTTCGCTCGGCAGCCACCAACCCATTCGCCTGCCGCCCTCCCGCGTCCCGACGAGCGCCTTGAGACAAGTCGCTCGGCCCTACGGAGCTCGTGCTCAGCGAGCCGACTCGGCTTGGTAGGCCCTGGCCAGCAGCACCACCGGGTGCAGGACCTGCGGCGGCTCGCGCTCATCGCCGCAGGCGGCTTTGAGACCGTTCTCGATTTGCAGGTGGCACCCCGGGTTGGCCGTGGCGACAACGGATGCGCCGGTGGCCAGCAGGTGGCCGGTCTTGCGGACCTGCAGCCGCTCGGCGGTCACCGGTTGCGTGATGTTGTAGATGCCCGCCGATCCGCAGCACCAGTTGGGCTCGGCGCACTCGCGCAGCTCGACGCCGGGGATCGACTTGAGGATCGCGCGGGGCTGCGCGCTGACCTTCTGCCCGTGGCACAGGTGGCAGCTTTCGTGGTAGGTCACGGTGGCGACTTCCCCGGCCGGAGCGCGCGGTGCGCGGAAGCCGATCTCGACGAGGTATTCGTGGATGTCCTTCAGCTTGCGCGACCACTCGGCGGCACGGGCGGCGTAGTCGGCATCGTCATGAAGCAGGTGACCGTAGGCGCGCAGGTGCGAGCCACAACCGCCGGCGTTGCTGATGATGGCGTCAAAGTCGAACGGGTTGAAGAGGTCGAGCTGGCGACGGGCCAGTTCTCGGGCGGACTCGACGTCACCATTATGCGCGTGCAGCGAACCGCAGCACGGCTGCACGGGCGGCGTGTGGACTTCACAGTCGTTGGCCAGCAGCACGTCGACGGTGGCGCGGTTGACATCGGCGAAGACAAGGTCCTGCACGCAGCCGGTGAGCACGGCCACGCGACGTGATGGGATTCCGGATACGCCGGTGACGGGATGCTCGACCGCCGCGATGAGTTGATGGGAAAACTTCGCCTGCACGGTCGGCGCCTGCGGCTCGAGCCGGCGAAGATTGGGCGGGAGGATATTGTTGATGCCGAGCTTGCGGAACGCGGTCTGCGCACCGCTCGCCTGCCAGAGCCAGAGCAGGCGGCCGACGAGGCGCAGCAGACGCGGACGGGTGAAGATGCCGCGCAGGACGGTGGTGCGGATGAAGGTGCGCTTGGGTGAGTCCAGCACTCCGGCCTTTTCCACGTCGGCGCGGGCGGTCTCGAAGAGCTCGGGGTAGTTGACACCCGCCGGACACGCGGTGGTGCAGGCAAGGCAGCCGAGGCAGTAATACATTTCCTCGCCGAAGGCCTTGGTCACCTCGAGTTCGCCGTCGGCGATGGCGCGCATGAGCGAAATGCGGCCGCGCGGGCTGTGGCGTTCGAGCTTGGTCTCGTCGTAGGTCGGACAGGTCGGCAGGCACATGCCGCAGTGCATGCACTGCTGAAGCACCGAGTAGTCGAGGTCGCGCAGGGTCTTGTTCATGGCGTGGGCGCGATCAGTCGAAGATTTTGCCCGGATTTAGCAGCGCGTCGGGGTCGAGCGCGCGCTTCACTAGGCGGAGCAGCTCGAACGAATTGTCGCCGAGCTGGCGCTTGAGGAACGGCTTCTTGGCGAGACCCACGCCATGCTCGCCGGTGATGGTGCCGTTGCGCTTGAGCGTTTCCTCGACGATGTCGGCAAAGGCCAGCTCCACGCGATGCATTTCCTCGGTGTCGCGCTCGTCGGTGAGGATCGTCGGGTGCAGGTTGCCGTCGCCAAAGTGGCCGAAAGTAGCGATGTTGAGGTTGTGCTTTTGGGCGATGGCCTCGACCGCGCGGATCATGCCGGCGAGTTCGCTGCGCGGCACGGTGACGTCCTCGAGGATGGTGGTGGGCCGCAGGCGCGCGAGCGCGCTGAAGGCGCTGCGGCGGGCGGTGGCGAGCTTGGTCGACTCGGCGGCGTCGGCGGCGAGTTTCACGTTGGTGGCGCCGTGGGCACGGCAGAGTTCGGCGATCTTGGCAGCTTCGTCAGCGACGGCGGCGGCATGGCCGTCGGTCTCGATCAGCAGGATGGCCTCGGCATCACGGGGCAAGCCGACCTTGGCGAAGTCCTCGACGCACTGGATCGTCTTCTTGTCGAGGAACTCGAGCGTGCAGGGAATGATCTTGGCCGCGATGATCGCCGACACGGTTCCGGCGGCGGCGTCCATCGCCGAGAAGGTGGCGAGCAGGGTCTGGCGCGCGGCGGGCTTGGGCAGGAGTTTGAGAAGGACGCGCGTTACGACGCCGAGCGTGCCCTCGCTGCCGATGAAGAGATCGCGGAGATTGTAGCCGGCGACGTCCTTCACGCACTTCGAGCCGAGCCAGCATATGGAACCGTCGGCGAGCACGACCTCCATGCCCATCACGTAGTCGCGGGTGACGCCGTATTTGAGCCCGCGCAGACCGCCGGAGTTTTCGGCGACGTTGCCGCCGATCGTGCTGATCTTCATCGAACCGGGATCAGGCGGATAGAACAGCCCGGCCGAGTCGGCCGCGTCGAAGACTTTCTGGGTGATCGCACCGGCCTCGGCCAGCAGCGTGAGATTCGCCGCGTCGACCTCAAGAATGCGGTCCATCTTCGCCAGACAGAGCACGATGGCCCCGGCGAGCGGCACGCTGCCGCCGGAGAGCCCGGTCCCGCTGCCGCGAGTCACGACCGGCACGCGGTGTTCGCGGGCGAGTTTGAGCACGAAGGACACCTCGTCGGCGCTCCTAGCGAACACCACGGCGAGCGGACGCTGCTTGAGCGTGGCGGTGCCATCAAAGCCGTAGGGCACGATGTCCTCGGGAGCGGTCAGGACACGATGGGCACCGAGACGTTCGGTCAGGGTTTGAATGAGCGCTGGGGAAACGAGTTCAGACATGACGGGACAACAGCAGATGCGAAGATGGGACGGATGTGAAGAATGCGGATTTTCCCCATTGGAGGCGCTGGACCCAGCCGCGCACAAGCGCCATTGACCGTCGTTCAAGCTAGTGTAGTGCCCGATAAATAGCGTTACTTATTTTGGGCGGCGCGAGCGCGTTGGACTTTGGCGAGGATGTCGGAGGCGCGTTTGGTCCAGATGAAGGGCTTGGGGGAGCGGTTATGGGCGGCGAGGTAGGCGTCGATGG
>JAUWBF010000109.1 GCA_030601755.1 Verrucomicrobiota bacterium | reverse complement strand
ACCAAGACCAAACCCGACATCCGCCAGCGTTGCCGTGACGACCAAGTCACCAAGCTTCGTCTGCGCTACTCGCCTTACTACCATGCGATCGAGGCCCAGCAGGGCACCAGCATCCGTCTCCATGGCCGGGACATGGTCATGTTGGCGAGCAACGACTATCTCGGACTCGCGTTTCACCCCAAGGTCATCGAGGCCGGCCAGCGCGCCGCCGCCAAGTGGGGGGCCAGCCCCACCGGTTCGCGCATCTCCAACGGCTCGCGCGCCTACCACGTCGAGCTGGAGGAAAAACTCGCCGCCTTCCTCGGCAAGGAGGCCTGCCACGTGCACTCCGCCGGCTACCTCTCCTGCCTGTCGGGCGTCGGCTCCTTCGCGCAGAAGGGCGACGTCATCTTCGCCGACAAAAACATCCATTCCTGCCTCTGGGACGGCATTCGCCTCTCGACCGCGCAGGTCGAGCGCTTCGCGCACAACAGTCCCGAGGACTTCCGCGAGGTCGCCGCGCAATGTGACCCCGACGCGCCCAAGATGCTCGTCATCGAGGGCGTTTACTCGATGGAGGGCCACATCGCGCGCCTGCCCGAGCTCATGGCCGTCGCGCGCGAGCATAACTGCTTCACCGTGCTCGACGACGCCCACGGCTTCGGCGTGCTCGGCCGCCAGGGACGCGGCACCGTCGACCACTTCGGTCTCAACGATGACGTCGACATCATCTGCGGCAGCATGTCCAAGGCCCTTGCCAGCACCGGCGGCTTCGTCGCCGGCTCCAAGGCCCTGATCGAATACATGCGCACCCACGGCAAGCACACCATCTTCAGCGCCGCCATCAGCCCCGCGCAGGCAGCCATGGCCTCGGCCGCCCTCGACATCCTGCAAAGCGAGCCCGAGCACCTCGAGCGCCTGCACGCCAACCGCCGCAAATACGTGGAAATCCTCCACGGCCTCGGCCTCAACACCTGGGAGAGCGAAACCCCCGCCGTGCCCATCGTGCTCGGCTCCAAGGAGCGCGTTTACTACTTCTGGCAAGCCCTCCTCGAGAAGGGTGTCTTCAGCGTCATGTCCATCGCCCCCGCCGTGCCTCCGGGCAAGGACCTCATTCGCACCGCCATCTCCGCCGGGCACACCGAAAGCCAGCTCGCGCAGATCGCCGAGGCCATGGCCTACGCCCGCAAAAAAGCCTGACGCATCTCGCCTCCCGGGTGGATTCCCCATCATCCGCCCACGGCACGAAAACGGCTTGCCTGCCGTGCCCGCGCCGCAAGGCTGCTCCCTTCCAAGCACTCCCGCTTCAACACGCGTCCAGCCCTCATCCCGCGGTCACCCTGCGCCCGCCATCGTTATGTCCGAGACTCCCTCCAACGACCAACCGTCCCAGGAATTCAACAAGCTGGACCTCTCCCAGCTCCAGGACTTCAGCTTCGGCACGCAGTGGTCCCAAGACAAGGCCACCCCCGGCCAGTCCCGTGACGAACGTCCCCGTCGCGATGACCGTCCCCGCCGCGAAGGCCCCGGCGGTCCCGCCGGCGAGAAGCGTGATCGCCGCGGCTTCCGCAAACCCGGCGGCAACTCCTTCTCCCCCGACTCCGCCCCCCGCGAGGAGCGCGGCCCGCGTGACGATCATCCCCGCCGCGATGACCGCCCGCGCCGCGAAGGCCCCGCCGGCGAACGCCCCCCGCGCCGCGACGACCGCCCCCGCCGCGATGGCGACCGCCCCCGCTTCGGCGGACCGCGCGGCGAGCGCGAGGTCCCGGCCGGCCCCTACATCAGTCCCTTCTATACCGTCACCTTCTATCCGGAAGACGCCGGCTTCACCGCCCTCGCGAAGGCCGTGCGCGCCTCCTGCCGCACCTACGAACTCTTTGAGATCGCCCGCGTGGTGATCGGCAAGAACGACCGCTTCATCGCCGTCGTGCAGCACAAGGCCGCCGAGGGCGCCAACGCGGTTCGTCCCGCGCCCTTCGCCCTCTCCGTGCCGGACGGTCAGCCCTTCGAGAACGAGGACGCCGCCGTCGCCCACGTGCTCGCCAACCACCTCGACAAGTTCTTCGACGTCGCCGAGGTCGAGGTCGAGGCCCCCGCCGGCAACTTCCAGGTCGTCAACCGCTGCGCCATGACCGGCGAGCTGCTCGGCCCGCCCAACTACCACCTCTACAACCAGATCGTCGCCCAGCATCACCAAGCCGCCGGCATCCGCATGCCGCTCGACGCCTACCGCGCCTCCAAGATCGAGAGCGTGCGCGAGCCCGAGGCCATCGCCCAGTGGCTTGAGAAGATGAAGAAGGGCGTGCGCTACACTTGGAAGACCGAGACCCCGGCCGCGCCCGCCGCCGCCGCGCCGGTCGAGACTCCTGCCGCCGAGCCGTCCACCGACGCCGAGGTGCCCGGCGAGCTCGCGGCCGAGGCTCCCGAAGCCGCCGCTCCCGCCGCGGCCGAGCCCGCGACCGAGGCCCCGTCCTTCAACTCGCTCGAGGCCGCCCGCGCCTACCTGCTCACCAACGCCCGTGCCAAGGTCGTGCGCCTCGTCGACAACCTCCGCATCGCCGGCCGCCTGCTCGAGACCCTGCCCGCCGGCGAGATCAAGCGCGCCATCGAGGGCCAGCTCGAGCGCCAGCAAAAGTTCCCCCTCGACACCGCCAACGCCCTGCGCGGCCGCCTCCGTCGCGAAGGCTTCACCATCTTCAAGAAGGGCTCCAAGGGCATCAGCTACGTCTGCGCCGTGAAGCGCAAGTTCCGCACGCCCGGCCAAGTCTTCGCCGACAGCATCGGCGACCTCATCGCCTTCATCGAGTCCCACCCGATGGTCAAGCAGAGCGAGCTCCCCGCCAAGCACCTCGGCCTCAAGCCCCCCGCGCCCGCCGCCGAGGGCGAGGCCGCGCCGGCCCTCTCCGCCGAGGATCAGGCCAAGCTCAACCGCCTCAGCATGGACCTGCGCTGGTTGGTCGGCGAAGGCTACGTCACCGAGTTCATCGACGGTCGCCTCTTTGCCCCGCCGCCCATGGCCGAGTCCCGCAAGCGCGACGCCGCCGGCGAGGAGCACGACCCGGAGAACTTCCCCGAGATCCCCGCCGACGAGACGCCCGCCGCTCCCGCGCAGCCCGCGGCCCCGGCCGCCGCCCAGGCGAGCGAAACCGAGACCGCCGCTCCGGCCGCCACCGAGCCGAAGCCCGACGCCGCCGGCTGATCCAGGCCGCCAACGACTCCCGCCGACTCCGGCCCGCGACACGCCTCTGTTTACTCGGAGGCGTGTTTCTTTTGTGTATGGAACTAGTTGCGCGATTTTCGCTTGAATAAAATCTCGTGATTTCGCCGGGCTCCTGCTTTCTCGCTGGTCATGAAATCGATCAAGCTGCTCGCGGGCTTGGTTACCCTGCAACTGCTCGGCGGCCTACCCCTCTCGCTCGCCGGCACCAAGGAACTTCGTGTCTGGACCGACCTCAATGGCCGGCAGATCACCGCGCGCCTGGTCGAAGCCGTCGCGCCCGAATCCGTGCGCATTGAGCGTGAGGACGGCCAGGCCTTCACCGTGCCGCTCAGTCGTTTTTCTCAGGCCGACCGCGACTATGTGAAGCTCGCGACTGCTCCCTCCGATCCGGCCAAGATGGCCGAGGCTGGGGCCGAGGATTGGAAGCGCCTGCGCCTCGCCGGCAGCCATCCCGCGTCGGCCTATGCCGACACCGCCCTCACCGACATCATCGCCGAGATCAACCAGCGCCTGCGCATCAAGAAAGTCACCAGCGAGCAGGGCGAGGTCGTCAGCATCCGCACCGAGCCCGCCGAGCTGGCCGACCAGCTCAAGATCAGCGGCCAGATGTCGTCCATGGACACCGGCGACTTCCTCAAGCGCATCGCCTATAACTACAATCTCGCGATCAAGGTCGACGCCCTCGGCGGCATGGTCCTCGTCGACAAAAACGCCAGCCGTCCGACCTCCTTCCTCGGCATGGAGGTCAAGTAACGTCGGGTCGGCTTGTTTGGCCACGGACTGTTGAGCGGTGGATGTTGACCACGGATCGCGCGGATTTACACGGATGCCAGCCGGTAGATCCGCGTTCATGCGTGCCGCCTGTGATTAAAATCTGAATACAGCGGGCCGTTGGTTGATCACGCGTCGACGTTGAGCAGGCGCTCGTCGGAGTGGCTTTGTAGGGGCTTTGCTGGCAAAGCCCGTCGGGCACACGGACCCGCCTGCGGCGTCGTTTTTCTCATGACGACAAACGGGCCGAGCAAGCTCGGCCCCTACGTTTCACCGCCGGACAAAGCTGCTGTGGTTCTAGGCGAAACGCCTTCAGCCGGCAGACGCGTGCCAGTGCCGCATCTCGTAGCGGAACGGCGGAGCCGTTTCGCCCCACGCAGGTTCGTCCGCGCTCAATCCTCGTCGCGACCGGCGCCGAGGAAGATCCACTTCTCCACGTCGATGCCGTTGCGATGCAGGGCCTCGGCGTATTCGGGTTTGCGCACGAGGCTCTCGGGAGAATTCATGACCATGTGGATGCGGCCGTGCGCGAGGTGCTGGCGCAGCAGGAGCATCGACGCGTCGTAGTCGCGGCTGTCGTAGCCGACGCCGATCTTTTGATAGGCCTCGTCGGTCGACACGGCCTCGCCGCGCTGGGTCATCATCTGGTCGGTGGCGAAGGCGCCGAAGCCCGCGCCGCGTCCGTCGTTGTGCAGGAGCAGCAGCAGGCCGTGGCCGTGCTCGACGATGTGCTTCACCGATTGTTGCAGCTTGTCGCGGTTGGCCACCGTGCGCAGCGGGAAGCGGTTGAAAAGCGAGTCGCTGTGCAACCGCACCACCGGCACCGCGGCGGCGTCGGGCTTGCCATGCACGAGCACGACGAACTCCTGCGAGGTCACCACGTCGTAGTAGACGTGCACGCGGAACCAGTAGGGCGTCGACAACAGCTCGGCCACCGGATCCTCGGGGTGTTGGCGGCGGTGCGCGACGAGGTTTGTGCAGTCGACCCGCACCAGCACGCGGTCGCCGGCGATCGCGCGACTGCCGTCCATCAACGGATGACCGGCGGGGATCTTCGCGAACTGCCCGCGCGTCAGCACGATCTCGTTGTCGACCGGCCGGATCGGCAGGAAATAGCTCGATGTGTGGATGAATCGCACCGCGCCGGCCAGCGCGTGGGGGTTGAAGGGGATGACCGGCTCGGGCGGCAGCGCGCGGCGCAGCTCCGAGACCGCCGGCTGCCGCAGGATGTGCCCGCCGTCGGCCTTCGATGTCAGGTAGGCGAGGTTGAAGGGACCGGGCTCGAACTCGAGCGCCTCGGTGCCGACGACCTTCAGGCCCTGCGCGTGCAGCGCCTCGATCTTGTCGGGGTTGTTGGTCAGCACCACGAACTCCGGCGAGATGCCCAGCAGCCGGCAAATGTCCGAGATGTTGTCGTAGTGACGGTGGTCCTTTTTCAGGCCGAGCGCCTGGTAGGCTTGGAAGGTCGAGATTTGGTCGAGGGACGCCTGCACCAGCATGCGGTCGCGGGACTTGCCGACGTAGCCCACGCCGCGCCCCTCCTGCATGAGGTAGAAGAGGATGCCGCGGCCCTTGGCGGCGATGACCTTGAACGCGCCTTCGAGCTGCTGCCCGCAGTCGCAATCACAGCCGCCGAGCGTTTCGCTGGTCACGCACGACGAGTGCAGGCGCGTGTAGAGCGGCCCCGGCGCGCGGATGTCGCCGTGGGCGAGGGCGAGCACGTAGTGCTTGTCGATGATGTCCTGGAAAATGGTCGCCCGAAACGGCCCGAACCGCGTCTCCACGTCGCACTCCGCCAGGTAGAGCGTGGTTCCCAGCATGGGGCGCTCGAGCAGCGGGTTGCCGCTCGCCGAGTGACCCTCGAGCCCGTAGCGCAGCGACTCCAGCAGACTGGCCAGATCGGTCGTGCCGTGGGCGACGTGAGGAATGGAAGCGGTGTCGGACATGCTTGGCGGAGGGACAACCAACCTCAAAAGCCAGCTGTCGGCAACTCTTTGGATTGGGGCAGGGGATTGAACCACCAAGAACACGAAGCTTCACGAAGGCCGCGGAGCTGATTGAACCGCCAAAGACGTCAAAATTCGCAAAAGGGAAACGGACTGGTTTTTGCGCCTATTAGCGCCTTTTGCGGTTAACCCTTCCCGCTACAGTCGTGTCAGTAAATGCGTTCTGTTTCACAGGAGGAAACAAAGTTAACGGAGATGCCCGTCGGAGTATTTGAACCGCGAAAAGTCACGAACTCTCGAATGTGGTGAACGGCGAAAAACGCGAAAATCCGCAAAAGGTAAACAGTCTGGTTTTTGCGCTCATTTGCGCCTTTTGCGGTTAATAAATTCTATCTCAGCACTTCGTGTCTCTTCGTGCCCTTAGTGGTGAAAATTTCCGTCGCCTCCTTCGTTACCTTCGCGAGAAATTACCAGCCTGATGTCGGTCATCGACCACCACGTGCACCTTTACCCCGACGAGCTCAATCGCGACCCCGCGGCCTGGGCCGACGCGCACGGCGAGCCGCATTGGAAAATCCTCTGTTGCCGCCGTCGCCGGGACGGCTCGCCGGTGCAGCTTTTCCCGTCGGTCGCCGAGCTGCTGCGCTCGATGGACGCCGCCGGTGTCGACCACGCCGTGCTGCTCGGCTGGTATTGGGAAAACCACGACAACTGCGCCTGGCAAAACCGCTTCTTCGCCGAGTGCGTCAAAGCGCACCCCGACCGCTTGTCCGGCTTTGCGACCGTCCACGCCGGCGCGCCCGCTGACACCGTGTCCACGGAGCTCCGCCGCGCCCGTGACGAAGGCCTGACCGGCCTCGGCGAGCTCTCCCCGCACTCGCAGGGTGTGCGCCTCGACGCCGCCGGGTTTCTGGAGGCGCTGGAGCTGGCCGCGACGTGGGACTGGCCGGTCAACCTGCACGTCACCGAGCCGTTGTCGCGTCCGTATCCGGGCAGGGTCGACACGCCGCTGGACCACTTCGATAGCCTCGCCCGTCGCTGGCAAGGCGTGCGCTTCATCCTCGCGCACTGGGCGGGCGGTCTCGACGTCCGCGAGCTGCCCAATGTGCAAGTCGACACCGCCGCGGGCCCGCTCCTCTACGCCGACGGCGGCTGGTCAATGATTGGCCGCACGGTCAACGTGTCTCAAGTCCTCTTCGGCTCCGACCACCCCCTGCGCCTGTATCCCAAGGACGACACCGGCGACGGCTGGGGGCGATTTGCAAGAGAGGCTACAGCTCTGTTTTAGTAAGTGTTGGTCGAGTCTTACGGGCTGGAAACCAGCTCCATGGCAACAATGCCTTTAGCACGTCGCGGCTAGCCTCTCGCCGGTCATGAATATCGTTTTCGACGACATTTTCCTAAGCTGGCCGAGTGAAGGGCTTCATGTCGCTTGTGAACTTTTCATCGAGCGAATCAGGCACTTTTAGATCCATGCTGAGAGCCATGGATTTGGTGAGAAAACTACGCAGTGATTTGTGCAGGTGTGCGGGGAAAAGAGGGTAGGGCTCGTGGGCGTGTGCTCGTCCATAGTCCAGCAATGATAGCATCAGTTTCACGAGGTCTTGATTAACTCCTTGGATGCCGGTTCTTCCGGTTTTCTAGTGTAGTGCCCGATAAATAGCGTTACTTATTTTGGGCGGCGCGAGCGCGTTGGACTTTGGCGAGGATGTCGGAGGCGCGTTTGGTCCAGATGAAGGGCTTGGGGGAGCGGTTATGGGCGGCGAGGTAGGCGTCGATGG
>JAUWBF010000090.1 GCA_030601755.1 Verrucomicrobiota bacterium | reverse complement strand
TTCAGCCTGCCGCACCATCGCCGCAGGGAGCTGCTTGGCGTCGTGATCGGCTCGGCGACGGCCCTGCTGCTCAGCACGGTGGTCATGCTCGAGTTCCGCAACATCGGCTTCAAAAACTACCTCGACGGCTACCGCAGCGGCGAGATCGAGACCGACCGCAGCTCCGTGTTCGTCGACTACAACCTGTATGTAATGGCCAAGTTGACCGGTGTATTTCCCGAGCATCACCCCTACCTGGGCTTTGAAATACCCTACCTCGCGGTGATCCGCCCCATCCCGCGCGCCATCTGGTCCGGCAAGCCCGAGGGCATGTCCATGGGCATTGAGGAAGCGCTCGGCGCGGAGGGGCTCACCCTCGCCTCCAGCTTCATCGGCGAGGCCTACATCAGCGGAGGAGCCTTCGGCGTGTTGGCCACGGCGCTCATATTCGGGATCATCTTCGGCTGGTGGAACCGTTTCAACTCGCCCGACAACTCGCCATTCGGACACCTGGTGTTCGCCTCGGGGTTCTTCGCCGCGGTCATCTCGATGCGCAGCATGCTGGTGTTCACGACCGCCATTCTGCCCACCATCGCCGCCATCGTGCTGGGCGCATGGCTTCTCCGCCGCCAACCGGTCCGGCGTGTGCTTCAGTATCACGACGATGTTGAAACCGAGGATTGAACGCCTGGTCTTTGTGAGCGTGACCCCGTCGCCGTATCAACGCGACGTGTTCAACGCGCTCTCCGCGCGCGGTCGCCTCGGACTGCGCGTGTATTACCAGGAGCGCACCCCGCCAGACTCGCCCTGGCCGGAGACGCCGCTCGCGGAATGGGAGGCGATCCTGCCGGGCTTCACTGTCAACTGGCGCGGCGGCCGCTCCCACTGCAACCACGGCCTGCCCGACCCGCGTCCCGGCGAATTCTGGATCGTCAACGGCTCGATGAGCGACGTTACCACCCAGCTCCTTATGCGGCGGCTCGGCACGACGACCCCGTGGGCCTTCTGGGGCGAGCTGCCCTCCAAGCCAACCTCGCCGCTCCGCCGCAGGCTTCAGGCTTGGCAATACGCGCCGCTCTCCAGCGCCCGCCACATCGCCGCCGTCGGCCGCCGTGCCGCCGACGCCTACCGCGCGCTGGCGCCGGGAGTTCCGGTTTCAAATCGTCCCTACGCGTGCGACCTGACGGCGTTCGCCCCGACCGCGCCTGTCCGGACGGCGGCCACCGACGACCCCGTGTTTCTGTTCTGCGGACAGATGATCGCCCGCAAGGGCATCGACCTGCTGCTACTGGCCTTTGAACAGACTCTGCGTCACCAGCCCAAGGCCCGCCTGCTGCTCGTCGGACGCGAGGCCGACCTGCCGTCGCTGCTCGGCGACGTGCCCGCCGCCACTCGTCAACGCATCCGCTACGCCGGTTTTCAGGCGCCCGAGGCCCTGCCCGCGTGGTTCGCCAAGGCGGATGTCTTCGTGCTGCCCAGCCGGCACGACGGCTGGGGCGTGGTCGTCAACCAGGCCCTTGGCGCAGGGCTGCCCTGCATTCTCTCCGATGCAGTCGGCGCGAGCGAACTCGTCACCGAGAACGTCGAGGGCCACCTCGTGCCGGCCGGCGACTCCACCGCGCTGGCCCGCGCCATGATCGCCCTGGCCGCCTCGCCGGAAACGCGCGCGCGCCAGTCGGCCGCCGCCCTCGCCCGTTCGCGCGCGCTCTCGCCGGAGGTCGCCGCGGAGTTCTGGGAAACCGTCGCCACCGCATGAGAATCCTCTTCGTCAGCGCCAGCTCGGGCTCCCGCGGCGGAGGCGAGATTTTCCTCGTCTACCTCGCCGCCGCGCTGCGGGCCCGCGGCCATGAAGTCGGCCTGTGGATTTCCGATCATCCGCGCATGGACGAGCTGGCCGCGGCGTTCGCGCCGCACGGCGACGTGCTGCGATCGGCGTATCCATGGTTCTATGACAGCTGGCACCGCGGACTGCTGGGCGAACTCACCGGTCCGGCCGACCACGCGCGCTGGCGGGCCGAATGGTCGGCCTGGCGGCCCGATGTCATCCACCTCAACAAACAGTGCCTCGAGGACGGCCTCGACCTGATCGCCGCCGCAGAGCAATTGCCCGCGCGCAAGGTCGCCACGATCCACATCACCCAGACCGCCCGCTCGCTCGGGGCGCGGCTCGGAGGGCTGCGCGACCGCCGCGCCCGACGCGCGCTCCGCGCCACCGCCATGCCATTGATCGCCGTCAGCGCCGCCCGCGGCTCTGAGCTGCGGGCCCTGCTGGGCTCGTCGGCGCGCGTCGCGGTCATCGACAACGGCGTGCCCCCCGCCCCGCCCTGCGCAGACCGCGACGCGCTGCGCGCGAAGGAGGGCCTGACCGCCGGACAAACCGCGATCGTCGCGGTCGGCCGACTCGAGGCGCAGAAAAACCCGCTACGTTTTCTCGACGAAATCGCCCGACTGCATGCGACCCGACCCCGACTTGCGGCCCGCTGGGTCGGCGGCGGGCGCCTCGAAGACGTGTGGCTGGCGCGCCGGCGCCAACTCGGGCTCGATGACATCGTGCAGCTTGACGGCTGGCGTTCCGACGTCGCCACGCTGTTGCCGGCCTTCGACGTGTTTTTGCACACCGCCGACTTCGAGGGCCTGCCGCTCGCCCTGCTGGAGGCGATGAACGCCGGCCTGCCCGCGGTGGTCGCCCCGGGCGTGCGCGCACAGCTGCCGCGCCATCTGCGCGCCGCCACGGTGTCGTTGGATGACCACGCGGCGGTCGACGCGCTGCTCGACGACCCGGCCGCACGCCGAAGCTTGGGCGAGGCCGGCCGCGCCGAGGTGATCCGTCATCACTCCGTGGATACGATGGCCGCCGCGCACGAAAGCCTCTACCTCAGCCTGTGAACCCGCTCCGCATTTTGTTTGTCGAGCCGCCGGCGGCCCGCCGGGTCGGCGGCGTAGAGACAGCCCTTGCCGGTCTGGCCGGCGCGCTGCGCTTGGTCGGCGCCGAGGTGATCCGCGCGGAGACCACCGGTGCCGCCGAGCTGGACGCGGCCGACGTCGTGCACTTCCACGGCCTGTGGGAGCGCGCGCATTCGGCGCTGCGCGCGCTGTGCATCGCGCGCGGGCGTCCGTTCATCGTCTCGCCGCACGGCATGCTCGAACCGTGGGCGCTGGCTCACAAACGCTGGAAAAAACTGCCCTATTTCCACCTGCGCGAACGGCCGGGGCTTAAACGCGCCGCGGCGATCCTCGCGACCAGCGAGGCCGAGGCGCGCAACCTGCGCCGCTGGTTCGCGCCGGAGCGCGTGCGGGCGATTCCGCTCGGTCTGCCCGAAACCCCCGGACCCGATTATGCGGCGGCGCGCGCACGACTCGGCTGGCCGCCGGAGGAGCGGGTGGTGGTTTTCCTCTCGCGGCTGCACGCAAAGAAGGGGCTGCATGTGTTGATCGAGGCGTGGCCGGCGGTGGTCGCCCGCGCCGGTGTGCCCGCACGGCTGGTGATCGTGGGCGACGGCGAGGCCGACTACGTGGAGCCGCTGCGTCGCGCGTCCGCCGCGTCGGGCGCGCGCGTCGACTGGATCGGTGCGCAGTGGGGCGAGGCCAAGTGGCCGTGGTTGCGGGGCGCGGACGTTTTTTGCCTGCCCACGTTTTCGGAAAATTTCGGACTGGTCGTGCCCGAGGCGCTGCTGGTCGGCACGCCGGTGGTGACCACGCCGGGCACGCCCTGGGGCGAGCTGGGAGCGGGCCTGCCGGTCGCCATCACGGAGCCGACGGTGACGGCATTGACGGAGGCGTTGACTGCTGCGCTGCGGTCGCCGCGTCCGGACGAAGCGACGCGCCTCCAGACGCATGCCACGGTGACGGCGCGCTTCGGTTGGTCGCGGCTCGCCAACGACTACCTGGCGCTCTATCGCTCCATTTCGTCGAGCCGCCCCTGACCCCGTCATGCCGATCAACATCGCCCGCCACCTGACCAACGCCAATTACCCGCCCGACGTGCAGCGCCGTCGCGTTTTGTGGGCGTGCCTGCGGCCGCTTTTCCGTTGGAGTCCGCGGCCGTTGCACGGCTGGCGCGTGATGCTGCTGCGTCTGCTCGGCGCGCGCATCGGCCGGCGCGTGCAGATCTATCCGACGGCGCGGGTGATGTTTCCCTGGAACCTCGAGATCGCCGACGACGTGATCATCGGCTGGGACGCCAATCTCTACTCGCTGACCACGATCAGCATCGCGGACAACGTGCTCATCTCCCAAGGCGCGCATCTTTGCGCGGGTTCGCACGATCACCGGCAGGATCACTTTCCGCTGGTGCTCAAGCCGGTGCGCGTAGAGTCCGGCGCGTGGTTGGCCGCGGAGTGTTTCGTGGGGCCGGGCGTGACGGTCGGCGCGGGCGCGGTGGTCGCGGCGCGCGCCGTGGCGGTGCGCGACGTTCCGACGGGCGCGGTGGTCGCGGGCAATCCGGCGCGGCCGGTGGGAGCGTCGAAATGAGGAAACCAAACACGTGGACGCCATGTGGTCCGAGTTGAAGTCGACGTCCGTCGGCGAGCGCGTGCTCGCGGCGCTGGTGTTGGCTGGCATGGCGGCGATGACCGCCTACCTGCTGCCGTTTTGGCGGGAGTCCGCGGAGTTGTCGCACGGGTTCTTCGCGCCGGTGTTGAGCGTCTGGCTGCTGTGGCTGGCGCGCGGCGAACCGGAGGCGTTCGGCGCGCGCGCGCGGCGGTTTTGCACGTGGACAGCGGGCGTGGTTTTTCTCGCGGTCGCGCCGGTGGCGGGCATGGCGGCGTTGGCGCAGGGAGCAGGTCATTCGCAGACGGCGTTTCTGGCCGCGTCGGCGTTTGCGCTCTTTGTGGTCGGCGCGGTCGCGGCGCTGGCCGGAGGGCGCGCGCCGCTGGTGCCGCTGAACGGCGCGAGCCTGTGCGCGGCGGGCTTGTGGGTCTTCGCGGCACCGTTGCCGAGCGGCGTGCTTTCGCGACTGACGCTGTTGATGCAGGACCAGATCACAGGCGGGGTGCTGACGACGTTGCGGCTGCTGGGCATCCCGGCGATGCGTCACGGCAACGTGCTCGAGCTGTCGGAGCAAATGGTCGGCGTGGAGGAGGCGTGCAGCGGCATCCGCAGCCTGATCGCGTGCCTCTTCGCGGGCGTGTTTCTGGGCGGCTATTTGTTGCGCGGCGTGTGGCCGCGGATCGGCCTGGTGGCGGGCGCGGCTCTGCTGGCGGTGGTGGCGAATTTTTTCCGCTCGCTCTTTCTCTGCCTGCTCGTGGCCAAGGGCGTGAACATCGACGGCCTGTGGCACGACGCGACGGCCTACGCGGTGCTCGGCGTGACGGTGGCGATCCTTTACACGGGCTGTTCGTGGCTCGCGTCCGACGGGCCAACGCGGGAGCGTCCCGAACCGGCCGAAGGTCGCAACCGGCTGGCGGTCGGCTGGCAACTGGGCATGGCGACGCTGGCCGTGTGCATGGCGGGCTTCGTGGCTTGGCGAACGTTGCCGGGCGACGGCGAATTCGCGCGGACGACGCCGGACTTGGCGGCGTTGCTGGACCTGGACACGGCGGGTTGGCGGCAGGTTTCCAATCCCGGCATCACGCGCTTCGCCGACGCACTCAACACGGACATCCTGCACGAGGAAACCTATCTGAAGGACGGCGTGCAGGTGACGTTCTACATGGCGTTCTGGCCGGCGGGGCAGACATCGCTGGGCTCGGTCGGTCTGCATACGCCGGACCTGTGCATGCCCGGCGCCGGCTGGACCCTGTTGCCGCCGCCGCCGGCGATGGAGCGTTATCCGTTGCCCGAGCCGCGGCGCTTCAGCTTTGAGAAAAACATCTACCCGCAGCACGTCTGGTTCTGGCATTACTACGGCGGCTATCCGGTAAAGGAGCTGCCCGGGCTCTACCCGTGGCAACTGGCGCCCTACCTCCTGCGCCGTCCGGTCAGCAGCGCGGCCGCCCAATGGGTGATCCGCGTGTCGAGCAACCGTCCGCTCGAGCAGCTTGCCAACGAGCCGTTGCTGCGGGAGTTCTTCGAACGCCTACGCGCGGCAGGGCTCGACGGAGGAGGCGCGAGGTGAAGGCGGATGGGGTGTCCTGGCTCCGCGCGCTGCCCATCGGCCGCCTCGCGGTGGCGCACGTGGCGTTGCTGGTCGTGTTTTTGACCTGGCGCTTCGGCGGCATGGAACCGACCTCGCGGATGATCGCGACCTGGCTTTGTCTGCCTGCTCCGGTGTTGCTGGGGCTGGCCCTGTGGACCGGCCGCGCCGACGCGCGAAAGGCCGCGTGGATACTCGTGCCGCTCGCGCTGCTCGCCGTGCAGGTGGCGGCAAGCCTGTTCAATCCCAGCCGGACGCTGTATCAGTTTTGGGATACGCCGGTGCTGCGGGCCGCGCCGCATGTCGCGTGGCTGCCGAGCACGCCCCTGCCCGCGGCGACACTGGCGGACTTCACGCTCAACGCCGGACTCGTGCTCGCGGGTCTCAACCTGATGTTTTGCCAACCGCCGCGACCGTGGCTGCGCGGCTTGTTGTGGGTGATCGCTGGCAACGGCGTGGCGTTGGCCGCGACGGGCACGGTGTTTCATCTGCTGCGCGCGGAGGCGATCCTCGGGGTCTATCCGTCGCCGAATACGAATTTTTTCGCGACGTTCGTTTATCACAACCACTGGGGCGCCCACGCCATCCTCGCGGCGGGCGCGGCGATCGGGCTGATGTTGCACGCCGAACATCGCGCCGCCTCGCAACCGCTCACCCGGACGCAGGTGCCGGTGCTGGCGTTGGGCGCCGCGGTGATCCTTTGCACGATACCGCTGAGTTCCGGCCGCGCCTCAACGGTGGCGGCGATGGCGTTGACATGCGGGACGACCTGGCTGATCGGACGACGCCTGTGGAGGCGTCTGCGTCGTTCCACGCCGGGCGACACGACGCGCCAGGCGGGGGCGGTCGCGACGGTGGTGATCGTGGCGGTGTTCGGACTGCTGCTGGGTGCCGACGCGTGGCGAAAGGAAGTCGGCCAAACACGCGAGCAACTTGCCGACCTGCGCGCCGGCGGCGTGGGCGACGCGCGGCTGATCATCTACCGTGATACCCTGGAGCTGATCCGGGAGCGTCCGTTGTTTGGGTGGGGGTGGCAGAGTTTTCAATACGTCTACCCCGACGTGCAATCGGCGATGCCCCGCATGCACGCCCGCACCAGCCGATACAGCGTGCTCGACGCCCACAACGACTGGTTGCAAATGCCCGCCGAGATCGGCCTGTGGGGCTGCGCATGCCTGGCCGCGGCGCTGTGGGGTTGCTGGCGCTGGGGTCATGGCCGTTGGAGGCATCCGCCGCAGTCGGGACTCGTGATCGCACTCGGTTCGCTCGCGTTGCTGGCGCTGGTGGATTTCCCCCTCGCCTGCCCGGCGGTGGTGGTGCTGGTGACCGCCTTGCTGACCGTGGCCGCGGAAATGGCGCGCGGCACATCTGAGGACTTGCCACGCGAACACGGCCGGCGGTTACATGGGGTTTAACACCCAGGCCGATCCCATTCGTCCTGACCGCACAAACCGCATGAAAAGCCCGCGCGCCATCGCCGTCACCCTGCTGCTGGGCGACACGTTGTGCCTGCTGTTGTTCATGAACGTGGTGGGCATGCTGCGCGGCGTGATTCCTCCGACCGAGCCGCTGCTCTGGACGCTGGTCGGACCGTTGCTGCTGCTGATCGGCGCGGTGTATTTGATCGATGGTTACAAGGCCCGCACGTCGATGCTGTCGCTGGACTACACCAGCCAGCATCTGATCGCCATCGCGGCGGCGCTCGCGGTCACCCTGCTGCTGACCTTCGTGGTGTTTCCGGCGGGCTTTCCGCTGCAACAAAGCCGCGCGGTGATCGCGCTGACGTTTCTCGTCATGGCCCCGGCGACGCTCGGCCTGCGACGCGCCCTCCAACTGCACGTCGGCGAGGTTAACCGGCTCAAACCGGTGGTGTTCGCCGGTGACGAGGCCAGTTGCCGCGAGTTCCAACGCGAGTGCGAGCGAATGAAACTCGCTCAACCCGTCATCACCGCGCGACCCGACGCCAGGGAAACCGGGGGCGACGCCACAGCCACGCCCTCGCTCGCCGCCGTCATCGCCGACATCGAGACCGGCCGCATCCAAGCCGAAGCCATCGTGCTGCGCGAATCCCGGCACGAGTCGCCCGACGAGGTATCGCAGCGGCTGGTGCGGCTATACTTTGCCGGTCTGCCCACCTACACGCTGGAGCTGTTTCACCAGGTCTATTGGCGCAAGATTCCCCTCTACCGGCTCAACCAGACCTGGCTCTTTCAGGAAGGTTTTCAGATCGCGCGCGAACCGGTGTTCGAGCGCTTGAAACGGCTTTGGGACATCGCCTTCGCGCTCACCGGCCTGCTGCTCGCGGCTCCACTGCTCCTCGCGGCCGGCATCGCCATCAAGTGCACCGACGGCGGACCGGTATTTTTCCGCCATAGGGATATTTACGTGACTCCACCAACCACAAGATGTAGTGGTGGAGCCGATGGCGGAGGATTATCCCAAAACCATGCTGGAGCTTGAGCGGAGGTTTGGCGACGAAGCCGCTTGCCGAGAGTATCTTACGGCACTGCGGTGGCCGGAAGGCTTTACTTGTCCGCGATGCAAAGCGAGCAAGTCACTGGAGATCAGGCGAGATTTGTGGCGATGCCTGTCCTGTCGAAAGGAGGTCTCCGTGACTGCGGGAACCGTTTTCCAGGACAGCAAGTTGCCGTTGACGCTTTGGTTTCGGGCCATGTGGCAAATCACGAGCCAGAAAAACGGAGTCAGTGCCATCGGTCTTCAACGAGTGCTCGGGCTGGGCAGCTACAAGACGGCATGGACGGTGATGCACAAACTCAGGCGTGCGATGGTGCGTCCTGGACGGGAGCGCCTGCGCGGGATCGTCGAGGTGGACGAGGCCTATTGGGGCGGCGAAGAGGAGGATGTGCGTGGTCGCCAAACCTATGACAAAGCTCTGATCGCAGTCGCGGCTGAAGCCGACGGAACCAAAATCGGCCGCATCAGGTTACGGCATATTCCAGACTGCACCCGCAAAACACTCCACGGCTTTATCACCGAGGCAATAGAACCCGCCAGCACCGTGCAGACCGATGGATGGCAGGCGTATCGGGAGCTTCAGGGCTATGTTCATCAACCCTCGATCCAAAGTCGAAGCACCCCTGGCCAGTCACACTTGTTGCCGCGCGTTCATCGGGTGATCTCATTGCTCAAGCGTTGGCTGATGGGCACCCATCAAGGCGCGATCAGCTCCGCCTATCTTCAGGATTATCTCGATGAGTTTACCTTCCGCTTCAACCGCCGCACCTCCTCTTCGCGCGGCAAGCTCTTCTACCGGCTGGCCCAGCAGGCCGTCCAAACCTCGCCCACAACCTACGACAATCTCGGTAACCACAACCTGTAGGGGTTGGTGGAGTCACGTAAATACCCCTATTCCGCCAAACCCGCATCGGCCGCAACCGCGTGCCGTTCTCCATCCTGAAGCTGCGCACCATGCGTGCGCAGCCCGGCGGCGACCGCTACACCCGTCCCGGCGACAGCCGTATCACCGCCGTCGGCCGCTTCCTGCGTGCCAGCCGGCTCGACGAGGTGCCGCAGCTATGGAACGTGCTGATCGGACAAATGAGTCTCATCGGCCCCCGCGCCGAGTGGGACGAACTCGTCCGCGACTACGAGGCGAAGATCCCCTGCTACCACTTCCGCCACCTCGTCAAACCCGGCATCACCGGCTGGGCGCAGATCAACTACCCCTACGGCGCCGGCATCGAGGACACCCTTCGCAAACTCGAATACGACCTCTACTACATCCGCCACTTTTCCTTCACCCTCGACGCCTCCATCGTGCTGAAGACCATTCACGTGATGCTCTTCGGCAAGGGCCGGTGAACGGGGCCTTGGCCGCCGCCGGACGTTGCGCCCCGGCGCCAACCGCTTTCAGTGCTTCTCCCCATGGGTAACCAAACCAACTCCCACGACCTCCTCGTCATCGGCGGCGGCTCCGCCGGATTCAACGCCGCCCGCGTTGCCGCCGACCTCGGCAAATCCGTCGCCATCGTCGACGGCGCCAAGGAACTCGGCGGCCTCTGCATTCTCCGCGGCTGCATGCCGTCCAAGACCCTGCTCCACGCCGCCGAGCTGCTGCACCACGCCAGGCATTCCAAAATCTTCGGCCTGCGCATCCCCAAGGCCGAGGTCGACATGAAGGCGCTGCACGCGTGGAAGAAACACGTCATCGCCGACTTCGCCGGCTATCGCGCCAAGGCCATGGCGTCCGGCCGCTACACCGTCATCCGCAGCCAGGCCAAATTCTTGGACGCGCACACCGTCGAACTCGACGACGGCACCACCGTCACCGCCAAAAAAATCCTCATCGCCACCGGCTCGCGCGCCAGCGTGCCGCCTGTGCCCGGCCTCGCCGAGACCCCGCACTGGATCAGCGACGACGTCCTCGACCTCGATTTCATCCCGAAAAGCGTGATCGTGCTCGGCGGCGGCATCGTCGCCTGCGAACTCGCACAGTTCCTCAACCGCATCGGCTCGCGCGTCACGCTCATCCAGCGCAGCCCCAACATCCTCAAGGACCACTCGTCCGCCGCCTCCGAGGTCGTGCAAAAGGCCTTCCGCGACGAAGGCATCGACCTGCACACCGACACCAAGCTCGAGAAGATCGCCGCCAACCCCAAGGGCGGCGTCAGCGTCACCTTCACCAGCGACGGCAAACGCCTCGTGCGCCGCGCCGAGCACCTCTTCAACGCCCTCGGCCGAGAACCCAACATCGACGACCTCGATCTCGCCGCCGCCGGCGTGAAGGTCACCGACTCCGGACGCATCGCCGTCAACCGCTGGCAACAGACCTCGCAGCCCCACATCTACGCCGGCGGCGACGTCTGCGGTCCGCACGACATCGTGCACCTCGCCGTCGCCCAGGGCGAACTCGCCGCGCGCCACGCGTTCTTCACGCCCGCGAAGCGCAAGACCCTCAAGCCGCTCAACCACGACCTGCTGCTCAACGTCGTCTTCACCGACCCGCCCCTCGCCACCATCGGCCGGCAGGAGGACGAGCTGAAGGAAGCGGGCGTGAAGTATCTCGTCGCCTCGTATCCGTTCGACGACCACGGCAAGTCGATCCTCATGCATCAACTCCGTGGATACGTGAAGGTCCTCGCCGCGCCGAAGACCGGCCGCATCCTCGGCGCCGAGATCGTCGGCGTGGGCGCGTCCGACCTGATCCACTGTTTCAGCGGACCGCTCGCGATGAAGGCCACTGTCTTCGACCTGCTGAAGGCCCCGTGGTATCACCCCACCCTCGCCGAGATCCTTACCTACCCGCTCGAGGAGATCGCCGACCAAATCAAGGGCTGACGGAGAACGGACATTCCTGTCCGTTCCGCAACCGCCCCGCCCCCCCCACCCACGCGAACGGGCAGGCAGGTCCGTTATGCTTACCCAGTCCCCGTAACCGCCCCCCGAACCGTTTGTCACTTAATTAGTGACAAAACGTCCCGGCCAATGGCGTCGCATGGGCGCCGCCCTTTGTCCGGACGGTTTGTAACTTATTCTGTCACAAACGGGTCCGGGGGCGGTGACGGGGACGGGGGACGGAGACCGGACATTCCTGTCCGTTCGCGTGGGTGGGGGGGGCGGGGCGGTTGCGG
>JAUWBF010000132.1 GCA_030601755.1 Verrucomicrobiota bacterium | reverse complement strand
AAGAGGTCGCCGACGACGCGCATGCCGTCCATGAGCGGGCCTTCGATGATGGTGAGGGGCTTGCCGTATTTCTGGCGGGCTTCCTCGGTGTCGGCGTCGATGTATTGGTCGATGCCTTTGACGAGGGCGTGCGAGAGGCGTTCCTCGACGGTGCCGGAGCGCCATGCTTCGAGGACGGTGGTGTCGGCCTTCGCGTCCTTGCCGGCGCCGGAGGCTTTGAGTTTTTCGCCGTATTCGACGAGGCGTTCGGTGGCGTCGGGGCGGCGGTTGAGGAGGACGTCTTCGACAAGGACGAGGAGGTCTTTATCAACCTCTTCGTAAACCTCGAGCATGGCGGGGTTGACGATGCCCATGTCCATGCCGGCGGCGATGGCGTGGTAGAGGAAGGCGGCGTGCATGGCCTCGCGCACGGGGTTGTTGCCGCGGAAGCTGAAGGAGACGTTGGAGACGCCGCCGGAGACTTTGGCGTGGGGGAGGTTTTGCTTAATCCAGCGCGTGGCCTCGATGAAATCGACGGCGTAGTTGTTGTGCTCCTCGATGCCGGTGCCGACGGTGAGGATGTTGGGGTCGAAGATGATGTCTTCGGGCGGGAAGCCGACCTGGTCGACGAGGAGGCGGTAGGCGCGTTCGCAGATGCGGATCTTTTCGGCGTAGGAGGCCGCCTGTCCGTTTTCGTCGAAGGCCATGACGACGACTGCGGCGCCGTAGCGGAGGATGAGACGGGCCTGCTCGAGGAACTTGGCTTCGCCTTCCTTGAGGGAGATGGAGTTGACGATGCCTTTGCCCTGAAGGCATTTCAGGCCGGCCTCGATGACTTCCCACTTGGAGGAGTCGACCATGACGGGGACCTTGGCGATCTCGGGCTCGGAGGCGATGAGCTGGAGGAAGCGGGTCATGGCGGCGACGCCGTCGATGAGGCCGTCGTCCATGCACACGTCGATGACGTTGGCGCCGTTGTCGACCTGCTGGCGGGCGACGGAGACGGCTTCCTCGTAGTTGCCGGCCTTGATGAGCTTCGCGAAACGGGGCGAGCCGGCGACGTTGGTGCGCTCGCCGACCATGAGGAAGGAGCCGATTTGCTGGGTGAAGGGCAGCGAGCCGGAGAGGCGGAGCGGGAGCGGGGGCAGCGCGTCGCTGGCGGCGGCGAGGTCCTCGGCGGAGGCGGTCGCGGCGGGCGCAGGAGTCGCAGGCGCGGCGGACGTGGGACGCGTGACGCGGCGGGCGACGGGTTTGCGCGGTTGCTTGGGCGCGAGGGCGTTGGAGATGGCGGCGATGTGCTCGGGGGTGTTGCCGCAGCAGCCGCCGGCGATGTTGCAGAGGTGGCCGTCGGCGAACTCGCCCATGAAACGCGCCATGTCGGCGGGCTCGAGGTCGAAGCCGGTGGGCGTTAGCGGATTGGGCAGGCCGGCGTTCGGGTAGGCGGAGACGAAGGTGTCGTCGGCTTTCTCGGCGAGCTCGGCGAGGAACGGCCGCATGAGGTCGGGGCCGATGGAGCAGTTGAGGCCGATGGAGAGGGGCTTGTGGGTGCGGACGGCGTTGAGGAGTGCCTCGACGGTCTGCGCGGAGATCATGGTCTCACCGCCACGACCGACGGCGGCGGAGATCATGAGGGGCAGGCGGATGTTGTCCTCGGCGAAGACTTCCTCGATGGCGACGAGGGCGGCCTTGGCGTTGAGGGAGTCGAAGATCGTCTCGACGAGGAGGAGGTCGGAGCCGCCGGCGATGAGGGAGCGGATCTGACGGCGGTAGTCGGCTTTGACCTGATCGAAGGTGATGACGCGGAAGCCGGCGTCGTCGGCGTCGGGCGAATTGGAGAGCGAGACGGTGAGCGGCCCGATGGCGCCGGCAACGTAGCGGCGGCGACCGGTGGCGTTGGCGACGCGGTCGGCCCATTCGCGGCATTGGCGAGCGGACTGGAAATTGATGTCGTGGGCGAGCTCCTGGAGGAAGGGGTTGTCTATTACGGACTGGTAGAACGCGGGGTCCTTGCGGCCGCCGTGCTCGCGGGGGTCTTCGATGAAGAACTCGCTTTGGCCGATGGCGGTGGCCGAGAACGTGTTGGTCTCGATGATGTCGGCGCCGGCCTCGAGGAAGCGGCGGTGGATGTCACAGATGACCTTGGCTTGGGTGAGCGAGTAGATGTCGCCGTTGTTTTTGAGGTCCTTGGGGGCGTCTTTGAAACGCTCGCCGCGGGCCATCTCCTCGGTGATGCCGTAGGTGCGGATGGTGGTGCCCATGGCGCCGTCGATGATCGCGACGCGCTCGGCGAGGAGGCGGCGGAGGTCGGTTTCGGCGGAGGTGGGCTTGGGCGAGGCGGAGGACATGGGCGGGACAGCGTTGGCGGTTGAGAGGGCAACCCAAGCCAAAATCTGCGGGGATGCAAGAAACATATCTTTACATTCAGATATGATGATATGTTTATGGCCAACTCACCTACACCTCGTGTGCACTGGTGGAACACAGAATACGCCAAGTCTATCGCAACGCGTGCGCAGGCTTGGGGATTGTCGTGCTCCGGCCGGCCGCGCAGCGTGTGGGCGTTCGTTGTTCTTTTTCCAATTCACACTCGGGCAGCGGGGAAGGCCGTGAAATCCGGCCACAGTTGCGCTGCGGTAACGTATCAATCCAGACCCACACCTTGCGAAACGAACGCGGGGGCAAAGCCAATCGGTCAGCAAGCCGGTGAAGGCCAGGGGCGAGGTTCGCGTCGGTGGAAACCCACTACACGCGGTCACATACGGAGTCCGAATATCCCGTCCGGGGGTGCTCACACGACGGTCGCTAAACTTTGCGGGCGACCGATACGTCAAACCTTCATCGCAAAATGAAGCGTGAGAGCAGGGACCGTGGCCGTCGCGCCGCATGGGTCTGCTCTTGCCGAACAGACCAGCCAAACCATGCAGCTCCCCGCTCTGTCCCGCATCCCGGGACGTTCGTTCATTGCGTGCGCGTTGACCGCCTCCGCGGCCACCGCGCTTTGCGCCCAAGACAACAACACCGCCGAGGCCGACGCCCCGGCGCCCTCCCCAGTCCAGCTCGACCACTACGTCGTGTCGGCCACCCGCGTGCCCACCGACCCGTCGGCGACGCCCAGCGCGGTCACCGTGCTGGACCTGGACCACCTCGCGGCGATCCAGACGCCCGACCTCGCCACCGCCATCAGCCGGACTCCCGGCCTCTCCATTTCGCGCACGGGCGCCTTCGGCGGTCCCGTCACCATTTTCATGCGCGGCGCGGGCAACGACCACACGCTCTTCCTGGTCGACGGCATCCGCATGAACACCGGAGACGCCAGCTATAACAACTTCCTCGGCGGCGCCGGCTACGACGGCTTTGGCCGCATCGAGGTTCTGTCCGGCCCCCAGAGCACGCTTTACGGCAGCTCGGCGCTCGGCGGCGTCATCGTGATGGACACCACCGCCGGCTGTGGTCCTACCTCCGGCTCCGTCGCCACCACGGTGGGATCGTTCGGCACCTACGGCGCCTCCACCGAGGTGCAGGGCAGCGTCGGCGCCACCGGCTACAGCGCGTCGCTCTCCGGGTTTTCCACGCAAAACAAACGCGAGTTCAACGACTACGAGGCCCTCTCCTACTCGACTCGCGTCGAGACCATGCTCACGCCCGCCGTGCTCGTGGGCTTCACCCTGCGCGGCCAGATATCCGAGGCCGGCTCCCCCGGCTCTCTGACCTTCGTGTCCCCCGCCGACGTCGACACCACCACCCACCTTGCCACCGTTTACGCCGAGGTTTCGCCCGTCGAGAGCTTCAGCTCCCGTCTCACCTACGGCTGGGTCCAGCGCGAATACGACTACACGCCCAAGCCCCCGCCCCTTGGCAACGCCTTCGACTCGCCCTTCTACAGCCGGGACACCCGCAACGTCATCGACTGGCAAAACAGCTGGGAGACCACCGACTGGCTCACTTTCGTCGCCGGCACCACCATCGAGTTCGAGGATGTGCTCTCCTCCGGCACCGACTTCGACAACGACTCCCAGGGCGGCTACCTCACGGCCAGCGTCCACCCCGCCGAGCGGCTCGTGATCCTCGGCGGCGTGCGTTATGAGAACTACGATCAGTTCGGCGACGCCGTCACCTGGAAGACCGGCGTGTCCTACCTCGTCGAGCCCACCCGCACCAAGCTCCGCGCCAACTACGGCACCGGCTTCAACGCCCCCCGTCCCGTCTACGTCGTCGGCGACGGCGGCGTGTT
>JAUWBF010000140.1 GCA_030601755.1 Verrucomicrobiota bacterium | reverse complement strand
ACCAGCACGCTCACGCGCGACTGCGGGCAGAAGCACGCCAACCGGCAGGCCAGGCACCAAACCGGATGCTGAGCCGCGGCCAGCTCGGCGGGCAGGTGCAGGGTGAGCACGGACTCGCCGGGTTTGAGGAACTCGGGCTGCACACCGATGCGCAGCTCCTTCACGGAAAGGGGCAGGCCGACGTCCTGCGCGCAGGTGACGGCGATCTCCGCCAAGGCGGCGGCGTGGGCCGACCGGTGGGCGTGGATTTCACAGACGATGGAATCGGAGTTGGCCATGATGGCGGTCATTAATTGAGATTAATTCTCAACTTGCAAACCTGCCGGTTGGATTTGGCGCAAAAAAACCGCCCGATTCCTCGGGCGGCAGGTGTGGCGGAGAAGATTACTCCTTGGTTGGGGTGACGTCGAGCAGCCACCAGCCGTCGGGCTTTTTGACGAGGGTGCCGGTGATGGCGGTGTCGGGTTGGGCGGCCGGCGACTCGAGCGTGGCGGCGTCGACCTTGAGCAGCATGGTCATGGCCTTCATGACGCCGGGGACCTCCTCGTGTTTGACGAGCAGGGCGGAGCGGTCGGCGACGACCTTGACGACGACGCCCTTGAGCGGGTGACCGGCGGCGGGTTTTTCGGCGGGCGCGGTTTGCGGGTCCGCGGCGGCGGCGGTCGCGAGGGTGGCGGTTTTGGCGGCGGGCGCGGTGTGTTCGCATTCGCAGGCGAGGCCGGTGAGCGGGGCGAGCAGGAGCGCGAGGAGTAGCGGGAGCGGTTTCATGATGACGTGTTTGGAGGGATTAGGCTTTGCGGCGGGCGGTCGCAACAAAGAGCGCGACTCCGCCAAGAGAGGTGAGAAACGCCAGGGCGGTGAAGCCGACGAGCAGTCCGTCGCGCAGGCCCTTGTGCGGGATGAAGGCGTATTTGTGGAGGTTACTGAAGACACGCGCCTCGAACTGCCGGCGGTCGTCGGTATGACGCGCGACCGAGCCGGTGAGCGTGCTGACGTAGAGGCGCGTGCCGCGGCCGTCGGCCACGTCGACGCGATGCACGGGCAGCAGGCGGAAGATCACGATGTATTCGGAATCGTAGGACGTGAGCACGCGAGTGTGCGTGAACGCCTCCGCAGGCAAACCGGTCGAGCCGAGGTGACGGCGGGCGATGTCGAGCGCGTAGGCGGTGTCGGCGTCGGGCGCGGGGCGTCCGTCGGCGTGGAAGTAGCGCGGCTCGCGTTCGCCGTCGGCGAACACCTGCCAGAGCGGCTCGCCGGCCACGGGTCGCAGCGCGACCGATTGCACCGAGGTGAACAGCGAGGAGCCGTCCGGACCGCGCAGCGCGGGCGGCAGGGCGGCCGGGTCGATGTCCGCGGCGGGCAACGCGCGCGGGGGCGGCGGTTGGGTCCACGTCATGACGACGTGGAGGATGCCGGACCCGCTGGCGGCGAGCACGGTGAGCGCGCAGGCGAGGCCGACCCAGCGGTGCAGGCGGCGAATGGTGGAGAGTTTCATGCGGGAGAAGGGCAGGGCGGTTTGTCACTTAATAAGTGACAAACCGCCCGGGGCTCAGAAGCGGTATTCGAGGCCGGCGAAGAAGGCGCGGCCGTCGCCGGGGAGGAAGGCGCGGGAGTCGGCGCCGAGGGCGTCGGCGAGGACGTTGGTGGTGGCGGCGTAGGTCTCGTCGGTGAGGTTCTTGGCCTCGATGAACCACATCAAACCGGCGTCGACCCGGCGGCCAAACCTCCAGCCGAGCAACGCATAGGGATCGGCGCTGAGGGTGTTGGCATGGTCGACGTAGCTCTTGACCGGCACCCACTCGAAGGTGGGACCGAAGTAGTAGCCGGAGTCCGTTTGCCACAACAACTCGCCGCGCACGAGGTGGGGCGGCAGGCCGGCGAGGGTGTTGTCGCCGTAGACGGCGTCGTCGTCGAATTTGAACCGGCCGTAGGTCCACGCGGCGCGTAGCACGAGGCGCTCCGTGGGCAGGCGCGAGAGCAGGTCGGCCTCAAGGCCGAGTTCGACGCCTTGGTGGATGGTGCGGTCGGCGTTGACGATGCCGAGCGGGGTGCCGAGGGCGTCGTTGAGGGCGAGGAACTCGTCTTTAATCTTCGCGTGATAAACGGAGGCGTCCCAGCGAACGGGGCCGCGTTGGCCGCGCGAGCCGAGCTCGACGGTGACGGCGGTCTGGGCGTCGTTGGCGACGGCGCCGGCGTTGGTCTCGCTGAAGGAGGGCGGCTCGTGGCTGCCGCTGACGTTGGCATAGAACTGGAGGTCGCGGTCGGCGTTGTCCCAGCGCAGTCCGACCTTGGGCGAGAAGCCCTCGTAATCGCGGTCGTAGCTGGCGGCGGCACCGAGGCGCTGGTCGTTCTCGCGGCGGTTGAAGGCGGCGTTGGCTCCGACCACGGCGGTGAAGCCGCGGCCGAGCGTGAGCTGGTCTTCGGCGAAGAGTTCGAGGTTGGTGGCGGTTTGGTCGGCATCGGCGGTGAGGGCGCCGCGCGAGCCAAAGACATTTGCGAAGGTGGCGGCGTCGGTCTGGCCGCGGCTGAAGAGGACGCCGGCGCGCAGGCGGTTGTCGCGGTCGAGGAGTTCGCCTTCGTGGTCGACGGTGACGCCGAGCAGCGTGTCCTTGGAGTATTGGTCGATGACGCCGACGAAGGGCGTGATGGGGTGGTCGAGATCCTTGACGGTGAAGCCGGCGAGGACGTCGACGCGGGTGTCGGCGCCGACCTCGACGGTGGTCTTGGAGGCGAGACGCACGAGGTCATAGTCGCGCTTGTTGTTGTAGCGCACCGCGCCGAAGAAGCTGTTGTCGGCCTGGGAGGGATCGGCCTCGAGTTCGGCCTTGGTGAGGTTGCCGGGCAGTTCGGAATCGGTGCGGATGGCGGCGAGGTAGAGGCGGGTCTCGACGGTGTCGGAGAGGCGCAGGCCGGTGTTGGCGAAGAGGCGCTGGTTTTCTTGCGCCGCGTGGTCGCGGAAGCCGTCGAGCTGCGAATGGGTAAAGCTGGCGTAGCCGTCGAGGTCGCCG
>JAUWBF010000028.1 GCA_030601755.1 Verrucomicrobiota bacterium | reverse complement strand
GTTGGTGCGGATGGTGGCGACGATGTCGAGCGGGCTGTGCAGCTCGATCTTGTTCTCGTTCTTCTGGCCGGCGTTCTCGACGAGGGTGAAGCGGGGTTCCTCGGTGTGGCCGAAGCGGTTGATCTCAAGGCCGACGGCGGCAATGGCCTTGAGGAGCTTGGTCATCTCGGTGGACTCGAAGATCTCGTGGAGGGTGATTCGCTTGGCGGCACCGGGGCCGCGGACGGGGGCGGCGGGCTTGGGGGCGGTGGGCTCGACGGACTCGGGCGGAACGATGTTGCCGTCTTCGTCGAGCACCGGGGCGGCTTCGTTGACGGTGTCTTCGTCGAGGCCGTTGGCGGCAGTGAACTCGGCGCGGGCGTGTTCGTCGGCGAGGAACTCGAAGGTCTCCTGGTTGCCCTGGCGGATGCGCGCGAGGTAGCGGGGTAGGGCGTGGGTGGCGGGGTCGTGGCGGTCGAGGTAGTCGGCGAGGTCGGCTCCGTAGCGGGTGACGCCGGCACCGAGCTTGTCGAGGGCGGCGAGGTTTTCGACGATTTGGTCGATCTGCGCGGGGGCGAAGACGTGGCCGTCCTTGAGGCGGGTGAGCACGACGTCCTCGGAGCCGAGCTCGAGGAGGATGCGGTTGAGCTGGTCGTCGTTGTCGACGTATTGCTCGCGCTTCTTGCGCTTGATTTTGTAGAGCGGGGGCTGGGCGATGTAGACGTAGCCGCGCTCGATGAGGCCGCGCATCTGGCGGTAGACGAAGGTGAGCAGGAGGGTGCGGATGTGGGAGCCGTCGACGTCGGCGTCGGTCATGATGATGACCTTGTGGTAGCGGGCCTTGTCGACGTTGAAGCCGCCGACGGACTCGCCGCCCTCGCCGATGCCGGTGCCGATGGCGGTGATGAGGGTGCGGATTTCCTCGTTGGAGAGGACCTTGTCGAGGCGGGCCTTCTCGGTGTTGATGAGCTTGCCGCGGAGGGGGAGGATGGCCTGGTAGCGGCGGTCGCGGCCCTGCTTGGCGGAGCCGCCGGCGGAGTCACCCTCGACGATGTAGAGCTCGGTGTTCTGCGGGTCGCGCTCGGAGCAGTCGGCGAGCTTGCCGGGGAGGCCGCCTCCGGAGAGGGCGCCCTTGCGGATGGTCTCGCGGGCCTTGCGGGCGGCCTCGCGGGCGCGGGCGGCGTTGAGGGATTTGTCGATGATGCGCTTGGCGAGCGAGGGGGTGGTCTCGAAGTTGAGCATCAGGCCCTCGTAGGAGATGGAGCCGACGAGCGACTCGACCTCGGGGGAGAGCAGTTTGACCTTGGTCTGCGACTCGAACTTGGGGTCGGAGTGCTTGATGGAGATGACGGCGGCGAGGCCTTCGCGGACGTCGTCACCGGTGATCTGCGGGTCCTTGTCCTTGAGGAGCTTGTTGGCCTTGGCGAACTGGTTGATGGCTCGGGTGAGCGCGGAGCGGAAGCCGGAGAGGTGTGTGCCGCCGTCGGGGTTGTGAATGGTGTTGGTGTAGCAGAGGACCTGGTCGTTGTAGGTGTCGTTGTATTGGAAGACGACCTCGACGTGGATCTCGGCGGGTTTCTCGTCGATGAGGAGGGTCTGCTCCTTGGCGATGCGGATGGGGTTGGGGTGGACGGGGTCCTTGCCGGTGTTGATCTGCTTCACGAACTCCACGACGCCGTCCTTGTAGAGGAAGGTCTCGGGCTTGGGGTTGGCGGGGCGCTCGTCGACGAAGTGGATCTCGAGGCCGGAGTTGAGGAAGGCGAGCTCGCGCAGGCGGGTGGCGATGCGGTCGGCGACGAAGACGGTGGTCTCCTTGAAGATCTCGGGGTCGGGCTTGAAGGTGATGTAGGTGCCGGTGCCGCGGGCCTTGCCGATGACCTCGAGCTTCTTGGTGGGCTTGCCGCGCTCGAACTTCATGTGGTGGACCTGGCCGCCGCGGGAGACCTCGACCTCGAACCACTCGGAGACGGCGTTGACGCACTTGGCGCCGACGCCGTGGGTGCCGCCGGAGAACTTGTATCCGCCCTGTCCATACTTGCCGCCGGAGTGCAGGGTGGTGAGCACCATCTCGACGCCGGGGATGCCGTATTGCGGGTGGATGTCGACGGGGATGCCGCGGCCGTCGTCGCGGATGGAGATGGAGCCGTCGACGTGGATGGCGACGTCGATGCGTTTGCAGTGGCCGGCGAGGTGTTCGTCGACGGAGTTGTCGAGAACCTCGGAAACGCAGTGGTGGAGGGCCCGTTCGTCGGTGCCTCCGATATACATGCCGGGCTTTTTGCGGACGGCTTCGAGGCCTTCGAGTTTGCCGAGTTTGGAGGCGTCGTAATCGGCGGCGTTGGAAGCTTCGGGGAGGGAGGGAACCGGGTCGGTTTGGTCGGACATGAAGGGGGAGGAACTGGGTGAAGTATTAAAGGTAAAAACACATCCTAATGGACCTGTTGCGACAACGCTTTTTTTGCCGGTTTCGGGGGCGGTTTTTCGAGGTGGCGGGCAGTGTTTTTGGCGGCGTGTTAGGTGCTGGTAGTGAACGGCATGCGGGTGGGCGATTTGGTCGGTCCGGCGGGCTTGAAGGCATGCGGGCGGCCGGGGGGCGTCGCGGGGCTTGAAAATGCGGCTGAGGAGAGTCGTTTCGGCAGCGTGGGAGCGGCCGAAAACGGCGCGGAGCGACGGGCCGTGCGCGCGTTCATCTTACGTTCAGGTGAGGTGTGTTATCACTTTCGGCGTCAACCGGCCCGAGCCGGCCGAACCAACGTCAAACATCCACCGCATCCTTTCGCAAAAGCATCCGTTGGCAGATTTTTGTTTATTACACGCTGCTCATCGGCGGCGGTCTGGCGGTGCTGCTCGTCGTGCACGTGCTGGCCAAGAAGCGCGACGTGGAGGCGCTGGCGAAGTCGCGACTGAGCGCGAGCGCGGTGGCGTTTTTGCCGGCGATCTTTCCGCCGGCGGACCGGGATGGACCTCGGGATGTTCGCGGGTTCGCGACCGCCGAGCACACGGAACCTAACCCCGACGACCGGCGCTTCCGGGAGGCGATGCGGATGTTGTCGCGGGACGACGGGTTCCTGCTCGCGGTGGCCGGCGACGGGCGGGTGATCTACCGTTCGGACAACGCGCCGGCGCATGACGCGGCGCGCCTTGTCGAGGAGTCCCGCGATCTGCGGCAATTCGAGGCGGTGGCGGGTTTCCCTTATCTGGTGGTGGCGGTGAAGGCCCGCAATCAGGGCCGCTTGCTGGTGGGCATGCCGCGCCCGGCGCTGGACCGCGAGGTTTGGCGCGAGGCGCGTCAGGCGGGCCTGTGGTGCCTGGCGTTTTTCGCCGGCTCGTCGCTGCTGGGTTTTTTCATCATCACGCGCGGACTCAGCCCGATCGCGCGCATCAGCCAGACGGCGGAGCGCATCGCGTCTGGCGAGTTGTCGGGACGCATCCCCATCGGTCGGCAGGGGGCGGAACTGGATCAACTGGCGGCGGTGCTCAACCAGACCTTCGCGCGTCTCGAGGACGTGTTGCAACGCCAGGTGCGGTTCACCGCCGACGCCTCGCACGAGCTGCGCACGCCGGTGGCGGCGATTTTGGCCGACTGCCAGTTCTCGTTGAAACGGCCGCGCGACGCGGCGCGTTATCGCGAGACGATCGAGGTGTGTCACGAGAGCGCGCAGTTCATGCGCGGCCTGATCGAGCGGCTGGGCTTGCTGGCGAAGTTCGACGCGGCGGAGTCCCCGCTGGAGCTGGCCGATGTCGACGTCGTCGAGGTCGCGCGGCATGCGCTCGGCGTGATCACGCCGCTGTCCGCGGAGCACGCGATCCCGGTGGAGTCCGCGCTGGGCGCCGGCGGCGTGCGCGCCGATCCGCTGCGGCTGGGGCAGGTGGTCATCAATCTGCTGAACAACGCGCTGCGCTACAACCGTCCCGGCGGGCGCGTCTGGCTGCGCACGGGCTCGGCGGAGCGCGTGGTGTTCATCGAGGTCGAGGACAACGGCATCGGCATCCCGGCCGACAAGCTCGACCGCATTTTCGACCGGTTCTATCGCGTCGACGAATCGCGCGCGAAGACCGGCGGCGTCGGCCTCGGCCTGGCGATCTGCCGCACCATCGTCGAGGCGCACGGCGGCACGCTCACGGTCACCAGCGAGCTGGGGCGGGGGAGTTGTTTCCGCATCGAGCTGGCTGCGGCGGGAGTGAAACCAGCTTAAGCTGATGGGAGATTGTTCAGCGCCGCTGCGGGGGCGGGCCGGTCGGGGCTTCCTCGGCGGAGATGTGGTCGTCGCGGTTGCGGTCGAAGTCGTTGAAGCGGTCGGCGGGGCCGTCGAATTCCGCGCGGGAAACCCGGCCGTCGCGATCGCGATCGAGGCGGCGGATGAAGGCGTCGGCGCCGGCTCCGGCTTTGCCGGCAGGAGGCGTTTGTCGCGTCTCCACGGATGGGCGTTGGGACGCGGGACGGTCGGTGATTTTCTCGGGGCGATAAGCGACGCCGGCGACCCGCACGGTCTGCGGATAACGGTCGCGACCCGCGGTGGTCGCGGGGGCGGCGTCGGTGGCGGCCGTGCCGCCGCGCACGCAGCGCACGAAGTTGAGGATGCGCTGGGCGTCGCCTTGCGGACCGTGGCCGATGCGGGGCGAGCCGGTTTTCGGGTCGCTACGTTGTGCGCCGGCGCCGTGCACGTCCATCGTGCGGCCGTGCATCTGGCCGATGGCGCGGCCAAAGGCGACATAAACGGCCTGGCGTGAGTCGGGTCCGTCGAGGTGGGTGGTCGAGGTCCAGAAGAACGGCCAGTCGCGTTGGCCGGCCTCGTTGGTGATGGCAGTGGTCTTGAATACCGGATCGAGGGCGGGCGAGTCGGTGGCGTCGGGCGAGCGCGTGTAGTCGACGATGGACTGGAGTTCCTTGGCGTTGGGCAGGCGCCAGTCGTCGTGGCCCGCGAGCGAGAGGTTCTCGGCGTAGGCGAGGGCGTCCCGCCAGACCATGCCGCGGCCGCTGTCGGCCTGTTGCCAGGTGAGGCCGGTGGCGCGGTCGGTGACGGTGCCGTCGCGGTTGTCGACGAAGTCGTTCTCGCCGTAGCCGAGCGGGCCGCGCACGTAGCGGGCGTAGAATTTTTTCTCCGGGCGGCGCGGGTCGGGAGTGGTGGTGGCGTAGCCCTTGATGCGGCCGTCGGCGAAGTTGACGCCGAAGAGCGCGGGCATGCCGCCCATGAGCGGGCTGACGGAGCGGGTGGAGCTGAGCCACTGGGCGTCGATGAAGCGCTCGCCCGCGCCGCCGTGGCGGAAGTCGAAGTAGTCGGTATTCAAATACTGCACGGCCGAGCGCGGAGCCGTGGTGGCGCCGGGATCGGCGAGGCCGGTGACGCCGCGAAAGTCGATGAGCGAGTAGAGCTCTTTTATGGTGGGCACGCGCCAGTCGTCGTGGCCTCCGAGGCGGAGTTCGCGGGCGATGACCTCGGCCTCCTCGAGGGAGACTTTTTTCGGATCGACGGCGCGCGACCAGTCGAGGCCGGTGACGAGGTCGGTGACGGTGCCGTCGCCGTTGTCGCGGTAGGCGGGGGCGGGGCCGGCGTGGTGGGCGTCCTGGCCGTGAAAGGCGCGGCCGGGCGCGGGGGCGTCGATGGGCGAGCGGTCGTCGTAGCTGGCGGTCTGGCCGGTGTCGACGACCGTCCAGGCGGCGGCGGGCAGGGCGGAGGCGAGCAACACGAGGACGCGGGGCAATGGGCCGGACAGAGCGGGTATGGGGAACATGGTGCGCAGCCTAGCACAACGCTTCTGAATCAAACATGAATGAGATCGGGCGAAGGCGGTGGGGCGGGCTTATGTTTATAATTTCAGGTTGCGGACCAAAGATTCGCGTGGCTACGGTCCGCGCCGGTGAAACTTTCCGTCAAAGTCGACTATGCCTGCCGCGTGCTCACGCAGCTCGCGCGCATGTTTGGCACCGACGAGCTGGCCCACATCGAGCAGCTCGCGCGGGTCGAGGCCGTGCCCGCCAACTACCTCGTGCAGATCCTCAGCGAGCTGCGCAACGGCGGGCTCATCACCAGCAAGCGCGGCAAGCAGGGTGGCTACGCGCTGGCCCGCCCGCCGGCCGACATCACGTTGCACGACATCGTGAAGCTCATCGAGGGCGACGTGCTGGAGTTGTCCGGCGGCACCGACGGCCAGTCGGGCAAACGCGTCGGCCAGGTGTGGCGCGACATCCGCGCCTCGCTCGAGGCCGAGTGCCGCGCGGTGACGCTGGAAACCTTCCTCGCGAAGGGTTCGGACGAGATGTATTACATTTAGCTCGTCGTTGGTCGCGTGCGGGTTAATCAGGCAAGGCATGCCGCATGCCGTGATTGAAAAGCTGCTGATCCTGCAGGATCGCGACACCCGCCGAATCAACCTCGAAAAGCAGATCGCGGCCGTGCCGCCGGAGATCGCCTCCGTCGAGTCCGCCATCGCCGCCGAGAAGGCCGCCATCGAGAACGCCCGCGGCGAGTTGAAGGCGCTCGAGAGCAGCAAGAAGGTGCTCGAGACCGAGATCGGCTCGGCCGAGGGCAAGCTCGCCAAGTATCGCACCCAGCAGTCGCAGGTGAAGAAGAACGACGAATACCAGGCGCTCGGCCACGAGATCGAGAACATGGAGGCCGCGATCGGCGCGCTGGAGGAAAAGGAGATCGGGCTGCTCTACCAGATCGACGAGGCCCGCAAACGTTTCGAGGCCGCCGAGGCCGCGCTCAAGGCCAACATCGCCGGCCACCAGGCGCGCATCGCCACCCTGCGCGAACGCTCCGCCAATCTCACCGCCGAGCTCGCCGAGGCCAACGCCGCGCTCACCTCCGCCCGCGGCCCGGTGCCCGAGCCCGCCCTGCGCGTCTATGATCGCGTGGCCGCCCGCCAGCAACCCGTCGTCGTGGCGGTGCGCGCCGGCAAGTGCGACGGTTGTCACCTCAAAGTGTCGTCCGAGGTCGAGTCCGACTCGCGCTCCCGCGAGGAGACCAAGCTCGCCCTCTGCGACCAGTGCGGCCGCGTCGTTTACTGGGACGCTTGAGGTCCACGCCTCGTGTTGGCGGGACTGTGGGAACGAATTTTTAACGCAAAGACGCGAAGGCGCAAAGGCCGCAAGGTTTGGCCGGACTGCGCGTCCCTGCGTCTCTTGCCCAGCTTCGCGCCTTGGCGACTTTGCGTTAAAATCAACGCCCGGAAGCCGCCCGGCTCACTCCTCCGCGCGCAGCTTGGCGACGACCTCGGGGTGCTCGTCGAGGTAGCGGGTGATCTTCGTGAACACCGTCAGCGTTTCCTCGCCGATGTGGTGTTCCATGCCCTCGACGTCGCGGAAAATCACGTCCTCCGGCAGGCCGAAGTGACGCAGGAAACCGGTGAGCAACTCGTGCCGCAGCGCGATGCGTGCGGCGACCTCCTCGCCGGCGTTGGTGAGGATCAGGCCGCGGTATTTCTCGTATTTCACCAACCCGTCGGCATCGAGCCGCTGCACCATGGTGGTCACGCTGGCCTGCGAGATCTTCAACTCGGCGGCGATGTCGACCACGCGGGCGTAGCCCTTGGTCTGGATCAGCGCGGCGATGCGCTCCAGGTAGTCCTCGACGGCGGCCGTCGGGGTGCGGGCGGGCGTGGGATTCGGTTCGGCCACGTAGAAGACGGGGCGTTTGACGGGTGACGGGGAACGTGGCCGCGCTGACAGGCGCCGGCCGCGGACAAGCGGGGAAAGGGCGGGGTGACGCGGCTTACTTGTTGCCGGCGTCGCGCTCGCGCTGGGCGCGCAGGACGACGCGGAACATCTGCACGGCCAGCCAGAAAACGCCCGCCATGCAGCCGGCGACGGCGGCGCCCCAGAAGTTGACCCAGAACGCGCTGGGGGAGGGCACATGTCCGCGCAGCACGGTGAACATGTAGACAAAAAACGCGCCGACGACGATGGCGTCGACGAGATGGCTGACGGGGGAAATGGACTTGGCGCCGTTCTTGGACATGATGTCCGCAAGTGAGGCCGCGGGCCGGCGGTTGTCGACCCGTTTTTTCGGCGGGCGGCCCCCATGACCACCCGCCCGCCGGTCCGGGTATTAGCCCGCGGAGACCCGGCTATCAGCCCCCGTGGGGAATGCGCCGCGGGCAACGATAGGATTGCGCCGCTCCGCATTTTTTGCGATTTTACCGCCTCGCATGCAGTCAAACGACACAGACGCCAAGCGCAGCCGCGACCTCGTCGAGCAACTCAAACGCTCGCAAATCTACCGTGATTACGAGCAGGCGTTTCGTGACACCACCGGCCTGCCGATCAACCTGCGCCCGATCGAGGCCTTCAACCTGCCGCACCACGGGGACCCCAACGAGAACCCGTTCTGCGCGCTCATGGCCAAGACCAACCACACCTGCTCGGCCTGCCTGCAGCTCCAAAAGCGCGTCGAGGAGGAGGCCCGCCTCGAGCCCAAGACCCTCAAGTGCTTCGCCGGCCTGTGCGACTCCGCCGTGCCGATCCGCGTGGGCGAGAACCTCGTGGCGTTCCTGCAGACCGGTCAGATTTTGCTGCACAAGCCCAACGCCGAGCAGTTCGAGAAGACCACCCGTCAGCTCATCAAGTTCGGTGCCGACGTCGACATGAAGAAGCTCCAGGAGGCCTACTTCCAGAGCCGCGTGCTGGGCAAAAAACAATACGAGTCCATCATCCGCCTGCTCTCCATTTTCGCGCAGCACCTCGCCACGCTCAGCAACCAGCTCGTCGTCCGCGAGACCAACGCCGAGTCGCCCACCATCGCCCGCGCCCGCGTCTACATCGCCGACCGCCACGCCGAGGACCTGTCGCTCGACGAGGTCGCCAAGGCCGTCAACATGAGCGCGTTCTACTTCTGCAAGATGTTCCGCAAGGCCACCGGCATGACCTTCACCGACTACCTCGCCCGCGTGCGCGTCGAGAAGGTGAAAAACCTCCTGCTCAACCCGCACAAGCGCATCAGCGAGGCCGCCTTCGAGGCCGGCTTCCAGTCGCTGTCGCAGTTCAACCGCGTCTTCCGCAAGATCGCCGGCGAGGCCCCGACGGCCTACCGCGACCGCGTGCAGGCGGCCTGAGCTCTCGGCGCGCCGCGGTCCTCAGACCGCCTTCCCGCCCAAGTGCGTGTTCGGGCAACCGCCCTTGGCCGCGATGTCCACGTCCGGCGACTCGTGTTGATGATGTCCGTCCTTGCGGTGGCGGCACACCGAGCAGAATGCTCCGATCTCGCGCGCGGCCACGCGCTGCATGCAGCCGCGCACCCACGCCAGCTCGGTCTCGCGGTTGGCCGGGTCGAGCGCGAGCCACGGCTTTTCCTCGGTGAAGATGATTTCGAGCAACGCGTCCTCCGCGGTCACGAAGTAGGCGATCAGCGGGTTCATGCCGCACGGGCAGGGCGGGGTGGACTGGTGGCGCTGCGTGCGCCGGGCCTTGTGGGTCAGCTCCTGGAAAAAGTTTTCCAGCGTCCAGTCCATCAGGTGCACGAGCGCGTCCGGCTCGGCGAGCGGGGATGACGGCGGCAGTGCGCGCAGCTTGTGCTCCCAGCGCGTGCGCAGGTTGGAACGGTGCGCCTTCAGCGATTCGAGCAAAGCGGTCTGCATCGTCCCATGTTGCCAGAAAACGAGGCGAACCGCTTCGCATCACTTGCCGGAGGTTGTGCATCTTTTGAACGCGTCGGCTGCGCACATCCTGCCGTCCACGCAAAATATGCACAGGGTCCGCCAACCTCCGCGCAGTCGGATTCGGGCTAAAAAGCTAAGGTAATGGTGCCGTTAACCGCACCGTATTCCCCCGCCCATTTCCGCCATGCCCGTCATCCCGCTCACCCTGGTCATCAGCCTCTGTCTGACCGCCACGTTCATCATCTTCTTCATCCGCGAGCACGGCCGCCGCCGCTTCTCCAGCGCCGAGAGCGACGCCCTTCTGCCGCTGGCCGGCGAGACCCCGCACGTCGCCGGCACCGCCGGCCCGCTCGTGCTCGACCTCGAGGGACGCCGCTCCGCCAAGCCCCACCTGCGCCGCGGCTGCGGCGGCAAACACGCCCACGACGCCGACCACAAGCGCTGCGACGACTGCGCACACCGCCACGAGCACGGCCACGCCTGAGCCGCCGCGCGTCCTCCGCACCCCGCGTAACCCACTCCCTTTCTCCCTTCTCCGCGCCATGTCCGCCCGCACCGTCACCATCAACTACAACGACAAGATCGTCCGACAGTTCCTGCTCGCCACCGTCCTCTGGGGCGCGGTGGGCATGCTCGTCGGCGTCATCGTCGCCTCGCAGCTCAACTTCTGGCGCGTCAACTTCGACCTGCCCTGGCTCACCTTCGGACGCCTCCGCCCGCTGCACACCAACGCCGTCATCTTCGCCTTCGTGGGCAACATGATGTTCGCCGGCATCTACTACTCCACGCAGCGCCTCGTGAAGGCCCGCCTCGCCAGCGACTTCCTCTCCTCGCTGCACTTCTGGGGCTGGCAGCTCATCATCGTCGCCGCCGCCATCACCCTCCCGCTCGGCTTCAGCCGCGGCAAGGAATACGCCGAACTCATCTGGCCGATCAACATCGCGGTCGCCTTCATCTGGGTCGTCTTCGCGGTCAACTTCTTCTGGACCCTCGCCCGCCGCCAGGAGCGCCACCTCTACGTGGCCATCTGGTTCTACATCGGCACCATCATTACCGTGGCGATGCTCTACATCGTCAACCACCTGAGCATCCCCACCTCCATCACCCACTCGTATCCGATTTTTGGAGGCGTTCAGGACGCGCTCGTGCAGTGGTGGTATGGCCACAACGCCGTGGCGTTCTTCCTCACCACGCCGATCCTCGGTATCATGTATTACTTCCTGCCGAAGGCGGCGGAGCGTCCGGTCTACAGCTACCGGCTCTCGGTGATCCATTTTTGGTCCCTCGTCTTCGTCTACATCTGGGCCGGTCCCCATCATCTGCTGAACACGGCCTTGCCCGGCTGGCTGCAGGCGCTCGGCATGACCTTCTCGCTCATGCTCTGGGCCCCTTCGTGGGGCGGCATGCTCAACGGCCTGCTCACCCTGCGCGGCGCCTGGCATAAGCTCCGCACCGACCCCGTGCTGAAGTTTTTCGCCGCCGCCGTCACCTTCTACGGCATGGCCACCTTCGAGGGACCGCTCCTCTCGATCAAGTCCGTCAACGCCCTCGCGCACTACTCCGACTGGATCATCGGTCACGTGCACGCCGGCGCCCTCGGCTGGAACGGCTTCATGGCCGCCGGCATGATCTACTGGCTCCTGCCGCGCCTCTGGAACAAGCCCCTGCACTCCGTCGGCCTCGCCAATCTCCACTTCTGGCTCGGGCTGGTCGGCATCCTCCTCTACGTCGCCGCCATGTGGACCTCGGGCATCACCCAGGGTCTCATGCTCAACGCCACCACCGAGGGCGGCACCATCCTCGCCTACCCGAACTTCCTGGAGACGCTCAACACCATCCGTCCCATGATGCTCTTCCGCATCGTCGGCGGCGGCCTCTACCTCATCGGCTGGCTCCTGCTCGCCTACAACGTCTGGCGCTCCATCGCCGGCGCCAAGGCGGTCGACGGCTCGGTCGACGTCTTCGTGGCCGACGAGGCCGCGCACGCCGGCGAGCGCCTCGGCGTCGGTCGCACGTTCATCAACCCGCCCGTCATCTTCTCCACGCTCGGCACCGTCTCGGCCTGCGCCTGGATGTTCGGCGGCGACTTCCTCAAAATCGTCGGTCTCTTCGGCACCATCCTCTTCGTGATCCTCGCGTGGGCCCACTTCGGCGCCCGCTCGGGCAAGTGGGCCGAGTGGTATGACCGCCTGCTGGTCAGCGCCGCGCCCTTCACCGTGCTCACCTTCATCGCCGTCGCCGCCGGCGGCCTCATCCAGATCATCCCGACCGTGCTCGTGAACCGCGCGCAGAACGTCGAGGACCGTATCCAGGTTCCCTATACGCCGCTCGAGCTCGCCGGCCGCGACATCTACATCCGCGAAGGCTGCTACAACTGCCACTCGCAGATGGTCCGGACCCTCGTGCCCGACGTGCTCCGCTACGGCCGTCCCGGCGTCGCCGACGACTACTCGCGCCTCGGCGACTCCATCTACGACTACCCCTACCAGTGGGGTTCGCGCCGCACCGGCCCGGACCTCGCCCACGTCGGCGGCAAGTATCCCGACAGCTGGCACTACCAGCACATGCTCGACCCGCGCGCCATCTCGCCCGGCTCCAACATGCCCAACTACCCGTGGCTCGTCGACGCCGCCACCGACGTCGGCGCGCTCCCCGCCAAGCTCCGCGTCCAGCGCACCCTCGGCGTGCCTTATCCCGACCAGAGCCCCGCCGCCGTCTTCGCGCAGGTCGAGGAGCAGTCCAAGGCCATCGCCGCCGGCCTCAAGACCGCCGGCATCGAGGTCGACCACGACCGCGAGATCATCGCCCTCATCGCCTACCTCCAGAAGCTCGGCAAGAGCGAGCCCGCCGCGGCCTCGCTCGGTCGAAAGTCGGAAGGTCAAACGTCCAAAGTCGCCGCCGCGTCGGCGACGCCGACGCCCTGAACTTCGTGCCGCCGCGCGGCGGCACCACATCCGACCTTCGACCTGAGACCTTCAGACCTTCGACCAAATAAAACCATGTTCCGCCGCCTCTTTTTCGACGACTGGGTCAGCCTCTTCCCGCTGATCTCCTTCATCGTCGCCTCCATTGTCTACGTCGGGATTTTCCGCGGCGCGCTCCGCATGCGCCGCGGCCAGATCGACGAACTCTCCACGCTGCCCCTGCAGGACGAAACCCCCTCGGCCCACCGCCATGAAGAACGATAAGAACGCGCACATCCCGCCCGACACCGACGGCACGCCCATCCGCGAGCACGTCTTCGACGGCATCGCCGAATACGACAAGCGCCTGCCCAACTGGTGGCTGCTCACCTTCTACGGCGCCATCGTCTTCGCCATCGTCTACTGGATGGCCGACCAGCACTTCCCGCACGGCAACGACCAGACGCGCGTCGCCGGCGAGCTCCAGCGCATCGAGGCCGCCAAGCTCGAGTCCGCCGACGCCAACCTCGACGACGCCACGCTCTGGAAGATGAGCCGCAACCCCGTCTTCGTCGACGCCGGCCGCGAGGTCTACAACACCAACTGCGCCGCCTGCCACCTCGTCAGCCTCCGCGGCAAATCCGAGATGGCCACCGCCATCGGCCCCGACCTCACCGACAACGAGTGGCTCTACGGCACGGGCAAGCCGCTCGACCTGCTCGCCACCGTCAACCACGGCACCGCCAAGGGCATGCCCGCCTGGGGCCCCGTGCTCGGCGCCAAGAAGGTCTCCCAATCCGTCGCCTACGTGCTCAACCACCACAAGGAACCCGCCGAATAAAGTAGCGCAGGCTTCCAGCCTGCCATCGACAAAGACGGCCGGCTGGAAGCCGGTGCTACTTCCCCCGCCAAATGTCCGCCAAATCGATCCGACCCAACCGCGACTCCGTCACCACCATCCGTGATGACGGCTCGCGGTTGTTTCTGCATCCGGCCGATGCCCACGGGCGCTTCACCGCGCTGCGCCGCTGGTCGGGCTGGGTGCTCATCGCGATCTACCTCGCGCTGCCGTGGATCCCCGTCGGCGGACACCCCGCGGTGTTCCTCGACATCGCCCACCGGCGCTTCCACCTGTTCGGCCTCACGCTGGCGTTTCAGGACGCGTGGCTGCTGTTCTTCGGCATCACCGGACTCGGCTTCTCGCTCTTCTTCATCACCGCGCTGCTCGGCCGCGTGTGGTGCGGCTGGGCTTGTCCGCAGACCGTTTTTCTGGAGCACGTTTATCGCCGCATCGAGCGCTGGCTCGAAGGCGACGCCGTCGCCCGCCGCCGGCTTGACGCCGCTCCGTGGGATACGACCAAGGTGATCCGCCGCGGATTCAAGCAGGTCGTGTTCTTCGGCGTGTCGGCGGTCATCGCCCACCTGTTCCTCGCCTACTATGTGTCGATCCCCGAGCTGTGGACGATGATGCACTCCGCGCCCGGCGAGCACTGGAGCGCGTTTGTCTTCGTCTTCGTTTTCACCGCGATCCTCTACTTCAACTTCGCGTGGTTCCGTGAGCAGCTCTGCCTGATCATCTGCCCCTACGGTCGCCTGCAGTCGGTGCTGATCGACGATCACTCGATGGTCATCGGCTACGACGAGAAGCGCGGCGAGCCCCGCGGCAAGGCCGGCACGCCCGACGCCGGCGCCTGCGTCGATTGCAACCGCTGCGTGCAGGTCTGCCCCACCGGCATAGACATCCGCCAAGGCCTGCAGATCGAGTGCATCGGCTGCGCCGCCTGCATCGACGCGTGCGACACCGTCATGGACAAGCTCGGTCGCGACCGCGGCCTCGTGCGCTACGATTCCCAGACCGGTCTCGGCGGTGGCAAGACCCGTTGGCTGCGTCCGCGCACGCTCGTCTACGCTGTCCTGATGCTGGTCGGCGCGACCGTCGCCACCTGGGCTGCGACCACCGTGCGCCCCGCCGCGCTCGCGGTCACCCGCATGGTCGGCGCTCCTTACTACCTGGCCGACGACGGCGTGCGAAACCAGTTCATGGTGCGTCTCGTCAACAAGACCGACGCGCCCGCACGCTTCGTGGTCACGGTCGAGGCCGGCGGACAGCCGCTGACGCAGACCGGTTTTAATCAGGTCGTCGAACTCGCGCCGCTGGCCGAGCAGGTGCAGCCGCTGATCCTGCAGGTCGCCCGCGCCGACTACGCAGGACCGTTCACCTTTCGCGTGCATGTGACCGACGAGGCCGGCACCTACGCGCTCGACCGCGAGGCCGAATTCACCGGACCGCACCGGAGCCTGCTCGGCATCAAATCGGAGGCCTCGCAATGAAAACCCAGACCAAACTCTTCCTCGGCGTCGCCGGCCTTTTCCTGCTGATGGCCCTGGCCTGGGCCGCCCTGTTCATCGCCGCCTCAAAGGCCAACGTGGAGTATATCCCTGTAGGAGGGGCTTTACGCCCCGATGAGCGGCGCCCGTCCGCCTTGAATCATACGCTTTTAAAACCAACCGCGTCGCACGTTCGGGGCATAAAGCCCCTCCTACAGTTTTAAACGCAAATGGAACTCGCCGGCATCAGCACGCCCTCAGCCGCCCTCGTCGCGGGCCTCGTGACGAGCCTGCACTGCGCCGGCATGTGCGGACCGCTCTCGTGCATGTTCGCCCCGGGGCCGCGCGACCGGTCGGATCCGCAGACCGTGGCCACGGCCTATCATGTGTCGCGAGTGTTTGGATACACCTTGCTCGGGGCGGTCGCCGGCGGCGTGGGACGCGTGCCGGCCGCGTTGCTGGGCGACGGTTTCTTGCGGCTGCTGCCGTGGGTGTTGATCGTGTTTTTCCTGACGGTGGCGTTTCGCGTCGACCGCTGGCTGCCGAAGCCCGCGTTTCTCGGTCGGCTGCGGCTTCGGCTCTCCTCATGGTTGCACGGCAAGTCGCGTGTGCAGGTGGCGGCCGTGATGGGCGCGGCCACGCCGGTGCTGCCGTGTGGTCCGTTGTATTTTCTGATCACGCTGTCGGCGCTCAGCGGATCGGCCCTCCGCGGGGCGGAGTTCATGCTGGCGTTTGGTCTCGGCACGGTGCCGCTGCTGTGGATCGCGCAGGCGGGCTACGGGCGGCTGAGGCTGCGGTTGTCTCCGCTTTGGCTGGGACGCTTTCAGATGGCGGTGGCGCTGGTCGCCGCGCTGGTGATCATGTGGCGCCTGCAAGGCCCGGGAGGAGGAGATTTTCTGTGTCACTGAGCGCCGCCATCGACCTGCCCGCGCAGGCCCGGGCCAAGCCGGTTTGCCGCCACTGCGGCGCGCCGAGCCCCGCCGGCGACGAGTTCTGCTGCGCGGGCTGCGCCTACGTTTATCGGCTGATCCACGACGAGGGGTTGGCCGACTACTACAAGTTCCGCGACGACGTCACCGCGCCGGCCGACGCGGCGCTGCAACCCGAGCGCGACTTTGCGTGGCTGGCCGAGTTGCAGGCGGCGGCCGAGGTCAAGGCCGGTGCCCGCACACCCGAGCTGGTGCTGGCGGTGCAGGGGATCTCGTGCGCGGCCTGCGTGTGGCTCATCGACCGCGTTTTTCAGAAACAACCGGGTGCGGGCCGCTGCGAGGTCAACGCGCAGACCGGACGCGTGCGGTTGCTCTGGCGACCGGGCTTCGACGCGCAGGCTTTCGCGCGAGCGTTGCAGCGTTTCAACTACCTGCTCGGTCCGGTGACCGAGGCCAACGACGCACCGTCCGAGAGCCGGGCGCTGGCCAAGCGCATCGGGCTGGCGGCGGCGTTCTCGATGAACGTGATGCTCTTCGCGTTGCCGACCTACTTCGGCATGGAGGCGGACTTCGCCTACGCGCATCTGTTCGGCACGCTGGCGATGGGGTTTTCGACGCTCAGCCTGCTGGCCGGCGGCGGCTACTTTCTGGGCAAGGCCTGGCGCGCGTTGCAGGTCGGCGCGATGCACGTGGACCTGCCGATCGCCATCGGCATCTGCGGCGCCTACGCGGGTTCGTTCTACGGCTGGCTGACCGGCCGCGAGGAGTTCGTCTATTTCGACTTTGTGAGCGGGTTCATCCTGCTGATGTTGATCGGTCGCTGGGCGCAGGTCGCGGCGGTGGAGCGCAACCAGCGCCGCCTGCTGCGCCTGCAACCGACCCCGCCGCGCGTCGGCGTGGTGGGCTCCGACGGCGCGATCTGTCTCCGCGCGCCGGATACGCTGCGAGAGGGCGACGAGTTTGTGATCGGCCGCGGCGAGACGGTGCCGGTGGCCGCGAAGCTGGTCTCGGCGGCGGCCGACATGAATCTCGCCTGGATCAACGGCGAGTCCGATCCGCGGGTGTTTCACGGTGGTCAACAGGTGCCGTCCGGCGCGCAAAACGCCGGCCGCGACGAGATCCGCCTGCGCGCGGTCGAGGACTGGTCGGCGGCGCTGCTCGCCGAGTTGCTCAAGCCGGTGGAGCGCTCCGTGCGGGACGACCCGCTGGTGGCGCGCGTGGTGCAGGTTTATCTGGTCGCGATCATCGCCACGGCGATCGGCGCGGGCGCGTGGTGGTTGTGGCGCGGCGGCGACGCGCTGGCCGCCGGCGCGGTGGTCACGGCGGTGTTGGTCGTGTCGTGTCCGTGCGCGCTCGGTCTGGCGTTTCCGCTGGCCGACGAGATGGCCACGGTGGCGTTGCGTCGGCGCGGCGTGTTCGTGCGCGCCGGCGACCTCTGGCCGCGTCTGCACAAGCTGCGCCGCGTGGTCTTTGACAAGACCGGCACGCTGACCCTCGAGACGCCCACGCTGCGCAACCCCGAGGTGCTCGCGACGCTCAACGCCGACGCGCTCGCGGCGTTGCGCGCGCTGGTGCACGACAACCTACACCCGGCCGCGCAGGCGTTGCACGAGGCGCTCCTCGTCGGCGGCTTCGACGGCCCGCGCCTGACGGGCGAAGTGAGCGAAACCGTCGGCAGCGGCGTCGAACTCGGCCCCTGGTCCCTCGGCCGCGCCGGCTGGAAAAATCCATCAAAAAACCAGCAGCAAACCACTGATAACCAAAATGGAAATGCAATTTGTAACTTAATAAGTGACAAATTGCCGGGGGCCGGGGCCGACGTGGTGTTGGCGTGGGGTGGGGTGGAGGTGGCGCGGTTTGCGTTGGGGGAGTCGGCGCGGCGCGGGGCGGGGGGCGAGTTGGCGGCGCTGCGGGCTCGCGGGCTCGCGGTGAACGTGCTGAGCGGCGACCGGCCCGAAAAGGTGGCCTCGCTGGCGGCGGCGTTGGGGCTGCCGGCGGACGCGGCGTTGGGCGGACTTTCGCCGCGCGAGAAGGCGGACTGGCTTTCGGGCGCGGGCGCGGACACGACGCTGATGTTGGGCGACGGGGCCAACGACAGCCTCGCGTTTGACCGCGTGTCGTGTCGGGGCACACCGGTGGTGCACCGCGGGGTGCTCGCGGAGAAGGCGGATTTTTATTACCTTGGCCGGGGGCTCGACGGCATTCGCGCGCTGCTGGAGGTGAACGACGCGCGGCGCGCGACGCACATCGTGCTGCTGGTGTTCATGGTCGCCTACAACCTGACGGCGGTGGGGCTGGCGGTGACCGGTCACATGAACCCGTTGTTCGCGGCGGTGTTGATGCCGTTGAGCTCGTTGGCGACGCTGGCGATCGTGGGCATCGGCCTGCGGCCGGCGCTGCGCGGGCGTTGACGGTTGGCGAAATCCAACCGGGTGGTTGGCGCGGTGGCCGGAAGCCCGTAGGCTGCGCGCCATGACCGAGCCCGAGCCCATCGTCGCGACCGACCCTTTTCCCGAGGGCACGGTGGACGCGGGGGTTTATCCGACGCGGGCGGTCGGCCTGGCGCACTGCGCGGTGGTGCTGGCGATGGGCGAGGCCTGCTGGCTGGTGAAGACCGACGCCGGTTGGCATCTGCGCGTGAAGACCGTGTCGACGGACGCGGTGCGCGGGCAACTCGAACGCTATGATCGGGAAAGTGTAGGCTGGCCTCCGCGGCGAGCGGCCGATCCGGCGGTGGTGCGCGCCGGGATGCCGACATCGCCGCTGCTGTGGGCGGTGGTGGTGCTGGCGGTTTTTCGTTGGCAGGCGTCACGGCCGGGGTTGACCGAGGGGTGGTTGCTGGACCCAAAGCGGGTTTTCACGCACGGCGAGTGGTGGCGGCCGTTCACGGCGCTGTGGTTGCACGGCGATCTTGGGCACCTGGTGTCGAACCTCGGCGGCGGGTTGTGGGTGTTTTTCGCGGTGTTGCTGACGTTCGGCGTGAGGCGCGGTTGGGTCTGGCTGCTGGTGTCGTCGGTGGGCGGCAACGTCGTGGCGGCCGCGTTGCGCGCGGGGAGCGATTATCGTTCGCTCGGGGCTTCGACGGCGGTGTTCGCGGGGCTGGGGCTGCTGGTCGGGCGGGCGGTGATGGTGGCCGCGCGCGGGCAGGGAGGCGCGCGGTGGCGGTCGGTGCTGGTGCCGTTGTTCTCGGGCGTGGCGGTGCTGGGATTGTTCGGCGCGGGCGGGGTCGACATCGATGTGCTTGCGCACGGCACGGGTTTCGCGGCGGGCGTGCTGACGGGGGCGCTCGCCACGGTCCGCCGAACGGTGGCGCGGGGTTGAGTTGCGAATCTGTGCCGTTGGCCGCGAGGTGTTTTGAACTGGTTGGGCGGGTGCGGCGCATTCATGTTGCCTGCCCTGCATGAACCACCCGAGCAGCCCCGCCACACCGCATTCCTTTGTCCGCCGCCTGCAGGCGGGCCGGCCGCAAACCATCGTCTTCTACGGGACGAGCCTGACCGCCGGCGGCGCCTGGACGACGCAGGTGACGGCGGTGCTTGAGCAACGTTTCCCGGGCTTGGTCACGACCTTCAACGGCGCCGGTCCGGGGCGGCACTCGGGCTGGGGCTGCGAGAACCTCGACGAGCGGGTGCTCGCGCATGCTCCCGACGTGGTGTTCCTGGAGTTCGCGGTCAACGACGCGGTGGCCCGCTTTCAACTCACGCCGGCGCAGGCGCGGGCGAATCTCAACGCCATGATCGACCGCATGCTCGCGGCCCGGCCGGATTGCGAGATCATCCTGCAGGTGATGAACCCGGTGATCGACCGTCCGCAGGGTCACGACGGCTGGCGGCCCACGTTGCCGGAGTGTCAGGCGAACTACCGCGAGGTGGCGGCCGAGCGCGGCTTTTTGCTGATCGACCACATGCCGGCGTGGTCGCGTTTGCTGCGGGAGGACGAGGCGACGTTTCGCGCTTGGGTGCCGGACGGTCTGCATCCGGCGGAGCCGGGTTACACGGCCTTGGTGACGCCCGTCATCCTGGGGGCGCTGGGCTTGTCCGCGTCAACCCTCGGGTGAGGACGCCGGTCCGGCACCCAGTGCCAGCGCCGCGCTTCGCGACGGACCTGGGGGCAAAAGCGCCGCCCACGCCGCCGCCTCCGCGGGCGCCTGCTCCGACCAGGTGGACATGACCGTGAGGATGGCGCGGTGGCGCAATTCCGGCGCGGCCAGATGACGTGAGTAATCGGCGGCGGCGGCCGGCGCCGACTGGGCCCAGCCGCTCAGCAGGGCATCCAGCGCCCGGCCTTTGGCATGTCCGTCCGGCAGGCCGCCGACCCAGCGGGCCGCGGCCTGCGGATCGGTCTCCGCCCATTTGCCGGCGACGGTGGCGAGCAGGCTGGGGTTGTTCGTCGAGCTGACGTGCATCGACGCGGAGACCGGGTCGACCTCCGTCCAGCGGTAGGCGATTTGCTCAAGGGCACGCATTTTGACGAGACCGTCGTTCAGCGCCGTGGTCCAGGCGACGGCCGTCCGGATGTCGGAGCCGGCCCACCGGGCGACGACCTGGCCGAGCAGGTCGAGTCTGGCGGTCTGGTCTCCGCCGGGAGCGGCGGAGATCATGGCCTGCAATTGGCCGGCCGCGCTCGCGGGCGAGTTGCCTGCCCAGGCTCGATAAAACGCCCCGGCGATTTCCTGACGGGCGGCGGGAGGCAGATTCCTTTCCATCCACGCGAACGCGTCGGCCGGCGAGCCGGCGGCGAGTTGCTCGGCGAAAATGTCGCGGGCCTGCTCGTGCAGACGGTCGGCGCCTCCGCGAACGGCAAACCACCGGAGTGCGCCGTGCGGATCGCGCCGAACCCAGTCTCGCAGCAGGGCGGCGCGGGCCTCGGTGCGCAGGTTTCCGTCGGCGATGGTCAGCATCTCCTCAAGGGTCTCGGGGATGGCGTCGGTGTCGATGGACGCGATCCACTCCCCGAGGGTCGCGGGCGAGGTGTCCGGTTGCCCGGGCGGAGAGGAGCTTCCAACGCGAGCGACGGGTTGCGTCGCGCTGGCGGCGATGAAGCCCCCGCCGCCGGCGGGCGCGACGGCGGGGGAGCGGAACAACAGCCAGAGACCGGTGCCGACGCCCAGCAGCACGATCCCGGCCGGCAACAGGTGGCGGCCGGGAAAGGCGCCGGATACCCGGGGGGCGGTCATGGGTTTACGGATACGTTGTCGATGGTGACGGTGGACAGAGCGGAGCTGTCGTGGCTGCAGACGGGCAGGCCGATGTAGACGTTGGGGGCCATGGGGATGGTGACGGAGGACACCTGTGTCCAGTTGGAGCCGTCGGCGGACTTGTAGCCGGTGAAGGTGTCGCCGGAGCGGACGAGTCGGACCCAGTTGTTGGGGGCGGTGTTGAGGCCGCCGCCGTAGGCGCTGGAGGGGGTGGTGGCGTCGGTGGTGTCGCGGCGCTGGAACCGGAATCCGTTGCCGGGCGTGACGACCATGATGGCGTGCCTGGAACCGGGCAGGAGGGACTCGCGGATCATGACGCCGGCCTTGGCCCAGGTGTCGGTGTTGGTCTGGGAGGTGACGCGGGCGATGATCTCGCAGTCGCCCGATGCGGGCTGGCGGACGAAGTGGAATGCGTCGGCGGAGCCGTTGATGTCGATGCCTGCGCCCTGGATGGTGAAGACGCCGGAGGCGTAGTCGGTGGAGCCGGTGAGTGCGACCGATCCGAGGTCGTCGGCGGCCCAGGGGGAGGGGAGGCCGCCGGCGGCGTTGCCGCTGACAGAGACGTTGTCGAAGGTGGCGGTGGAGAGTTCGGAGTTGTCGTGGCTGCAGACGGCGAGTCCGACGTAGATGGCGGAGTTCATGGGAATGGAGGTTGAGGCGACCTGGGTCCAGTTGGAGCCGTCGGCGGACTTGTAGGCGGTGAAGTCGTCGCCGTCGCGGACGAGGCGGACCCAGTTGTTTGGAGAGGCGTAGAGGGATCCGCCGCCGGTGCTGGTGGGGGTGGAACCGCCGGTGGTGAGTCTGTATTGGTAGCGGAAGCCGTAGTTGGGGGTGACGACCATGAGCAGGCGCTTGGCGTTGGGGTCGAGGGACTCGCGGATCATGACGCCGGCCTTGGCCCAGCTGTGGGTGTTGGTCTGCGAGGAGACGCGGGCGATGATGTCACAGTCGCCCTCAATGACTTGATGGACGAAGTGGAAAGCGTCGGCGGTGCCGTTGATGTCGGCGCCGGAGCCCTGGATGGTGAAAACGCCCGAGGCATGGTCGGCGTCGCCGGAGATGCCGACGGAGCCGATGTCGTTGCTGGACCATGGGGCGGGGACATCGCCGCCGGGGAGGGCGTTGACGGTGAGGGTGGCGGAGGCGGAGGTGACGGAGCTGGCGGAGTTGGAAACGACGACGCGGTAGGCGGAGCCGTTGTCACCGGAGGTGGTGACCGGAGTGGTGTAGCTCGAGGAGGTGGCTCCGGGGATGTTGGCGGAGTTCTTCTGCCATTGGTATGCGGGGGCGGGAGTGCCGGTGGCGGAGACCGAGAAGGTGGCGGTCTGGCCGGCGTTTACCGTCTGGCCCTGCGGCTGCGAGGTGATCGACGGCGCCTGCGAGGTGCTTCCTCCGGCGGGGCGGAGCCAGGCGACGACATCGGTGCCGGACCACGGGGCGGAGAATGCCCGGTTGCCGCCGCCGTGGGTGAAGTCGGCGGCGTTGCTGATCGTGCCGTTGTCGGCCCGCATCCAGCGCAGCGAGTAGCTGCCTGAGGGCAGGCTGGTCACTGTGAACGAAGCGGTGCCGGTGGAGGGCACGGTCTGGTAGTTGTCCGCGGCGGCGTTGGGATGGTAGATGACGAAGCTGCGGCTGTCGGCGGTGCGCATGGCCTTGGCCTTGCGCTGGCCGGAGGGGCCGGTGACGCGGGAGTCCGCCGCAAGGTAGTCGACGAGCGTGAGGTTGCCGCCGGCGAAGAAGGCGCCGACGTGCGGGGCCGAGTCGAGCCCGGTGAATCCAGCCGTATCATAAGAAAGGATACGGTTCCACGCGCCGCCGTAGCAGGCCGATCCCCCGGAGAGCGTGTAGGCCCAGTAAAGGCGGCGGAAGAAATAGGCGTCGTTGGTGATCGGCTTTTCCTCCTCATACCAGTCCTCGCCGTTGTAGACGTGCATGGGCGTGGATGAGTAGGCGTCCTCCTGTGCGGCGGAGAGGTCGTAGGTGGTCTCCAGATGGATGTAGTTCACCCAGTCGGCGGAGAGAAACGAGAAGCCGGTGTCGCGGCGCTGGCCGTTGGAGCGGAGGTTCTTGTCGGCCCAGGGGTCGTTGGCGGCGAGGTAGGCGCCGATTTCGTTGATCATGGCGACGTTCCTGGGGTGGTTGGAAACGAAGGCGTCGTTGGTGACCAGCCAGAAGACCTGCGGCCAGGCGGCGTAGCGCGCGACGATGTTGCGCAGGAAGCGTTCGCGCTGGGCGGCGCTGAGCAGATACCAGACGCGGTCGTCGCTCTGGCCGGGCTCGGGCGTGACGATGAGCTGCAGATACATGCCGGGGCGGTTGTTGAGCATCCACTCCATGCGCTGGTCCTGCAGGGCGAACGCGGCCTGGTTGAGCGTGGTGTAGCCGGCGTCGGCGAAGACGCGGTCCCAGCCGTCGGACACCTGCTGTTTGCCGAACTGGCGGAGGGCGCCGACCATGTTGACGCGGATGGAGTTGACGCCCTGGTCCCAGTCGTCGGTGACGAAGTCCTGCCACTGGGTGCTGGCCTCGTTGAAGAGGTAGTAGCCGGTGTCGGAGACGTTGAGAAACCACGCGCCGTCGTCGGTGGCCCAGGCCTTGGGGTTGGCCGGGTGCTTGACAAGCTTGCCGCGCAGCGAGGACGCGGCGGCGGTGAACGCGCCGCTCTTGGCGTTGAGTCCGGCGTCGGTCGCGGAGGCGGAGGTCCAGGTCCATGCGCCGGTCTCGGAGACGTAGACGCGGGCGCGCCAGGTGTGGCCGCCATCGTGGAAGGCGTGGACGGTGCGGGCGTTGGCCGCGCCGGAGGGAGGCGTGAAGGTCACCGTGGCGATGGTGTCCTGCGGGTTGGCCACGGAGCCGTTGCCGGTGAGCGTGATCTCGTGCACGCCGAACTTCACGGCCGTCGCCGTGCCTCGCGTGAAGTTGGCCGCCGAGGCCAAGGGCAGGATGCAGGCGAACAACAGGGCGGCGAGGAGCGGCAGGCCTGGCGAGGTTATCCGTTCGGCGAGGCGCGCGAGGCCGCGCGCAAACAGTCCAGAGGCTGTATTCATGGAGGGGGGGATCAGGGTTTGGGTTTTGGCCGTGGCGTTCCGAAAACGGTGCGCACGACGGGGACGTCCCGACCGAATGTCCGTATCACCTGGATCGAAAAGGACCCGATGACTCTATTGTAACTCTTGTCGCACGCTGCTCATCGACCGGTGACCGACCGGGTTTCTCCTGTGAATGCCGGCGCGTCGCGGGCGCTGAAACAGCTTGATTCGCAGTTGGTTGGCGGCGGGATTTTTACCGTCCTGTTACGATTTCCGAAGCGGGCGGGACGGCGGGTATCCGACTGTTTGTCACCGGTTACTGAATACGCTCAGTAGGTGCGGGTGATGAGATCGCCCTTGGGCGTTTCGAACCGCAGGAGGCGCTTGCGGGTGTCGATGCCGGCGAAGGTGAGCTCGAGCTGGAAGTCGACCATGTCGCCGGGCTTGAAGAGAACGCCGTCGATGACGATGCGCGGCGTGGTGCCGTGGCGGATGCCGTTGACGGCGAAGCCGGTGACGCGTCCGGCCATGATCTCCATGAGTTCCTGCGAGAGGTCGGAGCCGGGGAACTTGGTGAACTTGACCTCGATGGGGCTGCCGGGGGCGTAGATGGAGACGTTGACGGGCTCGGCGGGGGCGCCGGCAAAGGCGGAGTCGGGGATGGGCTGCTGGTTGGGATCGAGGCCCGGCGGGAGCGTCTCGGGGCCGGCGGGGGCGGCCAGCTGGCCGGAGGGGGCGGGGGGTTCGGTGACACCGGAGCCCGTGGGGTCGGCGAGAATGGCGTCGAGGCGGGCGACGTTGGCGTCGTTCTTGGCGACGACCTGCCGGGTCTGCTGTATCGCCTGCACGAATACGGGGGCCTCCTTGTCGACGCCGGCGCCGACGGGCGTCGGGTTGGACATCTCCTTGAGGACGGGGACGACCGAGGTGAAGGTGAAGTAGCCGATGCCTCCGACGACGGCGGCGGCGATGCCGAACTTCACCATCAGGGTGATGGCGCGGATGACGCCGGCGGACGAGCCGGGGTCGGAGCCGCGGTCAACGGGCGTCTCGGCACCGGCGGCGGGCATCGGCGGGGTGGTGGCCGTGCCGGCGGGCATGGGCGCGGCGGTGGCACCGGTCGCGGCGGCACCCGCGGGGGCCTGCGCCAGCAGATAAGAGGGGGAGGGGGCGGGGGTGGGGCCGGTCGGGAGCGCGGGTCGGGTGGGCTGGGCCACGCGCAACGGTTTGGCGGTGGGCGCGGGGGCGGGGGGCTGGGCCGGAGCCTGCGCCGGGGTGGCGGCCGGGGCATTGCGGGGCGGGAGGCGCAGCGAGTTGCCGGGCAGGCCGATGAGGGTGTCTCCGCTGATCGCCTTGGCGAGCGCCACCGCCGAGGCGGCCGTGCCGGGAGCGCCGGGCCGGGGACCTCGATTGGGTTGTGATCGCTCGTCAGGTTTCATCGCGAGGCCGTCGGTCGGCGGGTAAGAGGGTTGGCGGATTTTGGGCCGTGTGTCTGTAAAAAATAGTAACCGGACTGTCGGCGGCCATTTTGCCGGCTGCCGGCGGGGCGATTGACGTGCGCGGGTGGCCGCTTGCGCATTGCTTGCCTCCGTGAAGGCGTTCTTATGGAGGGCGTGGCCGGCAGCGGATGACGGCATCGTCGATGACACTACCCTCAGGCAGATCATTTTTTCCCGGCCGTCGAACGCTCCGTTTGCGCGTGTGGATCGTCGCGGGCGGGTTGCTGGCGGCGACCGGTCCGGCGGGCGCGGCGGAGGCGGGGCTGACGTTGTGGTTGAAGTGGCGGCATCAGTATCAGTTCGCCGGTTACTACGTGGCGCAGGCGGAGGGTTATTACGCGGAGGAAGGGCTGTCGGTGAACATCGTCGAGGGCCGTCCGGGGGAGTCGTCGGTGGAGGCGGTGCTGGCGGGGCGGGCGGATTTCGGGGTGGGGGACGCGGACATCGTGCGGTTTCGGTTGAACGGCGAGCCGCTGGTGGTGTGCGCGGCGGTTTTTCAACATTCGCCCTATGTGATGATGACGCGCGCGGACCGGGGCATTCGCCGGCCTTCGGACCTGATCGGCCGCCGGGTGATGCTCAACGACCATCAGGGAGTCGCGCAGTTCAAGACGATGCTGCTCAACGAGGGGCTGGACCCTTCGCGGGTGGAGATCGTGCCGCACAGTTGGAACCTGGACGACCTGGTCGAGGGGCGGGTCGACGCGATGGCCGCTTATGCGACGTTGCAACCGGCGGAGTTGCTGGCGCGGGGCGTGGAGCCGGCGTTGTTGCGCAGCGGGGACTACGGGGTGGATTTTTACGGAGACACGTTGTTCACGACCGAGCGGTTGGTGGAGGCGCGTCCGGAACAGGCGGCGGCGTTCGTGCGGGCGAGCCTGCGCGGGTGGCGGTTCGCGTTGGAAAATCCCGGGCAGGTCGTGGACCTGATCCTTGCTCTGCCGGGCGTGAGCGAGCGGGGCATGACGCGCGAGCTGCTGCTCGAGGAGGCCCGGCGCATGCACGCCTACATCGAGCCGGATCTGGTTGAGGTCGGCCACATGAATCCCGGTCGCTGGGAGCGCATCGCGGAGATCTACGCCGACATCGGCATGGCGCCGGGCACCGCACGCCTGCCGGGGTTTGTCTTTGAGCCGGAGGATGGTTCGGACGTGGCGTTGCCCCGCTGGGTGACGCGCGGCTTGGCGCTGGCCGGGGTGATCTGGGTCGGCGTGGTGTTGTGGAACCTCGCCATCCGCCGACGCGTGGGCGAGCGCACCCGCCAGCTCGCCGACGAGATCGCGCGTCGCACCAGGGTCGAGCAGGAGCTGCGCGACAGCGAGCAACGTTTTCGCCGGATGTTCGAGGGCGCGGCCACGGGCATCGCGGTGATCTCGTCCGCGGGGCGGTTTTTGCAGGCCAACCCGTCCTACTGCACGACGGTCGGCTACACCGAGGACGAACTGCGCGGCATGAAGCTCGCGGATCTGCTGCACCCCGACGAGCGCGCGCGCAACGAGCGGCTGTTGTCCGAGCTGGTCGCGGGAACGCGGGAGCACTTTGTGACCGAGACGCGCTGCATCGGCCGGCAGGGCGCGACGATCTGGAAACGCGCCAGCGTGTCGCTCATGCCCAACCAGGAAGGCGGGCCGGTCAGTATGGTGATCGTGGCCGAGGACGTGAGCGCGCGTTACCAGATGGAGCGCGAGCTGGCGCGGGTCGACCGCGCGCGGCTGATGTTGAGCGGTTGTAACGAGGCGCTCGTCCGCGCCGAGTCCGAGCAATGGCTGTTGCAGGAAATCTGCCGCATCGCGGTGGACATCGGCGGCTACTGCATGGGCTGGGTCGGCTTTGCCGAGCAGGACGAGGCGCGCACCATCCGGCCCATCGCGCACGCCGGCCGCGAGGACGGCTACCTCGCGGAGATCCGCGTGAGCTGGGATGAAACCAAACCCGAGGGATGCGGCCCGGCCGGGTTGACCATCCGCGGAGGCGCGGCCGTCGTCTGCGCCGACATCGAGCACGACGACCGGTTTGTCCACTGGCGCGAAGCGGCTCGGCGGCGCGGTTATCGCAGCGTCGTCTGTCTGCCGCTGCGTGACAAGACCCGCTGCCACGGTCTGCTCGGCCTGCACGCGGCCGAGGCGGTCGACATCGGCACCGACGAGATCGCGTTGTTGCAACAACTGGCCGACGACCTCGCCTACGGCCTCGACGCGCTGCGCGCGCGCGAGGATCGCAAGAAGACGCTCGACGCCGTGCTCACGGTTTCGCGCGGCGTGTCCACCTCCATCGGCGAGGCCTTTTTCGACAGCCTCACGCAAAGCATGGTGACCGCGCTCGGGGCCGATGTCGGCGTCATCGGCCGACTCAATCCCGCCGACCGCGGCGAGGTCCGCACCCTGTCGCTCGTCGTCGACAACCAGCTCGCGGAAAACGTCACCTACCGCATGGAAGGCGGCCCCTGCGCCAGCATCTCTCCGGAGCAGCCCGCGGTGATCGCGCACGACGTGCAGGCGGTGTTTCCCGCCTGCGGCTTGCTCGGGGCCTTCGGCGCGCAGGCCTACATCGGACATCCCCTGCTCGACGCCCAGGGCGACATGATCGGGCTCATGGCGGTGCTTTACCGCCGGCCGGTCGCGCGCACGGAATTTATTCTCTCGACGCTGCGCATCTTCGCCAGCCGCGCCTCGGCCGAGCTCGACCGGCAGCACTTCGACCGACGCGTGCGCGAGCAGGCCGCGCTGCTGGACAAGGCGCGCGACGCGATCATCCTGCGCGACCTCGACCACCGCGTCACCTATTGGAACAAGAGCGCCGAGCGCCTCTACGGCTGGACCGCGACCGAGGCCCTCGGGCGGACCATCGACAAGCTCCTCTATCGCGACTCCGCGGACTTCCTTGAGGCGACCCGCCAGACCGTCGCCAAGGGTGAGTGGGTGGGCGAACTGCGGCAGGTGACCAAGGCCGACGCCGAGCTCACCGTCGAGTGCCACTGGACCCTCGTGCGCGACGAGGACGGCAAGCCCCGCGGCGTGCTCGCCATCAACACCGACATCACCGACCGCAAGCGCATGGAGCACCAGTTCCTGCGCGCGCAGCGCATGGAGAGCATCGGCACGCTGGCCGGCGGCATCGCCCACGACCTCAACAACGTGCTCTCGCCCATCCTCATGGCCACCGACATGCTCCGCATGGACGAGCCGGTGCCGTCGCGCGTCGCCCTGCTCGAGTCGATCGCGGCCAGCGCGCAGCGCGGCGCGGCCATGGTCGGGCAGGTGTTGTCCTTCGCGCGCGGCATGGACGGCCAGCGCACGGAGGTGCAGTTGCGCCGCATCCTCAAGGAGGTCGAGCGCATCGCCCGCGACACCTTCCCCAAGGACATCGTCATCGAGAGCCGCGTGGCCGACGACCTCAGCCCGCTCATCGGCGACCCCACGCAACTCCACCAGGTGCTCGTCAACCTCTGCGTCAACGCCCGCGACGCCATGCCCGACGGCGGCCGGCTCACGCTCGCCGCGCGCAACGAGCAGATCGACGAAAGCATCGCGGCGATGAACCTCGACGCCAAGCCCGGCCCGCACGTCTGTATCACGGTTGAGGATACGGGCGTGGGCATCGCCAGGCAGAATCTCGAAAAGATCTTTGATCCCTTCTTCACCACCAAGGAGGTCGGCAAGGGCACCGGCCTCGGCCTCTCGACCTCGCTGGCCATCGTCAAGGGCCACGGCGGCTTCATCCGTGTCTACAGCGAGCCCGACCGCGGCACCCGTTTCACCGTCTGCCTGCCCGTCGGTGGCGGACGCGCGCGCGGTGGCGGCGAGGCGGCCCCGGCCGTCGACCTGCCCCGCGGTCATGGCGAGACAATCCTTGTGGTCGACGACGAGGAGTCCATCCGCGCCATCGCCCGCAAGATCCTCGAGGCCTTCGGCTATCGCGTGCTGACGGCGACCGACGGCGCCGAGGCGCTCACGCTCTACGCGGCGAACCGCGCCGACATCGCGCTCGTCATCACCGACATGATGATGCCCGTGATGGATGGAGCCGCCACGATCCACGCGCTGCGCAAACTCAACCCGGCCGTCCGCGTCGTCGCCGCCAGCGGCATCACCGCGCAGGGCAAGATTCCCAAGGCCGAGGCCGCCGGCGTAAGCCACTGCCTGCCCAAGCCATTCAGCGCCGCCAAACTCCTCTTCGTCGTCAAGGCGGCGCTGGACTGAGTCGTTTGGCGGGTTCGTCGAGCTATTCCAAATAGAGATTGCGAACGGGCGTTCTTTCGCCGCCGCTGTCCGGCATGGGAGCCAAATACCAGCCTTCAAAACGAGATATCCAAGCCAGCAAGAGCTTCCACAAGAAGCAGGCCGGTCAGTCGAAATTTATCCGGCCCTCAAAGCCGCTTCCATCCAAGGCGCCGCTTGCGCCGGAGCCGCCGCCGTCTTCGTCATGAAGGCGTTGCCTGCTTCTGGCTTCACCGCCTCTCACGTGGACTCTGCTCGATTTCGCGAGGCTACCGCGGGGTGGTCTGCGCGGCGCGCCAGGGCTCCATCGCGTTGAGCGCGTCGGCGCCGTGGCGCTCGATGTGCTCGTAGAACAGCCGCGCCATGCCCTGATGATAGACCGGATGCGAGCCGAGCGGACGCAGCGGTCCGGTCTCAAGCACGCGATAGTGTTTCATCGGGATCGGGAACAGATCCTCCTCGCCGAGCGCGCCGTGCCACGAGCGGCCGGCGTGCGGTTCGAGCGATTCGCCGTAAAGGGTAACCCCGCCGGCGTAGTCGACGAGCACCGCTCCGTAAACCTGGAGCGCGCGGGCGACGGCGCGGGCGGCGGGGGTGAGTGAAAACGCGTCGAGGTCGAGCGCGGGGTCGAGTTGCAACGTGCAGCCCTCGGGCAGTCCGCCGGGCAACCAACCGTCGGTCCACGTCGCGGGTGGGAAGACATGACGTTGCAACCCGGGCACGGGACACGCGAAGGCGAGCTTGTGTTCGATGCGGCCGGCCTCGATCTCGTCGCGCATGATCAGGCCCGCGAGCAGGGGCACGCCGCTGGCGCGGCACGGCCCGTAGAAGTGCACGCTCTCGTCGTTGGCGATGCCCTCGAGATCCTCGGGACGAAACACGCCGGGACCGTCGAGATCGTAGGCGATGGCCGCGTTGGTGTGCCAGGTGCCGTCGTCCTCGCGGCGACATTGCCACAGGTCGTAGACGCGGCGCGCGTCGACGTCGACGATCGCCATATGCGCGTCCTGCTTGGCGTCCGGCGCGGCGTGGTCGGGGATCGGAATGTCGACGCCGCGCACGCTCTTGTGCAGGCCATGCGGATGGTCGGGCGTGAGCCGGTGCTGGCTGGCCTTCACGTGGCCTTGCGAGAGGTGGCAGTGCAGGAGTTTGGGATGCAGGCGGTGCCGCGGGGTGGACGCGTCGGCGTGAAAAATCGGAATGGTCCAGTCGTGCAGGTTGACGTGCAGGCCGCGTCCGGGTTGGCAACCGTCAAGCAGCTCGATCCAACGCGCGCTCCCGGCGTCGGCCTTGGCGTCGGCGGAGATGGGCGTGTTCCAAAAACTGTCGGGCGCGAAGAACGGCACGCGGGGCGGGGGAGGGGTCATGCGGGGAAGTTCGCAGGCTGATCCTCAGGGGCGGGTGACGCCATACCAGAAGAGATGATCCTCGGTGCCGACGGGCGTGGAGGTGGGCACCTGGTCCCGCGTGAGCGAGGCGACATGGCCGTCGAGGAATACGACGTTGGCCTTGTCGTTGTGAATGAACTCCGGCGGGTTGTTGGGCTCGAGGGTCGGGCTCAGCTCGCCGTTCGACTTGTAGTAGCCGTCGGCGAACAGCAGCGTGCGCGACGGCTGCTCAAAGACCGCCATCGGGCGCTCCTCGGTGGCGCCGCCGGCGCCGAGTCGGTTGATGCGCAGATTCAGGGAATAGGTGGGTTCGGTCGGGTCGGTCGATTCGCGCAGGCGGCGTTTGACCGGGCAGCCGAACACGGCCCGTTCGCGCTTAAACCCCTCCGGGTCGTAGGCGTTGGGATTGGTGCTGTTCAGGATATGCCGCCAGTCCCAGCCGGATTTCTGGGCGATGGGAATGCGTCCGCGGTTGTCGGCCACAAAACTGGAGTAGCGCACGTGGACCTGCCGCAGATTGGACAGGCACTCGGCATTGCGGGCCGACTCCTTCACCTTGCCGACCACCGGGATCATTATGGCCGCAAGCACGCCGACGATGGCGATCACGGTGAGCAACTCGACCAGCGTGAAGCCGGACGAAGCGAGGGCGGTGATGCGGGGGCGGCGGGGTGACATGGAAACAGATATGTATTTAAAAAAGACAACCAGCAAGTCATTTCCCACGAAAAGGCGCGGGATTGACTTCAATTTGTTTTTTAAAGAAACATTTACAGGCCGGCGCCGAATCGGCATTTAATCCCCCCTGTCAAACCGCCCTCCCTTCCCCGGACATCCAGTGATATCCTCCCCCCAAACCCTGACCAAGCTGGCTCGCATCGAGTCGGGTTATCGCAACCGCATTCATGCTGATTTGTTTGAGTTAAAAACAAAGGCGTTCGGCACCTGCGAGCATCTGTCGGCCGAACCGGACGCAAGTTTTCCGTGGGCCGCGGTGGAGCGTGGGTGGACCTGGGGTTGTTCCGGTGGCAGCGCGTGGTTTCACGCCGAGTGGACGGCCGACCGCGACCACGACGAGCCGCTCTACGTGCGGGCCGACACCGGCGGTTGCGAGGCGCTGTTGCGCGTCAACGGTCGCTGCTGCGGCATCTTCAACCACGCCGACTACAAGTGGCAGCGCGGCGACCACCGGGCGCTGCTGCTCGCGCCGTCGGCACGCAAGGGCGAGACGTTCCGCATCCTCGTCGAGGCCTACGCGGGCCACGAGGTCGTCGGCGTGCATCCGGGCGAGACGCCGCGCACGCAGGACGTTTATCGGCCGCCGTTCATCCGCACGTTCAACGGCCTCTTCATCGCCCGGCGCGACGAACTGGTGAAGGACTTCGTGGTCGACCTGCACGTCATTCGCACGCTGACCGAGGCGTTGCCCGAGCGCAGCTTTCGCAAGGGACAATTGCTCGCCGCGCTCGACCGCGTCTACGCCGCCGTATGGGAGGAGCCCGAGGGCGTCGACGAGTCCGTCTGGCGCGCCGGCATCATCGAGGCGCGCGCGTTGCTCGGCCACGAACTCGCCAAGCGCAACGGCGACAGCGCCGCCCGTGCCGGACTGATCGGCCACTCGCACATGGACACCGCCTGGCTGTGGACCATCGACGAGACCCGCCGCAAGTGCGCCCGCACCTACAGCAACGTCCTGCGCCTCATGGAGCAGTATCCCGAGTATCGTTTTGTGCAAAGCTCGGCCGTGCACGCCGAGTTCATGCGCACGGGCTATCCGGACATTTTTGAGGGCATCAAGCGCCGCACCGCCGAGGGACGCTGGGAGCCCAACGGCGGTGTGTGGGTCGAGCCTGACGTCAACCTCGCCGGCGGCGAGGCGCTCATCCGCCAATTCCTGGTCGGGCGCAAGTTCACCCGCGAGCACTTCGACTACACCGGCGACACGTTCTGGCTGCCCGACACCTTTGGCTACTCGGCCGCGCTGCCCCAGATCCTCGCCGGGTGCGGTATCCGTTTTTTTCTGACAACCAAGCTCACCTGGAACGACACCAACAGCTTTCCTCACGAGACCTTCTGGTGGGAGGGCATCGACGGCACGCGCGTCTTCACGCACTTCAACGACATCCACTGCGCGCCCGATCCCGGCACGCTCATCAACAAGCTTGCCGGCACGGGCCCCAAGGACTTCCGCAAGACCGAGAACTGCGTGCGCCACCCCGACGTCAACCAGGCGCGCCTCGTCTCCTTCGGGCGCGGCGACGGCGGCGGCGGTCCCGATTTCGAGATGCTCGAAATGGCCCGTCGCGTGGCTGATCTCGATGGCTGTCCACGCGCGACCTACACCTCTGTTTCGGATTTCATGGATGGGCTGCAAGCCGACGCCGTGCGCGCGCCGCTCTACGTCGGCGAGCTCTACTTCGAAGGCCATCGCGGTGCGCTCACCCAGCAGGCCGCCATCAAGCGCCTGAACCGCGAGGCCGAGTTTGCCCTGCGAAACCTCGACTACTGCGCCGCCCGCGCGCGTCTCGCCGGAGTCGAGACTGACGCGGCGCGCCTCGAGACGCTCTGGCGCGTGCTTCTGCTCAACCAATTCCACGACATCCTGCCCGGCACCTCGATCCCCGAAGTGCACGACCGCGCCATCCGTGAGCTCGGCCAATTGGTCGCCGACGCCCGCGCCCATGCCGGCGAACTGCTCGCCGCGCTCTCCGATGGCGACGCGGGCCGTATCAGCATTCACAATACGCTGGGCTGGACGCGCGACGCCGGCTGGATCGCCGCCGCGCACCCCGCGCCCGCCGGCGTCGCCTCGCAGGAGATCGAGACGCCTTGGGGCGAACGCCGCCGCGCGCTCACCGGACTGGCCCTGCCGCCACTAGGTGCGACCACCTTCGCCGCCGGCGAGCATTCCTCCTCCGAATCGCCGTTCGCCTACGAGGGCGACACGCTGCGCACGCCGCACGCGGTGCTGCGTTTCGATGAGGCCGGGCGCATCGTTTCGTGGCTCGATCTGGCCTCGGGCCGCGAGTTGCGCGACGCGCGCGGCGGTCCGCTCAATACCTTTGTCTTCGGCGAGGACATCCCCGCGCAGTGGGACAATTGGGACATCGATCCCGATCTTGAACTGAAGCTCGCGCCGCTTACGTCGCCCGCCGGGTTCAGCGTCGTGGCCGACGGACCGTTGCAGCTCCGCCTGCGCCGCGTGCTTAAGCTCGGCCGCCGCTCCGTGCTCACGCAGGACATCGTGGTCCATGCGCACACCGCGCGCGTTGATTTCGAGACCGTCGTCGATTGGGAAGAACCGCACCGCTACCTCGGTGTCGAGTTCCCGCTCGCGGTGCACACGCCGGCGGCTCGCCACGAGATCCAGTTTGGCCACCTGCAGCGCGGCACGCATCGCAACTTCGCCGAGGACCGCGCGCGGTTCGAGGTCAGCCAACACAAGTGGACCGATCTCTCCGAGGCGGACTTCGGCGTGTCGCTGCTCAACGATTCCAAATATGGTCTCTCCGTGCTGGGCAGCCGCGTCCGGCTCTCGTTGCTCAAGGGCGGTGGTCATCCCGACCCGCGTGGCGACAAGGGCGTGCACCGCTTCACCTACGCGCTGCTGCCGCACGCCGGCGGGTGGGCGGTGGAGTCCGTGGTGCGCCCGGCTTACGAGCTCAACACCCCGCTGCTCGCTCACCGCGGCGGCACGCGCGCCTCGGCTTCGCTGATCGCGGAACCCGCGCCCGGCATCGTGGTTGAGACCGTCAAGCCCGCCGAGTCCGGCGAGGGCGTGATCGTGCGGCTTTACGACGCCGCCGGCTCGGCCTCGCGCATGGCGGTCGCGCCGGTGGCTCCGCTGACGCTCGCGGGCGATTGCAACCTGCTCGAGGACACGTGCGAGGCGAAGGAATGGCACCGGCCCTTCGCGCTGCGCACTGTTCGTCTCGTCTGAACGATGGAGGCCGACTTCGCTGGTCTGGCGGCCGGGCGCTCCCCGTCCATCAACTAGGGTTCGTTCGATCCGAGCAACCACGGCTTCGGCAAGCTCGTAGACCTCTTCTCTGCCATCGACTTGTTCGAGGTTAAAAAACGAAGACTACCAACGGCGGTGTCTTCGTGCAGGTCCGCCGGCGCGGCTGACGACCACCGATGGCAACACCGCCTTGAACGGCCTTGTTCGCGCGGGTGTCTTTGATTCGTTCAGTCAAGAGGCGCAGTGAGTCGCGTCAGCATGGCCTGGCGCAGGTCCTCCTTTTCCCAGTAGCGCCTCGTGATCGAGGTGTAGGCGGGCATCATCAGCGACATCATCATGCGGCCGCCGATGTTCTTGATCTGAAATAGGCCGTGCAGCTCCCGCCACATTTCATCGTCGCGCCGCCGCAAGGCATCCAGGTCACGCGCAGCCGCCAGATCGGACTGTATCTCCAACTCGTCGTGAATCCGGTTGATCGTGTCCTGGGTATCGAATGTCAGCCAGCGCACGCCGCCGCCGAAGATGAACGCCCAGTCTCCCATTTCGCCAACGGACATATCCAGGCTGCCCGCGTTGTCGACGGAGCGAACGACGTTCTCCGTGTAAATGCCGTCGGCCAGCAACATCCGCCGGAGCGAGTCCGCCGGATCATGCCGCGCGGCCAGCAACGCCGCGAACTCTCCACGCGCCTGCCGGGAAACCTCCGCGTGCTCAAAGATGAACGTCGCGCTTTTGAGCGCGTTCCTTTGCACGAACACCGCGACCATGCCGCGAACAAGCGTGCAGGTCGGGAACTCCAGGTAGGCACCGACCTTGAAGACGTCCGACACCATCGAAATGGCCCCGTCGCCGTCGCCATCCAGCGCTCGCAACTCCGCGACGGCCAACGCGTGGTGCGTGTAGGCTCTGACCGGTGTGAACTTCATGATGGGCTGGTCAATGCGGCCGGAGGTTCGGTCGCCGAGCGCCGGCAGCGCCGCCATCTCCGACCACCAGGCACGCACGTCGGTCAACGCCGCCCAGTTCGCCTCGATCTCTTCGCGATGCGCTTTCAGGTAGGTCGAACGCTTTGGCTCTTCCGAAGGAATGTTCAGCCGGTGGGGTAGTTCGGCCATGACCAGCCCCGCCCCGGGCTTCGGGGAATAGCGCAAGGTCAGCAGGTAGGAGGCCTCGTCGTCATAATAGCCGGACACCGCCTCGCGGTTCCGCACCACGCTGGGTGATTCCTCGGCGTCCGACTTGAGGTAAACCACCACGACCGCGACCGCCGCCGAGAGCGCCGCCCGCGCGGGCCATCGCCACCACCGCCGGCCTAGGGCGAAATGGCGGGCCATGAAGCACACCAGAAGCAGCAGCAGAAACATCAGCATCTGGGCCGCCACCGCCAGAACCCCGTCCGATCCGGTGTGTTCCAGTTCCAGTCTGAACGCCTGTATCCACAGACAAACGACGCCTCCGACGAGCAGCATGCCGCCGGTTACAAGTCCGCAGGACACGGGACGCAGCCGTCTCTTCGTCTCGATCCAGGCCCAGCCAGCCAGCGCGATCACCACCGCGACCGCCAACCACGTGACCGAGCGTGCGAGGTTTTGCGTGTCCGGCCTTATCCCCTGCATCAGCACCGCGCCGACCATGGCGCCCAACAGCGAGACCACCGCCAACAAGACGCAGTCGAACAGGGTTTCCAACACGAGGACCGCACGGCTTTTCGAGGGAATGGGCATGATTTTCGAGAGGGGAGCGCCGGATGCTCGGACAATGCCTCGGATCATACAACGCCTTGTTGACAAAAGACTCAGCCCCGCCGCTCCGGTGTCCACGGCTGTGCACGGCGCGCCGAGCGGTCACGTCGTGGACAACCCGCGTTGATCAGGCGAAAGGTCTGAGCAGGCGGCGCGACGAGCGGGTTTGGCTTGTTGTTGGAAATCCTGCTCGACTGGACATCGCCTCCTCCCTTCCCCCGCCGTGCCCTCCGCCTCCGACCGTTCAGCCTGGCGGAGGTGTTCAGAGGCAACCTCGATGTCTCCGCGCCGGCGGGACTGTCGCACCTGCGGATCAACGAAACTTCGGGCTTCGCCACGGTGCTGCTCGTGACCGGCGGCTGGCGTCAGGCCGAGCTACGGCTGGTGACGCCGTGAGATGATTGGTCGCACGACTGGATTATGGTGAAACGGCAGCGGCCTTCCCAAAACGGGAGGGCCGCTTTTTGTGCTCGGGACAGTAGCGCCGGCTTCCAGCCGGCCGTCCGGATCGATGGCAGGCAGGATGCCTGCGCTACTTTTTTGCGCACACATGCGGACGCAAAAAAGCCGGAGACGCGAACGTCTCCGGCCTGTAGGGAAGATTCAGCGGGTCTTCAGCGCTTGCGGCGCAGGACGCACATGCCGAGGGCACCGAGACCGAGAAGCGCGGCGGCGGCGCTGGGCTCGGGGATGGCGACAGCCTCAATCTTGAGGGCGTTGAGATAGTAATAGTTGAAGGTGTTGGTCGCTCCCTTGCCGATATCCAGAGTGAAGGCTCCAAGGGCGTCGGGCTTCACCGCGGTGATGGATACGGTGTTGGCGTTGTTGTTGGCGTTGACCGTCACGGAGCTGGTGCCTTCGCCGGTAACCGTGAACAGGGTCGAGAGGTCTTGGCTGTCGGTGCGGTAGCGGCTCGAGACGAAGGTGAAGGTGTAACTCTTGCTTGGGTCGAAACCGGTGAACTCAATCGTGCTGGTCTTCGGCGACGCGGTGGTGCTGTTGCCGTGAAAGAAGTCGAGCACCGCGCTTTGTGGGTAGTCTGCGAACGTTGGCGATGAGCTGTTCTCACTCCGTGATGTGAAATCTGCGGTGATCTGATAGCTCAGTCCGCTGGCTAGCTGGGTGTCGAAGTCGGTGAGGGAAACAGGGGAGGCGTTGGTCGCGTTGGTGGTCACGTTGTTCCAACCGCTCGTGGAGTTTTGGCCGAAGTCCATGAAGATGACTTGAGCGGACGCGGCAAGCGGGGCGAACGCCGCGAGGGCGAGGAGCGGACACAGGGTCCGGAAGGTGGAGGAGGGTGAAGTGCGCATTTTGTTTTGGGTGGGGCTTGAGGGTTACTCGAGAATGACGCTGACCGACTCGATCCAGGGGCCGGGGAGCTCGTCCTTGGTGATCTTCTTGAGGACGATGCCGCTCCACTCCTTGGCGAGGGCGACGGGGATGTTGATGTCGACAAAGCTGTTGGCGGCCGCCCCGTCGGGGATGGCGACCTTGCCGTAGGCGTCGTTGGGGCCGCCGGAGAGATACAGCGAGTAGCCGGCGACGGGCTCGCCGGTATTGTAAACACGAATACGCACGGTGGCGGTGCCCGGAGGCGTGCGCTGGCCGATCCAGTAGGTGACGTAGCCCCACTGGTTCATGGAACCCTTGATGCGGGCGACCTTGGCGTTGTCGACGACCTTGGTCTCCATCAGGCCGGACTCGACGGCGTCGGAGCCGTCACCTTTGTAGGCGGCGGTCCCGCGGAGGGTTTGGTGAACGGTTTCGGCCGTGGCGGGCAGGCACAGCGAGAGGACAAGGGCGGAGGCTAACAGGGTTTTTTTCATGGGAAACGGGTTCTCGGGGTGGGTGGGATGTCTAAATGTATTTAAAAAATACAAAATGAATCAAGCCGGAATTGGCAAGGTGGTCCAAGTGGTTGTTTATTGGGGGACTACGACGAGTCGCATGAAGCGCCGCGGTTGTTCCTCCAAGGGGGTATTGTCGCGAACGGTGTAGCGGTCGGCGGTCTGGCCGAGGGTGGTCGTGTGCGCCGGGCCGGAGTCCCAGTGGGCGAGGTCGCCGGAGACTTCGGCGACGACGACGGGGGCGTCCGCGTCGGGGTTCAGCGAGGTGTCGAGCGTGAGGTAGGTGTGGTCGTCGGTCCGGGTGAGCGTGGCGGCGGGTGCGGGGGAGGGTTGCCGGGGGTCTTGGTTGAAGGCGAACTCCTGGAGGTTGGTGAGGCCGTCGTGGTCGGGGTCGAGCTCGGGCGCGGCTTGGTCGGCGGGCAGGCGTTGGCGGCTGGTCCACACGGCGTAGGACGTGGCGGTGGGGATGGACTCGGTGAGCACGAGGTAGCTGAGGTAGCCGAAGTCCTGGGTGACGTCGTCGGCGTCGAGCGCGCTGACCTCG